>JBATEB010000334.1:0-1744 GCA_049663805.1 Burkholderiales bacterium | reverse complement strand
TCGCCGCGGGCGGGGCATAGACGAATTTCCAGTCCGAGTAGCGCTCGGCTTTTTCGAATTTGGCGTCCGCGCCGGTGAAGCCCGCGATCTTGAGCGGGGCCTGCTCGGAGAGGCTGTAGACGCCCGCGATGCCGCCGTCGGAAGCCGGAACGAGGCCCCACTTGTCGCCGCCGGTGATCGGGTCCGGGTAGATGCGCCGCAAGTACCGCCGCACCGCCGGCATGCGGTGATCCTCGACCAGGTCCTCGAGACTGCGCGGATAGCGGATCTGCCCCGCCGGGGTGCCGGCGTAATAGTTCATGATCGCGGTGCGGAACTGGCTGCCGGCGAAGAGCAGCTCGCGCTCTTTTTCGCGCGTCGCGGCGGTGCGCCAGACCTGGCCGACGGCGGCGAGGCCGACGCCGAGCACCGCGACCGCGAGCAGCAGACCGATGTAGGTGAAGCCCGCGTGCCGCGTCCGCCGCGCAGGGATCGGGCGGGCCCGCATCGTCACAGCTCGCCGTAGGGCCGCCCGTCCAGGGTGAGGCCCGCGGCGCCGCTCTTCACGTCGTACACCCCGCCGAGCGCCGGGTCGGCCGGAGCCACGACCAGCCAGCTCTCGCTCGTTTCGGTGATCGGGTCGGGCGGGACCTTGCGCAGGTAGCGGCGCGCGACCAGCTCGTCGAGATTGTTCGGATAGCGGCCGGTGTCGGCGAAGAACTTGTCGAGCGCATCGCGCATGCTGGCGAGGTCGCTCCTGAGCACGGTCTCCTTGGCGCGGTCGACGTGATGGAAATAGCGCGGCGCCGCGAGCGCGAGCAGGCCGCCGATGATCGCCATCACCACCAGCAGCTCGATCAGCGTGAAACCGCGCGGGCGCGACATGATATTCGAGCTACCACAGGCGATAGGGGCGGCCGTTCAGCCCGACCTTGTCCGAGAGCGAATAGACATCGAACACGTCCTCCCCCTCCTCGGGGCGGTCGGGGCGGCTGGCGTAACTGCGCTTGCCCCAGGTGTCGGCCGGGTTCGCGTTGGGATCGGGAAAGCTCGGGTCGGGCGGCAGCCGCCGCAGGAAGTAGATCAGGCGCTTGTCGGGGTTGCGTGCGTCGGGAACGCCTTCCACCAGCGCGACGAGGGTCGGCGGGTAGCCCGACTGCAGCACGGTCCTGCGCACGCGGCCCTGGTCCGTCGCCAGCTTGTAGGCGTCGATCGCGGTGCGGATCTCGCGCAGCGCCGAACGCAATTCCTGCTCGCGGTTGCGTCTCGCGGTGAGCTCCAGCAGCGGCGCCGCCGCCGAGGCGAGCAGCCCCACGATGACCACCGTGACCACCAGCTCGATCAGCGTGAAGCCGCGCGCTCCCGCGTTCACGGCGCCCCTCTCGCCACCGAGACCTCGTGCTTCGCGCCGGCGGCCGCTTCGATCCGGCGGCCTCCGGGTCCGACCGGCGAGGCGACGGAAATCTGCACCGGGGTGTTCTGCACCTCCGCCACGGGCTTGAAGGTCACCTCGAGCAGCGCGCCTTCGCCGACCGCCCCCTCCAGGCCGCCGCGATTGACGCTGATCAGGATCCGTCCGCGAGCCGCATCGACCTTGTGGTTGAAGACGGTACGGGCGTTGCCCTGGCCGAGCAGCGATCCTTCCCTGACCTCGACCACCGCAAGCCGAAGCGCGTCGTAGGCGATCTGCAGCGCGGTGCCGGTCACCGGCTCGGTCGATTTTGCGTTCAGGGTCAGCGTAAACGGCTCTCCCACCGAGACGGCG
>JBATEB010000333.1:0-4341 GCA_049663805.1 Burkholderiales bacterium | reverse complement strand
CTGCGGCGGCGCAGCGGCCTGGAGCCGATCGATTACCCGAACGATGCGGTGAAAAAAGTGCTCGAACGCACCTGCGGCGTGCCGATCTTCCAGGAGCAGGTGATGCAGCTCGCGGTGGTGGCGGCGGGCTTCACCCCGGGCGAAGCGGATCGATTGCGCCGGGCGATGGCCGCCTGGAAACGCAAAGGCGGGCTGGAGCCCTTCCGGAAAAAACTCATGGACGGTATGCGCGGGAACGGCCTTTCCGCGGAATTCGCCGAGCGCATCTACCGGCAGATCCTCGGCTTCGGCGAATACGGATTTCCCGAATCGCACTCGGTGAGCTTCGCCCTGCTCGCCTACGTTTCCGCCTGGCTCAAATGCCACGAGCCGGCCGCGTTTCTCGCGGCGCTCCTCAACAGCCAGCCGATGGGTTTCTACACGCCCTCGCAGCTGGTGCAGGACGCCCGCCGCCACGGCGTCGAGGTGCGGCCGGTGGACGCGTGCTCGAGCGAATGGGATTGCATTTTGGAGACCACCCCGGCAGCTGCGCTGCCACCCCTCCTCGACGAGGAGGGGAAAAGTCCTTCCCCTCCTTGCAAAGGAGGGGTGCCCGTAGCGCAAGCGGAGGGCGGGGTGGTGCAGCCCGTTGTTCGGTTCGGATTTCGGCTGGTGCAAGGTTTATCGCAAGCGGGTGCCGAGCGCATTGTCGCCGCGCGGCGGGATCGATCGTTCGACAGCGTCGAGGATCTCGCTCGCCGCGCCGGGCTCAACCGGCACGACTTGAAGTGCCTGGCCGCCGCGGGAGCGTTCGAAGCGCTCTCAGGCCACCGGCGCCACGCCTACTGGCAGGTGGCCGGAATCGAGACCGGCGCGCACATCCTGCGCGATGCGCCGGTGGCGGAAGCTCCGGCGATTTTGTCGCCTCCAACCGAGGCAGAGAACCTGGTTGCCGACTACGCGAGCACCGGCCTCACGCTCGGGCGCCATCCCCTTGCGCTCTTGCGTGAGCGCCTGGCGCGCCTGCGTTTCGCCTCTGCGGAGGAGATCGCCCGGCTGCCGGGCGGCAGCCGGGCCCGGGCGGCGGGCATCGTCACCGGGCGCCAGCGCCCCGGCACCGCCTCCGGGACCGTGTTCGTGACGCTCGAGGACGAAACCGGTTACGTCAACGTCATCGTCTGGCCCCGCCTCGTCGAACGCCAGCGGCGCGAGCTGCTCGGCGCGCGCCTGATGGGTGTCGAAGGGGTGCTTGAACGCGAGGGCGAAGTGATGCATCTTGTAGCCAGGCGGCTCGCCGACCACAGCGCCCTTCTGGGGCGACTCGCCGCGCCGTCGCGGGATTTCCGCTGAAATGTACGAAGACACGCTCGCACTGGTCGCCACCTGCAGCCGGCGCCGGCCTTCTCCCGGTCTGCCGCAGCGGCTGCACGGATTGTTCCGCTCGCTCGGCGACGCGACCCGCGAACGCGCCGGGCGCATCGAGGACGAGATCTGGAGTCTGTGGATGCACTATCGCGATTCCGTGGCGGCCTTCGACCTCGAGCGGGCGACGCGCGCTCTGGCCGCGCTCGATTTCCAGGCGGCCGAGGGCATTCTCGCGAGACTCGTCGCCACTCACCCCGATTTCTCCGAAGCCTGGAACAAGCGCGCCACGCTCTATTACATGCAAAACCGCGACGGCGAAAGCGTGGCGAGCATTCACCGGGCGCTGGAGCTCGAGCCGCGCCACTACGGCGCGATCTGCGGCTTCGCGCAGATCTGCCTCTCGCTCGGGGATACCGACGGCGCGCTCTTCGCCTTCGACGCGGCATTGCGCGTCAACCCCCACCTGGGGGAGGTGCGCGAAACGCTAGACCGGCTGCTCCGCCTCCGCGGAACGGCCGAATCCCACTGAATCCTGACGGGGCGAGTCAGCCTCCGCGATACAGGTAGTCGCGGGTCAGCGGCAGCGGGTTCGAAATCGCGGCCTCCTTGCGCGCGAGCACCTGGTAGATGTTCATCCATGAATGCTCGAAACCGTGCGCGCAGCCCGCGAGATAGATTTGCCAGATGCGGTAGCGCTTGTCCCCGGCGGCCGCGATGGCCCGCTCCCGGTTCTGCTCCAGCCGCCTGGCCCACTCCAGGCAGGTCAGCGCGTAGTGTCGCCGCAACGACTCGACGTCCGCGACCTCGAGGCCGGCGACCGACATCTCGCGCAGCACGAGCGACAGGTGAGGAAGCTCGCCGTGGGGAAAGACGTAGCGGTTGATGAACTCACCCGCGCCCAGGCCCACCCAGCGGCTGTCGGGGTCGCTCGCCGTGATCCCGTGATTCATGACCAGGCCGCCGTCGCCGAGCAGCGAGAGAATTTTCGCGAAATAGTCCTTCAGGTGGTGCAGCCCGACGTGCTCGAACATCCCCACGCTCGCGATCTTGTCGAAAGCGCCCTCTTCGGGAATATCGCGGTAGTCCTGCAGGCGCACCTCGCAACGGCCTTCGAGGCCTTCCTCCCGGATTCGCCTCGCGGCGAACTCGTATTGGTTGCGGCTGAGCGTCACGCCCGTGGCCCGCGCGCCGTATTTCTTCGCAGCCCGGACTATCAGGGCGCCCCAGCCGCAGCCGATGTCGAGGAACCGCTCTTCCGGCCGCAGCATGAGTTTCTCGAGAATGTGATCGAGCTTCTGCTCCTGGGCGAGTTCGAGCGAATCCTCCGGGCGGCGAAAGTAGGCGCACGAATACACCATGTCCCGGTCGAGCCAGAGGGCGTAGAAGTCGTTCGAAACGTCGTAGTGATACTGGATGGCGTTGCGGTCACGTTTCCGGTCGTGGCGCCAGAAACGGCGCAGGCCGTGGCTTCCGCTCGACGCCGCGCCGCGGGCAAGGCTTTCCGCGACCCGAAATACCTCGAGGATCGGACCTTCGACGCGCAGATACCCCTCCACGTAGGCCTGGCCGAGCTTCATCAGGTCAGGCGACAGGAGGAAGCGCAGCGCCGAAGGGGTCGGAACGGCGATCTTGACCTTGGGGTGGCTGGCGAGATCGAAGGCGCGGCCGTTCCACAACTCGAGACGCAGCGGAATGGGCGCGGATCGACCGAGTCTCCGGACCATGCGTTCAAGGCGTTTTTCGAGCAGCATGTGGATTTGCCGAAAGCGGGTGATCATAGCATCGTGGGCGCGGGGCGGTCTCCCCCGATCGCCGCCGGGTAGCGCGGGGTTCGTTCGTATATGATCCTCGCGTGGAGAATCTGCTCGCGTCGCTCGTCAGCGTGGCGTTTCACGGCACTGCGCTGGGGATGATCCTCTATGTGATATCGGTGGGCCTGTCGGTCACGATGGGGCTGATGGGATTCGCCAATCTCGCCCACGGCGTGTTCGCCATGGCCGGGGGCTACGTGCTGACCACGGCAATCTCCCGATTCGGCGTTCCCTTTCCGCTCGCCCTCGCGCTCGCCTTCGTGCTCGTCGCCGCCGGCAGCGTCGTCATGGAGCGATTGCTCTATTCCAGGCTCTATGCCGCGAGCGACCTGGAGCAGGTGCTGTTCACGATCGGGCTGATTTTCATCGCGGTCGCCGTGGCGCGGTTCATCTACGGCACGCTGCAGCAACCGGTCGCGCTGCCCGCCTATCTCAAGGGCCAGTTTCCGCTCCTGGGTCGCGACTTCCCGACCTACCGGGTGTTCATCATCGCCTTCAGCGCGGCGATGGTCGCGCTGCTGTGGTTCGGCGTGGAGCGGACGCGCTGGGGGGCCATGGTGCGGGCGACGGTGGACAACCGCGCCATGGCGCAGTCGGTCGGAATCAACACCAGGCGCCTGTTCACGCTCACCTTCGCCCTGGGCAGCGGGCTCGCGGGACTGGGCGGCGGGCTCGGCGCGGAGATCATCGCGATCCAGCCCACTTATCCCTTCGAGAACCTCGTGTACTTTCTGGTCGTGGTCTCGGTGGGGGGCCTGGGCAGCCTGCGCGGGCCGTTCTTCGCGGCGCTCCTGATCGGCATCGCCGACACCGCCTGCAAGTACTGGCTGCCGCAATACGGCGCTTTCCCCATCTACGTCGCCACGATCGCCGTCCTGCTGTGGCGGCCTGCGGGCCTCTTCGGGCGGCACGCATGACCGCCCACGCCGGAGGCTACCGGGCCGATCCCCGCGTGTGCTGGATCGAGTTCCTGCCCTGGATCGTCGCCATCGCGGCTTTCTTCCTACTGCCCGAATATCTTTCCCTCGGGGCGCGCATTCTGATCTATATCCTCTACGCCCTGTCGCTCGATCTGATCGTCGGCTATGCGGGAATCATCACGCTCGGCCACAGCGCCTACTTCGGACTGGGGGCCTACGTCGCGGGAATTCTCGCCGCCAAGGCCGGGTTCCACGATCCGTTCGTG
>JBATEB010000332.1:0-2880 GCA_049663805.1 Burkholderiales bacterium | reverse complement strand
AAGTCACGCGCGGCAGTCCCGGCGGGGTCTCGCCGAGGAACATCCAGGAGAAATGCGTCGGCCCGAGCGCCTGGCTCCAGGGGCCGTCGCCGGCGAGCGGAACGAGAGTGCGGTAGGCGTTGCGGATTTTCGGCTTCGGGCTCCAGTGCTCGCGGTCGGTCGGGTTGAGCGGATACGCCATGAAGCCGTCGGGCCCGGGCTTGACGCTCTCGTGCCGCTCGGAGAGCGGGCGGTTGAGCCGCACCGTCGTGCCGAGCGTACCGCCGGGAACCTCGAGCGCGCCCACGAGCGCCGCCAGCATCGTTCTCGCCCAGCAGCATTCGAAGCCGCCCCAGCCGTTGTTGACGGTCTTGCCGAGCGCCACCGCCACCGGACGGAACGGCAGCGTCTTGCCGTCGATCAAGAGGGTCTCGCCGATGTGCGCGTGAGCCAGATACTCGCCGGCGACGCGCCGCAGGGTCGCCGCCGGCACGTCGCAGATGGCGCTCGCCCACTCGGGCGTGCAGGGTTTCAGGTGATCGAGGAGCCTGGTGAACGCGGTCGTGCCTTCGAGTGTCCCTTGCGCGACGACTTCCTCGTCGGCGCCGATCTCGATCGCATCGGCGCCATAACGGCCTTCGAGCGCCGGCTCGACGCCGGGCGTGTCGTGGGTCACCGCGGCGTTGCGCTTCGGGTCCCACACCAGCGGCTTGCGCGTCTCGCGATCGCGCAAGTAGAAGCCGCTCGGGCCGACCAGATAAGGCGAGGACGTGTGATCGCGCAGGAACGGCACATCGAGCCGCTCGCGCGGATTCTCGTGCAGCATGACGTGGATCAGCGCATAGAGGAACGCGGGGTCGGTCTTCGGCTTGATCGGCACCCACTCGGCCGAGCACGCCCCGGTGATCGACAGGTGCGGCTCGACCTGTACGCGCTTCATGCCGCGGACGCGCGCGTCCGCGTGCCGCCACACGCCCACCACCCCGCCTGAGGCCTCCGTGTTCGCGCCGCAGGAGATGACGTATTCGCAAAGCGGCGTGTCCGGCGAAACGGTGAAGGCACGGTGCCAGAATTCGCCGTAGAGATGCTCCGAGTGCGTGCACTTGACACCCTGTCCCGAGCCGAAGCCCATGTCGACCGGCCCCCAGGCGCCGAGGAACGCGGGGAAAGTGCCCATGTACGACTGCGGCGTGCCGCCGCCGCCGAAGCTCGCCGCGACCCGCGGGTAGCCCGACTCGTCGGTGAGGCCCTTCGCGCGGATCTCGAGGAGCTTGTTCGCGATGGTGTCGAGCGCCTCGTCCCAGGAGATCGGCACGAAGCCGGGATCTTCGCTGCGCCCCTTCTTCGGATTGCTGCGCTTCATCGGCGAGCGCACGCGGTTCGGGTTGTAGAGCTTCTGCACCAGGCCGTAGGCCTTGACGCACACCCTGCCGCCGCCGGGATGCACGTCCGCCGCGGCGAAGTTCGGCTCGACCTCGGTGGCGACGCCGTCCTTCACCGTGACCGTGAGCAGGTCCGGGCCGGCGACGCATTGATAGCAGTAGGTCGCGGTCTTCGTCACCTTGCCCGGCGGTTTTTCGGGAGCGTTCATGTCGGGTTTCCCTCTACAGGCCGAGATAGGCTTCCTTCACCTGCTCGTCGTCGAGCAGCTGCGCGCCCGAACCGGAATGCACGATGCGGCCGGTCTCGAGCACGTATCCCCGGTCTGCGGCGGCCAGTGCCGCGTGCGCGTTCTGGTCCACCAGGAAAATCGTCGTGCCCGCGGCTTTGAGCGCGCGGATGGTCGCGAAAATCTCCTTCACCAGCCGCGGGGCGAGCCCCATGCTCGGTTCATCGAGCAGCAGCAGCCGCGGCCGCGCCATCATCGCCCGGCCGATCGACAGCATCTGCTGCTGGCCGCCGGAGAGCGTCCCCGCCGGCTGGCGGCGCCTGGATCTCAGCACCGGAAACATTTCGAAAACCCACGCCATCGCCGTGTCGCTTTCGCCGCGAGTCCGCGTATAGCCGCCCAGGCGAAGGTTGTCCTCCACCGAGAGCGGCGCGAACACCAGGCGCCCTTCGGGCACCTGCACGATTCCCAGCCGCACGCGCCGGTCCGGGGCGGTGCGGGTGATGTCTTCACCGCAGAACAGCACCTGCCCGGCGCTCACCCGTTGCACTCCGGAAAGCGCGCGCAGCAGCGTCGACTTGCCGGCGCCGTTGGCGCCGACCAGCGCCACCAGTTCGCCCTCGCCCACATGCAGATCGATTCCGCGCAGCGCCGGTATCCGGCCGTAGCGGGCCTCGAGTGCGCGAATTTCCAGCATGTCAGTGCGGCGCCGCTTCCGGTTCGGCCGCGTCGGCGGCTCCGAGGTAGGCCTCGATGACGCGCGCGTCGCGGCGCACCTGCTCGGCGGTGCCTTCGGCGAGCTTGCGGCCGTAGTCGAGCACCAGCACGTCGTCGGACACCCCCATCACCAGGCGCATGTTGTGCTCGACCAGCACCACCGTGTGACCGCGTTCGGACAGCTTGCCGATGAGTCCGACGATCTCCAGGGTTTCGGCGGGGTTCAGGCCGGCGGCCGGTTCGTCGAGCAGCAGCAGGCGCGGCTGCGTCGCCAGCGCGCGCGCGATCTCCAGGCGCTTGAGCCCCCCGTAGGGCATGGCGTCGGCGCGCGCGTCCAGCCACGCACCCAGGCCGACGAAGCGCATCAGCTCGGCTGCCTCCTCGCGACAGGCGCGCTCGGCGCGCTTCAGTGCCGCGGTTCGCAGCAACGCCGCCGCGAGGCTGCAGCGCTCGCGGCGATAGCGCCCGACCATGACGTTCTCCAGCGCGCTCATGTTGAAGAACACCTGCAGGTTCTGGAAGGTGCGCGCCACGCCTGCGACGGCAAACTCCCAGGGCGCGCGGCCGGTGAGATC
>JBATEB010000331.1:0-18737 GCA_049663805.1 Burkholderiales bacterium | reverse complement strand
AGCATTGCAACGCGAGCGGGGATGAGCCGGTGCGGCTGATCTCGGCGATCAACCGGATCTACAAGTACTGCGGGCTGAACGACCTGGAGCAGCTGGAGGACGCCCCGGAGTACGACGCCGGGGTCGCGCTCGACGCCGCGCGCATCGAAAAATACCTGAGCGCGAGAACCAGGACCGCCCAGCCCGCCTGAAGCGCCGGGCGCTGTAGCCGGTGACCCTGCTGATCGACAACGAAGTCGTGCGGCGCGTGCTCACGCCCGCAGCGGTGCGGCGCGCGCTCGAATCCGCGTACCGCGATCTCGCCTCGGGCGAGGCGGTCTGCCGGCCGCGCATCGACGTGCGCATCCCGACGCGCGACCCGGAGAAGTTCTACCAGTGGGGCACGATGGAAGGCGGTTCCACGGGAGGCTACTTCGCCATCCGGATGAAATCCGATATCGTCTACGAGCGCGAGTATGAAGGCGTGCGCACGCAGGAAAAGTACTGCTCTCGTCCGGGCCGCTACTGCGGCCTGGTGTTCCTGACCGACGTCGAGACCGGCGCGCCGCTCGCCATCATCAACGACGGGCACCTGCAGCACCTGCGCGTCGCGGCCGACAGCGCGATCGGCACCGGCATCATGGCGCGCGAGGACTGCCGCAGTCTCGGCATGCTCGGCTCGGGCGGCATGGCGGTTTCGCACGTCGAGGCCCTGCTCGAGGTGCGGCGGTTCGAGCATCTCAGAGTGTTCAGTCCGACCCGCGCGAACCGCGAGCGTTTCGCGGCCGAGATGGCCGAGCGCCACGGCATCGAGTGCGAAGCCTGCGATGAGCCGCGCGACGTGTATCGGGGCGCCGACCTTCTCGCCGCCTGCACCGATTCCGCCGTTCCGGTCATCCGCGGAGAGTGGCTCGAACCGGGCATGCACGTCGTATCGATCGGCGGGCGGCCGGATGCCGCGGCGCTTCGCCGTTTCGACCGCACGCTGCGGCTGGGCACCGCGCCCGCGCCCGTGGGCAGGCCCGAGCTCGGCACGGCCGACGAGTGGCTGGGATACCTCGCCCGGCCCGAGGATCCGCTCTGGAAAAAGCAGCGCAAGAGCGGCCGCGCGCCCCAGGTGACCGGGCAGGGCAACGATGTCAGATTTGGCGACGTGGCCGGCGGGCGCGTCCGCGGCCGCACCTCGCAACAGGAGATCACCTACTCCGAGCGCGGCAACATCCAGGGCGTGCAGTTTTTCGCGGTCGCCGCCGCGGCCTACGAGGCGGCGCGCCGCGACGGACTGGGACGCGAGCTGCCCACGGAGTGGTTCCTGCAGGACATTCGCGACTGATGGAGAGGGCCCCTATCAATAGCGGCAAGTTCGCGATGACCGTGGTGATGCTGTCCATCTTCGTCGCGATGGTCGGCATCGCATCGCAATATCCGCCGGACGCGCGCTTCATGCCTTTCATCGTCGGCATTCCGGCCATCGCGCTTTGCCTGCTGCAGCTCGGTCTCGATTTCCGCGACGCGGCGAGGAACAGGGCGCCCGCGCCGGAAGCTCACGACGAAAGGACGGTCCGCCGGGAGCTGATCATGTGGGCTTACTTCATCGGGCTGGTCGGCGGCCTCTTGCTGTTCGGCTTTCTGCTGGCGATCCCGGTGTTCGTCGTCGTTTTTCTTCGCCACTGGGCGCGGACGAGCTGGCGCTTCGCGCTCGGGCTGGCGGCGGCGGCCTCGGTCATTCTCTACGCGGTGTTCGTACAGGGCCTGGGGGTAGCCCTGCACCCCGGGTTCGTGACCGAGTACATCCTCGATCGCTTTTGGGGCTAGCGTGCCGATGTTCGAGACGATGTTCGGCGCGCTGTACGCCATGCTGAGCTCCCCCTATTACATGGGGCTGATGCTGGTCGCGGTCCTCATCGGCATCTGGGTCGGCATCACGCCGGGCATCGGCGGCAAGCTCTCCATCGCCCTCGCGATCCCGTTCGTCTACGGCTGGGAGATGATCCCGGGCGCCATATTCCTGCTCACCATGCACGCGGTGAACGGCACCAGCGGCCAGATCTCCAGCATCCTGTTCGGCGTGCCGGGCGACGGCGACGATGCCGCGACGGTGCTCGACGGCTACCCGATGGCGAAAAAGGGCGAGGCCGGGCGCGCCCTCGGCGCGAGCATGACCGCGTCCGGCGTCGGGGGCATCATCGGCGCCGTCGTCTTCGCCCTCATGATCCCGGTCCTGGAGCCGGTCGTCCTCGCCTTCAGCCCCGCCGAATTCTTCCTGCTCGCGCTTCTCGGCATCACCTTCATCGCCTTTCTCGCCGGCGGCGGCGGCATCTTCAAGGGCATCATCGTCGGCCTGTTCGGCCTGATGCTGGCCACCGTCGGCATGGACCCCCAGACCGGCACCGCCCGCTATTCCGGCGATTACCTGTTCCTCTGGGACGGCCTGAGCCTGGTGACCGCCGTGATCGCCCTGTTCGCGGTGCCGGAGATGATCGCGCTCGGCGTCCGGGGCGGCTCGATCTCCGCCGTCTCGATGGAATCCGCAAAGATCAGCTATCGCCAGCTCTTCAGCGGCGTGCTCGAAGTGCCGCGCCACTGGTGGCTGGTGATCCGCACCTCGCTCATCGGCGCCGTGATCGGCATGATTCCCGGGCTGGGCGGCTCGGCGGCCGCCTGGTTCTGCTACGGGCACGCGGTGCAGACTTCCAGGCACCCCGAGCGCTTCGGCAAGGGCGCGGTCGAAGGCGTGATCGCTCCGGAGACCGCGAGCAACGCCAAGGAGGGCGGCTCGCTCCTGCCGACGGTATTCTTCGGCATTCCGGGCAGCTCCGGCATGGCGATCCTGCTGGGCGCTTTCCTCATCCTCGGCATCCAGCCGGGCCCGACCCTGATCACCGATCACCTCGACCTGGTATGGATGCTGATCTGGGCGCTGGTGGTCGGCAATATCATGGCGGTCACCATTCTTCTGGTCTTCGCCCGCTGGGTGGCGGTGCTCACGTTCGTCCGCGGCGAGATCCTGATCCCCTTCATTCTGACCCTTTGCGTCATCGGCTCCTTCGTCAACGAGACGCAGTGGCAGAACCTCGTGATCCTGGTGCTGCTGAGCGCCGTCGGCTACGGCCTGCTGCGGGCAGGCTGGCCGCGGGCGCCTTTCGCGATCGGGTTGGTGCTCGGCGGGCTCGCCGAGAAATCGCTTCACAAGGCGCTGGCGCTGTGGGGCCTGGAGTTCTTCCTGCGGCCGCTGTCGCTGGTGCTCATCGGGCTGATCGTGCTCACCATCGCGTGGGCGGTGTACTCGGGTCGCCGACGCCGCACCGAGGCGGACGTTCCCCATGCGGCCTGACTCGCGGATTTGCCGGGCTTCGGGCCTGTTTTCTCAAAAGGAGGTATCTATGAGCGCAACCAAGCCGTTTCTCATGCTGGCGGTCGGCGTGCTGACCGCGGCGGTGGCCGTGCCTGCCGCCGCGCAGACTGGCGCCGACTTCTACAAAGGCAAGACCGTCACCTACATCGTGGCCACCGCGGCCGGCGGCGGCTACGACGCCTACGGCCGGCTCGTGTCCGAGTTCATGCAGAAGCACCTTCCCGGCTCGACCTTCGTGGTGCGCAACCTGCCTGGCGCGGGTCACGTCATCGGCACCAACGCGATCTACAACGCCAGGCCGGACGGTCTGACGATCGGCACGTTCAATACCGGTCTGCTCTACAACCAGCTGATCGGTTTGGAAGGCGCGAGGTTCGATTTGACCAAGATATCCTGGATCGGCAAGGCGGCCGCCGATCCGCGCGTGTTCGTGATCCACGCCAAGTCGCCCATCAAGAGCTTCAAGGACCTGCAGGGAAGCAAGGAGACCGTTATCTTCGCCACCTCCGGCATCGGCAGCGCCTCCTATGTCGAGACCAAGATCCTCGCCGACGCGCTGAAGCTGCCGATCAGGATCGTCGCCGGCTACAGCGGGACCGAGGACATGATGGCGATGCGCCGCAACGAGATCACGGGCATCATCGGATCGCGCTCGTCGTTCGAGGACTTCGTCAAGAACGGCCACGCCAGGTACATCGCCCAGATGGGCGGCAGCGAGAAGGACGTGCCGCAACTCTCCACGCTGGTGGCGGACGCCGCTGCAGACGCCAAAGCGCTGCTTGCGCTCATCCAGTCGCAGGGCGAAATCTCACGGCTCACGGCAGCTCCTCCGGGAATCCCGGCCGACCGCCTGCAGGCGCTGCGCACCGCCTACAAGCAGGCCCTCGAGGACAAGCAGCTGCAGGCGCGCGCGGAGAAATTCGGCCGTCCGGTCGATCCGGCCGTCGGCGAGGAACTCGAGAAGATGGTGCGCGCCGCGCTCGACCAGACGCCGCAGACCGTCGCCCTCCTCGCCGCGGTGCTCGGGGCGAAGCCGCAGACCGCCAAGGCGAGCGGTCCGCTGCTCGGCGTCGAGGACAAGGGGCGCAGGATCGTGTTCAACGGGCCCGACGGCAAGCCGGTCAAGTCCGAGCCGAGCGGCTCGCGCACCAAGATCACGATCGCGGGCAAGGAGTCCAAGCGCGGCGATCTCAAGGCCGGCATGAAATGCGAGATCAACTACAAGCCGGGCGGCGACAACGAGCCGACCACGATCACCTGTCAGTAGCCGGCGTTCCGGCGTGCTGAAGTGGGCGGAGAATCGACGGCGTTCCTGATAGTATCCCGGACAAGGAGAAGCGCATGAGCGTTGCCATCGCCGTCCCGCAAACCCCCCGCGGTTCGTTCCGCGAGATGTGGCTGATCACGCTCGGCCACTCGCTCACTCACTGGTATCCGGCGACCTTCTACCTGATCCTGCCCATCATCGGCAAGGAATTGGGCCTCTCCTACAGCCAAATCGGTCTCATCATCACCTGCCAGTACATCGCCGGCGCGGTGGCCAACATACCCGGTGGCGTCCTGGTCGACACCGTCGGCCGCAAGGGCATGCTGATGGCGGTGTCGCTCTTCTGGGTGGGTTTCCCCTATCTGCTGATGGGTTTCAGCCACAGCTACCTGATGCTGCTCGGCTGCGTCGCGCTGGTCGGGTTCGGCACCAGCCTGTGGCATCCCACCGCGATTCCGACCCTCGCCAACCGCTTCCCGGAGAGGAAGGGCCTGGTGCTCTCGCTTCACGGCATGGGCGGCAACGTCGGCGACGCCATCGCGCCCATCGTCGTCGGGGCGCTGCTCGCGACGCTCACCTGGCGCGAGGTGGTGATCCTGAACGTGGTGCCGGGGATCGTGATCGCGCTCCTCCTCTTCGTTCTTCTCGGCACGCTGCAGCTCAAGGGGAAAAAGCGCGAAGCGTCCGACGAGGCCGCCGGGCAGTCCCTGCGCAGCTACTTCCAGGGGCTGCCGGAGTTGTTCCGCAACCGCGGGCTGATCCTGCTTTCGACGAGTTCCGCGTTCCGCTCGCTGACGCAGAATACCCTGCTCACTTTCCTGCCCGTTTTTCTCGCCTACGAGCTCGGCTACTCGCCTTTCCTGGTAGGCGCCTGCCTGTTCGCTTTGCAGACCGCGGGCTTCGCCGCCTCTCCGATCGCCGGGCACCTGTCCGATCGCATGGGCCGCAAGCGCATCATGATGACCAGCATGGCGATGACCGCCGTGGTGCTGGTGTTCATGGCGCTCGCGGGCAAGTCGCTCGCCTTCGTGGCTTTTGTCGCCGTTCTCGGTTTTTTCCTCTACGCGATCCGGCCGGTGATGCAGGCCTGGCTGCTCGAGTCCACGCCCAAGAAGATGGGCGGGACCAGCATCGGCGTTCTGTTCGGCGCGCAGGCGGCCGGTTCCTCGATCGGACCGCTCCTCGGGGGGCTGGTCGCCGACCGCTACGGCCTCCCAGCCACCTTCCATTTCCTCGCCGTGACGATCATCATCGCCAACCTCTTCATTTTCTTCATGCCGAGGACCGAAGCGAAACCGGCGTGAGCGGGTCCCGCGGCGCCGCGGCGAGGTGGCTCTCCAGCACCTCGAATCGCACCTTCGTCCTCTGGCCGGTCCTGCTCTTCGCCGCGGAGGCGGCGGTCCAGCGGGGCGCGCCTGAAATCCGGCTCTGGCCTTTACCGCTCCTCGCCCTGGGCTACCTGCAGTACCGCCTCGTCGGGAACTACCGCCTGCGCGAGGGCGGCGGCGGCCCCGGGATCAAGCTCCCCCCGGAGCGCCTGGTGACCGGCGGACCCTACCGCTTCTGCCGCAATCCCATGTACCTCGGGCACCTGATTTTTCTCACCGGGCTCGCACTCGCGCTGCAGTCATGGCTGGCCGCGGCGGTATGCGTATTCCACCTCGCCTGGTTCCACCGCCGCGTTCGCGAGGACGAGGCGCGCCTCGCGGCACTTTTCGGGGCGCCTTACTTCGAGTATCTCGCGCGCGTAAAACGCTGGATCCCCGGGGTGTTCTGAAGCGGCGGCTAATGAGAGGCGGTTTCAAAATGAGCCAAGGCAATGTCGTCATTCCCGCGAAAGCGGGAATCCAGCAGTGCAAACTCACTGGATCCCCGCTTTCGCGGGGACGACGTGCTCTTTTTTGAAACGGACTCTAAGAAGCGCCGTGGTCGCGGCCGAAGGGCCGAAGATCCTTCAGCGAGACGATCCCGCCGGCGAGCAGGAACGCCGCGTTGGCCCAGAACACCGGGGCGAGGCCGAACACCGCGCCGATGCCGCCGAACACCAGCGGGATGGAGATCTGCGTGATCTTGTTCACCGTCAGCCGCATTCCCAGCGCCTCGCCCGATCGGCCCGGCGGCGCGTGCTGGTAGGTCAGCATGATGGTGAGCGGCTGCGCCGATCCCAGTCCCAGCCCGAGCAGGAATGCCGTCACCAGCAGCATGGGCGCGCCTGAAAGAAGCGGGAACAGGGCATAGGTCGCGGTCGCGATGAACAGGGACGCGGTCAGCACGCCGGCCTCGGTGAACCGCGCGGCGAGTTTGTGCATGACGAGCCGCACCACGAAAGCGGCGGCGGCGTAACTGCTGAGCACCAGCCCGATGCGCGTCGCCGAAAGCCCGATCGACTGCCCGTAAACCGGCATGTAAAAGGAGAACAGCTCGATCCCGGTGAGGGTCACCCCGCTCATGATCAGCGTGCGGCGCAACGGGGCTTCCTTGAGCAGGTCGAGCGCCCGCCGCGCCTGCTTCTCGTCCTGGGGAGCGCCGCGCGGCGGCACCAGGGAAGGAAAGGCGAGCGCGAGCAGCACCACCAGCAGCGCAACCGCGGCGAGCACCAGGTAGGTGGATCGAAACCCCAGCGCGTCGATCGAAACCCCGGCGAGCGAGGGTCCGATGAAAGTCGCGACCGACGCTCCCAGCGCAAAGGTGCTGAAGTTCCGGGTGCGGTGCGCAACGCCGCCGATCGACCCGACGGCGTTGTGGATCGAGACGTGGAAGAAGATCTGGCCGAGCCCGATGAGGGTCGGACACAGGAACAGGGTGAACAGGCCGCCGTGCAGCACCGGCAGGAGAATGCCGGCGGTCATGCCGATCGAGCCGAACAGGATCGGCGTGCGCACACCGATCCGATCGGAGGCCCGGCCGGCGTAGACCGCGAGCAGCAGGGGAAAGACCGCGTACAGGGCGGCGAGAACGCCGACCTCGAACGAGTTGGCGCCGAGCCGCAGGGCGTCGAGCGACACCACCACCTTGCTGCCGCGATGCGCGATGCTCGCGAGCACCGAAAGGAGCACGACGAAATAGACTGACATGATGCCCGGCGCTGTCTCCTCTATCCGGCAAGTCTAGCGCATGCGGTAGACTCCTCCCGATGCCGGCCGGACGAAACGATCCCTGCCCTTGCGGCAGCGGAAAAAAATACAAGAAGTGCTGCGGCGCCGTGGTGCCGCTCGAGCCGGTGCCGTCCCGGGCCGCGGGGAAGCGGCACTGCGGCAGCTGCACCGCCTGCTGCGACGGCTGGGTCAAGGGCGAGATCTTCGGTCACCCGATGAAACCCGGCCAGCCATGCCACTTTCGCGGCGAGGGATGCTGCACCATCTACGAGCGGCGCCCGCAGGACCCCTGCCGGAATTTCGTTTGCGGGTGGCTGCAGGCCGACAGCCCCTTCCCGGAGGAATTCCAGCCGAACCGGCTCGGGGTGCTGATCATACCGGCACGATGGAGAGGCGAGGTCGCCTACATCCTGCGTTCGGCGGGGCGCGACCCGGACGAAAGCCTTCTCGCCTGGATGCGCGAATTCAGCCACCGCACCGGACGGCCGTTCTTCTACGAGCAGCAAGGCGAGCGCTTCGGATTCGGGCCGGCGGAGTTCCAGATGGAAATGCTGCAGAAAATAGAGCGCGGCGAGCGGCTTTGGTAGGGCCTCGACTGCGGGTGCCGGGGAGACCGAGGACGGAAGATTGATTTTCCTGTCTTTTTGAACGATCCCCCCCCGCGCAGCCCACTGCCCACTCGGGCGGAATCGCAGCCATGAAGTTCCCTCGCGGCGCAGATTTATTACTATAATCGCCCGACACCCCAGAGGAGGGATCCGATGAAAATCCACAGACTGTTGACCGGCATTCTCTGCGCTTTCGCGCTTTCGGCGCTTTCGATTTCCAGCGCGATGGCGCAGAAAAAACCCCTCAAGATCGGCTTCAGCATGGCGCTGACGGGCGGCCTCGCGGGCGCCGGCAAGGGCGCGCTGATCGCGATGGAGATCTGGCGCGACGACGTCAACAAGAAGGGCGGTCTGCTCGGGCGGCCGGTCGAGCTCGTGTACTACGACGACGCCACGCAGCCGGCCAACGTTCCGGGCATCTACTCCAAGCTGATCGACGTCGACAAGGTGGACCTGGTGGTGTCGAGCTACGGCACCAACGAGATCGTGCCGGCGATGCCGATCGTGATGCGCAAGAAACTGGTGTTCCCGTCGCTGTTCGGCCTGGCGGCCAATGAAGAGCTCAAGTACGACCGCTATTTCCAGATCATGCCGGCCGGGCCGAATCCGCTGACCGACTGGTCACGGGGTTTCTTCGACCTGGCGATGAAGCAGAGCCCGAAGCCGGCGACGATCGCGATCGTCGCGGCGGACGCGGAGTTCGCGCTCAACGCGGCGGCCGGGGCGCGGGCGAACGCCAAGCGGCTGGGCCTGAAGATCGTCTACGACAAGAACTATCCGCCCTCGACCACCGATTTCAGCCCGATCGTGCGCGCCATCCAGGCGACCAATCCCGACATCGTGTATGTCGGGTCGTATCCGCCGGATTCGGTCGGCATGGTCAAGGCGGCCAGCGAGGTCGGCCTGAAAACCAAGCTGTTCGGCGGCGGCATGGTGGGCCTTCAGTTCGCGGCGATCCAGAAGAATCTCGGGCCGATGCTGAACGGGATCGTCAACTACGACTTCTGGGCGCCCGAGCCGACGCTCAACTTTCCGGGCGTGAAGGAGTTTCTGGCGAAGTATCGGGAAGCTGCCAAGGGCAAGGGGGTGGACCCGTTTGGTCACTACCTGCCACCGTACGCCTATGCCTACCTGGAAGTGCTGGGCCAGTCGGTCGAAGCAACCAAGGGGCTGGATCAGGCCAAGCTCGCCGCGCACATGCGCAAGGCCACGTTCGACACCGTGGTGGGCAAGGTGAAGTTCGGCAAGAACGGCGAGTGGGCCAAGAGCCGCGTGCTGTTCATCCAGTTCCGCGACGTGCAGAAGGACAATCTCGAGCAGTTCGCCGGACCGGGCAAGCGCGTGGTGCTGCATCCGGAGGAGTGGAAGTCCGGGGAACTCGTATACCCCTACAAGCAGTAGCTCGCCCCCAGCGGCACCCGGGCGACGGTGTTTTCCGCGGATCTCCTGGCGAACGCCGTCGTCGCGGGGATATTGCTCGGCGGCTTCTATGCCGCCGTGACGGTCGGGCTGGCGATCGTTTTCGGCCAGCTCGACATCGTCAATATCGCGCACCCGGCGTTCATCATCGTCGGGGCGTACATCGCCTACATCCTGAACAGCCATTTCGGGCTCGATCCGGTGCTGGTCGGGATCGCGGCCGCGCCGGTGTTCTTCTTCGCGGGCGCGCTGATCTACCGCATCTACTTTCTCGCCTTCGAGCGCACGGGGCAGGAGTCGCTCTCGGGTCTGGCGTTCTTCTTCGGTCTGATGTTCATCATCGAAGTGGTGCTGATCATGGTCTACGGTGTCGACTACCGGCTGGTTCAGGCCGGCTACATCGGCCAGACCTGGAGCATCGGTTTCGTCGACCTGCCTCTGCGCATGCTGGTGCCCTGCGCCATCTCGCTGGCGCTTACGACGGGCATCTACCTGTTCATGTCGCGGACCTTCACGGGGCGGGCGATCCAGGCGGTGGCGCAGGACCGCCTGGCGCTGCAGCTGATGGGGGCGGACCCGGTGCGCATCAAGCAATGGGCCTTCGGGCTGGGGATCGCCACCGCGGCGATCGCGGGTTCGCTGCTCATCATCATCGGCCCGGTCGAGCCCTCGGTGGGGCGGCAGTACATCGGCCGCGTCTTCGCCATCGTGGTGCTCGGCGGCATGGGCAGCTTCCAGGGCATGTTCATCGCCGCGCTGATCCTCGGGATCGTCGAGAGCATGGTTTCGACCTTCGTCGGGCCGTCCTGGTCCCCCGCGGTCGCCTTCGGCGTGCTGGCGGTCACCCTCGCGCTGCGGCCGGCAGGGTTGTTCGGACGATGACGAAACCCGCCACGTTCTGGGGCGCGCTCGCCGCGCTCGTCGCCGCCGGACTGCTGCTGACCCAGCTGGTCGAGAACGAGTACTACTTCAACGCGCTCTATCTGATCCTGCAGGCCACGCTGATGGCGGTCGCCTGGAATATCCTCGGCGGCTTCACCGGCTACGTCAATTTCGGCAGCGCCGGATTCTTCGCCATAGGCGCGTATACGACGGTGGTGCTCAACAAGGCGCTGGGCCTGCCGCTGCCGTTGCTGATTTTCGCGGGCGGGGCGATCGGCGGCCTGGTCGGGCTCGGCCTGGGCTACCTGACCCTGCGCCTCAAAGGCGTGTATTTCGCGATCGCGACGCTCGCCCTGGCGATCGTCGTCGAGACGCTGATCAACAACTGGAGCTACGTCGGCGGCGCCAAGGGCTCGTACCTGCTGACCCCCGAGCGGCACTTGTGGTTCGACAGCTACATCCAGATGCTGTTCATGGTGATGCTGCTGCTCACGCTCGCGGCGGTGGCGGTATCGCGGATCCTGAACGCTTCGCGCCTGGGCCGGGGCCTCGCCGCGATTCGCGACGACGAAGTCGCCGCCGAATGCAGCGGCGTGCCGACGCTCAAGCTGAAGCTCATCTCGACCGCGGTGATGGGCGCCATGATGGGGATCGCCGGCGCGCCGTTCCCGTTCTTCGTCACCTACGTCGACCCGGTCTCGGCGTTCAACCTGTTCATCGCCGTCAACGCGATCGCGATGCCGATGATCGGCGGCACCGCGCACTGGCTCGGGCCGGTCATCGGCGCGCTGCTGGTCGGCACGACGCAGGAGATCGTCAAGGTCACGGTGTCCTCCGAGCTGAACGTGCTGATCGTCGGGGTGATGCTGGTGGTATTCATTACGCTGGCGCCCCAGGGCATCGTCGGCCTGGTGCGCGGCTACCTGCGCAAGCGCGCGCGATGAACGGCGACCTGCTCCGGGTGGACGGCCTGACGAAGAGCTTCGGCGGTTTCGTCGCGCTCGACAACGTGTCGCTCACGGTGCGCGAGGGCGAACGGCTCGGCCTGATCGGCCCGAACGGCTCGGGCAAGACCACCCTGATCAACTGCATTTCCGGGGCGCTGTTCAACGACAGCGGCACGATTCATTTCGACGGCCGCGACGTAACGCGGCTGCGGCCCTTCGAGCGGGCGCGGGCCGGCATCGCGCGCAGCTTCCAGATCCCCAAGCCGTTTCGCAGCATGACGGTGCTGGAGAATCTCCAGGTGCCGCTCGAGTACGCCGCCGGCGACCGCGCCGGACCGCGCCGCGCCGCGGCCGACGAGGCCCTGGAAGTGCTCGAGGTCATGGGCTTGCACGGGCGCGCCCACGAGGACTCGGCGCGGCTGACCCAGGTCGACATGCGCAAGCTCGAGCTGGCGCGCGCCATGGCGGCCAAGCCGCGCCTGCTGATCTCGGACGAAGCGATGGCGGGCCTGTCCTCGACCGAGGTCGACGAAGTGCTCGGCATCCTGCGCCGGCTGAACGAGACCGGCATCACCATCATCATGATCGAGCACATCATGCACGCGGTGATGCGCTTCTCCGAGCGCGTAGTGTGCCTGGACGCCGGCCAGATCATCTGCGAGGGCACGCCCGAGGCGATCGTGCAGGACCTCGGCGTGCAGCGGGCCTACCTTGGCGCTTAGTCTCGCGATCCGCGAGGTCGAAGCCGGCTACGGCGCGGTGCGCGCGCTGCACGGCGTTTCCCTCGACATCGCCCAGGGCGAAACCGTGGTGCTGCTCGGCACCAACGGCAACGGCAAGAGCACCCTGATGAAATGCGTCATGGGCATGGTGCGGCCCTCGCGCGGATCGGTGGCGCTGGAACTCGACGGCGCGACTCACGACCTGACGCAGCTCTCGACCGAGGCGATCGTCAATCTGGGCGTCGCCATGGTGCCGGAAGGGCGGCGCCTGTTTTCCAGGCTCAGCGTCGAGGAGAACCTGCTGCTGGGCGCTTTCCGGCCGCTCGCGCGCCCCGAGATCGCCAGGAACCTCGCCTTCTGCTACGAAACCTTCCCGGTTCTCAGGGAGCGGCGGCGCCAGCTGGCCGGGTCGCTCTCCGGCGGCCAGCAGCAGATGCTGGCGATCGCGCGCGCGCTCATGTCCTCGCCCCGGCTGCTGCTGGTGGACGAGCCCTCGGTGGGCCTGTCGCCGCTGCTGGTGTCGCAGACGGTGAGCATGATCGGCGACCTGAAACAGCGCTTCGGCCTCACCGTGCTGATGGCCGAGCAGAACTTCCACCAGGCGATCCGCATCGCCAACCGCGGCTACATCATCGTCCACGGCGAGATCGTGTTCGAGGGCAGGACCGTCGCCGAGCTGGAACAGAACGAGCTGGTGAAGAACTACTACCTGGGGAGCTCCGCCTGAACGCCCTCCGCTCGAGCGCTTCGCAGGCGAAGCTTGCAATCGATGCCTGAGTTCGGCCAGCTGTTTCCCGCTTCCAGCCTGCCCTGGCTGCTCGGCGCGGCGGTGCTTGCGACGCTCGGGGCGATGCTCATCTTCGCGGGACTGGTGGCGCTGTTCGGGCTTCACCCGCTGCGCTTCGTCACCCGGACGCTCCTGGGGATGCTGCTCGTCTCCCTCGGGGTGATCGAAGGCGGAATCACTTTCGGCCTCCAGGGCTACCGCGCGCTCGCCCGCGAGGAGGTCGCGGCGCGGGTGCGGGTGAAACCCTCCGGTCCGCAGCGCTTCAGCGCGGTGTTCGAGTTCCCCGACGGCCGGAGCGCGAGCTATTCGCTGGCCGGCGACGAGATCTACGTCGACGCGCACATCCTCAAGTGGAATACGCTCGCCAACCTGCTCGGCCTGCACACCGCGTACGAGCTCGACCGCGTCGGCGGGCGTTACCACGCGCTCGAGCAGGAGCGCGCGGCGCAGCGCACGCTCTACCCCCTCGGCAGGGAACAGCTGGTCGATCTTTACGGGCTGCGCCGGCGCTACCCGTTTCTCGCGCCCCTGGTCGATGCCGAGCACGGCTCGGCGAGCTTCGTCCCGGTGAGCGAGCCCGCCGAGCTCGAGGTGCGGGTGACGGCCTCGGGCCTCCTCCTCCGCCGCACCGGCCCGAAATAGCCGCCCCGGGATTCAGTTCGAATCGATGCGGAAGAGGCCGCCGGCGGCGGTGAGGATGTACAGCCCGCCCGCCGCGTCTTCGCCGAAACTGGAGATGTTTCCTCCGGACAGCGTCGTCCATCGGCGTGCTCGGTTACCGCCCCGTTGACCATCCTGAAGCTGCGCACGAAGCCGGCGCAGAAGTCGGCGTAGAAGTAGGTGCCCTGGAGCGCCGGGATGGCCGCGCCGCGATAAACGTAGCCGCCGGTGACCGAGCAGCCCCCCGCCGCGTGGGCGTAGTCCACGTAGGGCAGAGTGAGTCCGCTCGTATTGCACCCGGAGCCCGGCGAGAAGCAAAGGCTGCCTTCGGTGATCTTCCAGCCGTAGTTCGTCCCCCGCCCCGCGCCGCTCGCCGCGGTCGCGAAATTCACTTCCTCCCGCGCCCCCTGGCCGACGTCGGCGATGTAGAGATCTCCGGTCTGGCGGTCGAAGCTCCAGCGCCAGGGATTGCGCAGGCCCAGGCTCCAGATTTCCGACTTCGCGCCGGTTGGGTCGGTGCAAGGGTTGTCCGCCGGTGCCCTATAGGCCGCTTGCCCCGCCGCGCCCTCGGAAACATCGATGCGCAGCAGCTTGCCCAGCAGCTCGCCGGGGTTCTGCGCGCGGTTGCCCGGGTCGCCGCCGCTGCCGCCGTCGCCGAACCCGAGGTAGAGATAGCCGTCGGGGCCGAAGGCGATCATGCCGCCGTTGTGATTCTCGAACGGTTGCGTCAGCGTAAGAATGATACGGTCCGCGGTCGGAACGGCCGCATTGGGGTCGTTGGAATCCACCACATAACGCGCGATGACGGAATTGCCGATCCCGACCTTGTCGGTGTAGCTTACGTAGAAGCGGCCGTTGTTGGCGTAGCCCGGATCGAAGGCGAGACCCAGCAGCCCCTGCTCGCCCCCGGTCGAGACCAGGCGCGTGATATCCAGAAAAGTCCCGATCAGCGCGTTGGTGGCGCGGTCGACGATCTGAATCTTCCCGCCCTTCTCGACGACGAACAGTCTCGCGGTATCGCCCGGGGGTGCGGTGAGAAAAAGCGGAAAAGCCAGTCCGAATCCGGTGTTGATCTGAGTTCGCCTGAGCGAAAGGCCCGCGGGAGGCGCGCCCGGGGCCGAAGCCGGGGGCGGCGCCAGGGTTGCCGAGGACGGACAGGCGGCCGCCACCGGGACGCTCCCGGTCGAGGAATGATTGGCCGTCGAGTCGCAGCCGGAGAAGGCGAGCATGAGCGCTCCGCACGCCAGCAGCGGCAGGACCGGGATCGCGCGCTGTTTCATCACGTGAGGGTCACGTTCGTTCGTTGCCGGTCCCAATGTAGCGCAGGAACACGCCGGTGGCGACCCGGGCGGTATCGGCAAACCGGAATTATTGCGCCTATTGAACCTTGCCGAGCGAGCGCGGCACCGTCTCCGGCGTGATCGGCCGGGCGAAACTTGTAGCGGGACAACCGTTGTCTTATAGTTCGCTCTAATAGGGGTTACCCCGTGTGGCGGGATTAATGGCCAAGGCAGTTAAATCGAACGGCTCTCAACCGTTGGGGCGCCGCACATACAAGAATCCCCCTATCACAGAAGCGACGTGCGAGTTTCAGTTCACACCAGTCGACAATTGGAACCTCGCATACACAGGTATTTTCTTGGAACGCGTCAAGGCGCGATACTCCGGGAAACCCCGCGAACAACGTCTGCTTCAGCTGGATAGCAAGCAACTACCTGATGCATCTGGCACCCTCCCTTCAGCATCCGTACGGGAAATTACTAAGGTTCAGATCCCGAGCGCGGACGGAAGAGAGATGGTTGCTGTTGGGCCAGGGATACTCAGTGCGCATGTTCTCAAGCCGTATTCGGGCTGGGAGACCTTTAGACCTCAGATTGAAGAAGCTCTGGCGGTGTATCAGGCTATCGCTGATCCGTCTGGAATTCGCAGGATTGGGATTAGGTATATCAACCTCATTGAACTACCAGCTCCTAACGCAGAGCCATCTGAGTATTTTTCCGCTCCACCCACCAAGAACGAAGAGCTTGGGTGCAGGCTCGATACATTTGTCATTCGTCATGAATACTTATACGACGACGAGCCAATTCGGCTCGTCGTCAATTTCGCGAAGGTGCAGAAAATCGAGACGGTGACAGTCAATGGCGCTTCGTATTTGCTCGACTTGGACGTAAGTCGGGAGTGGCAAACGGAGGCCCTGCCCATGAATCGTGCAATGAGCTTGGTTGAGGAATTGCGCCGTCGCGAACGTGAGGCGTTCGAGGCCCAAATTACGCCGAAATCCCGAGAGCTTTTTGATGCCTGAAATTTTGGAATCGCACTCCACCGGAATACTGGCTGGAACCCGGAGCGTTACTCGTCTTGACGTTCAGCCTATATCAAGTCGTTCCACTCGGCCCGTGTCGGCTCAAGGCGCCCCATGGGACTCCGGAGTAACAATATTGAGTCGAAGACAGGACGGTGAGATTGTCATAGAAGCCAACAGCGCAACCGTTGTAGGTTCCGGGATTGCACTGGCGGCCGCGGGTGCTTTCGTGAGTTCCGTTTCCTTGACGAGTTCGCAGTCTCCAGTTAGGTCGCTATCTCCTCAGTGGCACTTGGCCAACTTTGTTCATCCCGGACAGTATGTGCCGGAGCTTCCTCAGCCACTGCGAGCGGAGGTCCCGATACCCCAACCCCACGAAGGATTTACGTCGTTGTACAGCATAGTAACTGTGCCGAGCCATGGCTCAAACATGATGTTCACTCATCTGCCCTTTGGAGACTGGACCGCACTTGGTGCTTCAGGGTTTGCGGACGACAACCTAGAGTTCGGAGTCCTAGGGCAGCGTGGGTCGTCGACTGGCGCACGTGCTAGCGCAGGGCAAGATACGGGCGTGTCCCAAACATACGTAATCTATTCGAGCATAGATGCAGCCGACCTGCATCTGATGCAGACTTTTGAGGGCTTGGTTTCTGAATGGAAGGCTGAAAGAGGGGATGTGCATTCGGCAATGGAAATATTTATGCATCCCGCCTATCAAAAAATCATTGGACTCGGTATGAGCGCGGTTAGGCTCATATTGCGGGAACTAGAGGGCGATCTAGACCATTGGTTTTGGGCTCTGGCCGCGATTACCCGTGAAGATCCTGTTCCGCCGGAGTTCAAGGGAAACATGCTGGCCATGCGTGAATATTGGCTCGGTTGGGGAAGGCGCCAAGGATATAGATGGTAACGAAGCTTCATACACATTCACGGCGTAAACAAGAATTTCCCCGTCTTACAGCCTTCAATCACTGGGTAAAAAGCCCGCAGACACGGTTGTACAATTGCTTTGCTTGGGCAATGGGTGACGATACGCGTCAGTGGCGCCCTGACCCTTTTGGACAGCACTATTGGCCGCCCAAAGCGAGGCGAGTTCTCTCCATCGATGCATTCACGGAAATGCTCGCTCTGTTCGGCTTCAGCCCGACGGCCTCGCGTGTGTTCGAGAAAGGCGTCGACAAACTAGCTCTCTATTCGCTGAATGCCAGCCCAACGCATCTCGCCAAGCAATTACCAAAGGGGAAGTGGACCAGCAAGCTCGGAGATGTCGAGGATGTAGAGCACACGCTTGATGCTCTCGAAGGCCCAGCGTACGGAACGGTTGTTCAGATTTACGCTCGTCGGCAACCCAAGATTCCGTAGCTATCAAACCACTTTCCCGAGTGAGCGCAGCACCGTCTCCGGCGTAATCGGCTGGCGGGTCACCTTGGCCCCGAGCGGCCGCAGCGCGTCGTTGACCGCGTTCATGATCACCGCCGGCGCGCCGCCGGTGCCGGCCTCGCCCGCGCCTTTGGCGCCGAGCATCGAAGTTTTGGTCGGGGTCTGCACGTGCGCGGTCTCGATGTCGGGCATCTCCGCCGCCATCGGCACCAGGTACTCCGCCATGTTCGCGTTGAGCAGTTGCCCGCGCTCGTCGTAGAGGCAGTGCTCGAACAGCGCGCCGCCGATACCCTGCACGATGCCGCCGCGCACCTGCTCGTCGACGAGTTTCGGGTTGATGACCCGGCCGCAGTCGTCGACGCACCAGATCCTGAGGAGCTTGACGAAGCCGGTGTCGGGATCGACTTCGAGCGAGCAGCCCTGAACGCCGTTGCAGAACACGAAGGGATAGTCCTTGACCCGGAAGTGGCGCGTCACCACCAGCTCCGGCTGGAAATCGACCGGCAGCTCGTTGCCGCGGTAGTAGCAGATGCGCGCGAGCTCGGCGAGGGTGACGCCCTGCTCGGTGCCCTTCTTCACCACCTTGCCGTCGACGATGTCGAGCTCGGAGGCGGCGGTCTTCAGGATCACCGCACCGATCTCGAGGATATTCTTCTTCAACGCCAGCCCCGCGAGGAGCACCGCCTCGCCGCCGATGCCCGCGGCGCGCGAGGCCCAGGTGCCGCCGCCGTAGGGCACCTTGTCGGTGTCGCCGGTGAGTACCCTGACGCAGCTCATCTCGACCCCGAGCGCGGTCGCCGCGATCTGCGCGACGATGGTCTCGGTCCCCTGCCCCTGCTCGGTGACCCCGGTCGCGGCGACGATCGAGCCGTTGGCGTCGAGCTTGATGGTGCAGCCGTCCTGCGCGGCGATGCGCGCGCCGCCGACGCCGTAGAACATCGGGCTGGGGTTGGTCACCTCGATGAAGGACGCGAGGCCGATGCCGCGGTGCACGCCCTTCTTCCTCAGCTCCGACTGCTCGCGGCGCAGCTCGTCGTACTTCATCAGCGCGAGCAGCTTGTCCAGGCACTGCTGGTGCGAGAGCGCCTCGAAGCGCATCCCCGAGGGCGACTTGCACGGATAGGCATCGTCGGGAATGAGATTTTTCTTCCGCATCTCGGCGGGGTCGATCCCGAGCTTCGCCGCCGCCAGATCGACCATGTGCTCGGCGACCGCGATCGCGATCGGATGACCGACCGCGCGTTACTGGCACATCATCGCCTTGTTCTGGAAAACGACCGTGCCCTTGGCGCGGTACTCCTTGTGCTTGTAAGGGCCGCCGGTCAGGTTGAGGA
>JBATEB010000330.1:0-16298 GCA_049663805.1 Burkholderiales bacterium | reverse complement strand
GGAAAGATCGACCCGCTTCCCGTCGTCAGACCGTACGAACCAGTTCCGTATAACGCCTTCGACCAGGCGGATCCGTTCAGTACCGCGAAAATCGAGCTGGTGACGAAATCCGCGAGCACAGGGGGAGGCGGGCTCAAGCCCGACTTCAATCGGCCTAAAGAGCCGCTCGAAGCCTTTCCCCTGGAGACGCTGAAGATGGTCGGAGCGCTGCAGCAAAAGAAGGCCAACTTTGCGCTGGTCAAGGCCGATAGCGGTCTGTATCGCGTCAGAATCGGCAACTACATGGGCCAGAATTTCGGGCTCATCACCACGATCACCGAAAGCCAGATAGAGCTTCGTGAGCTGATCCAGGATGCAGGGGGCGACTGGACCGAGCGCCAGAGCACATTGCAATTGCAGGAAGTCGGAGGAGGTAAATGATGAACGGCGTCCTCATGCGAAGCATCCTTCAGGCCGCGATGTGCCTGTTCGGCGCGCTCCTGCTGGACTCGTTAGCCAGCGCGCAACAGAACACCATCGAGAATTTCGACGTGACGCAGAGCGGGGGTGAGGTTCTGGTGCGGGTCGCCCTCAAGGATCCCCTCGCGGGCGCTCCCGGCAGCTTCACCATCGCCAACCCGCCTCGCATCGCCTTTGATTTTCCCGGCGTCGCCAACGGCCTGGGGCGCAACAGTCAGGACATCGGCGAAGGGGTGCTGCGTTCCATGAACCTGGTGCAGGCGGGTGAGCGCACCCGCCTGGTCCTCAACCTGCGCAACATGGTTACCTACCAGGCCCGAATCGAGGGCAGCAACTTCCTGATCACGCTTGCCGCGGCAGGGGCGGGCCAGCGGGCTGCGACCCCCAGTGCGGCGACTTTTGCGGAAGGTCGCACCGACCTTCAGCACACCCTGAGGGACATCAATTTCCGGCGCGGAAGCGGCGGCGAAGGGCGTGTCGTCGTCGAGCTGTCCGATACTTCCACCGGCGTGGATATTCGCCAGCAAGGCCAGACGATCGTCGTCGATTTTCTGAAAACGAGCGTGCCCGAAGCCCTGCGAAAGCGCTACGACGTCGTGGATTTCGCGACCCCGGTGCAGACGGTGAGCGTTTTCTCGCAAGGAGACAACGCCCGCATGGTGATCGAACCGCGCGGACTGTGGGAGCACAACGCCTACCAGACCGACACCCAGTTCGTCCTCGAGGTCAAGCCGATCCAGTACGATCCCAACAAGCTCGTTCAGGGGACCCGCAGCCGGTACTCCGGCGAGAAGCTGTCGCTCAACTTCCAGAACGTCGAGGTGAGAAGCGTCCTGAACGTCATCGCGGATTTCACCGACCTGAACATCATCACCAGCGATTCGGTCACCGGCAACCTGACTTTGCGGCTGAAGGACGTTCCCTGGGACCAGGCGCTGGAGATCATCCTCCAGACGCGCGGGCTGGACATGCGCAAGAACGGGAATGTGATCTGGATCGCGCCGCGTGACGAGCTCGCCACCAAAGAGAAGCTGGCGCTCGAATCGAGTGCCCAGATCACGGAACTCGAGCCGATACGGACCGAGACGTTCCAGCTCAACTATGCCAAGGCCGACTCGTTCGCGAAGCTCCTGAAAGACCCGCAGCAAAGCATCCTGTCCAAGCGCGGCAGCGCGACGGTCGATCTGCGCACCAACCAGGTTTTCGTGCAGGACGTGTCGGTGCGGCTCGAGGAAGTGAGGAAACTGGTCACCCAGGTCGATGTTCCCGTGCAGCAGGTGCTGATCGAGGCGCGCATCGTCGAAGCCAACGACACCTTCGCGAAGAATCTGGGCGTGAGACTGGGCAACGTCGCCCGGCCCATCGTTCAAAGCAGCAACAGCACCGGTCCGAGCCCCATCGGGATCAACGAGTCGGGCGTGGCCGTCACGCAGAGCGGCACGTTAGGCGATTTTCCCAACCTGTTTCCGGCCGCCGGAGGAAACATCACCACCCGCTCGCCGGACAACCTGAGCGTGAACCTGCCGGCCGCCCCGGTCGGCAACGCCGCCGCCGCCGGATCGATCGCCTTGCTGATCACCAACCGGCTGACCGGCGCGCTTCAGCTCGAGCTCTCCGCGCTGGAGGCCGACGGCAAGGGCAAGATCATCTCGAGCCCGCGGGTGATGACGGCGAACAACGTCGAGGCGCTCATCGAGCAGGGTACCGAGCTTCCATACCAGCAGGCCACCTCCAGCGGCGCCACCTCGGTGTCGTTCCGCAAGGCGAACCTTTCGCTCAAGGTCAAACCCCAGGTCACGCCCGACGGCAACATCATCATGACGCTGGACATCAACAAGGACTCGGTCGGGCAGAGCACCAACGCCGGTTTCGCGATCGACACCAAGCACGTCCAGACCCAGGTCCTGGTCGAAAACGGCGGTACCGTGGTGATCGGCGGCATCTATACCCAGACCCTGCAGACGACGGTGACCAAGGTTCCCTTCTTCGGGGACCTGCCGCTGCTCGGGGTGCTGTTCCGCAACAACTCGCGCTCGGACAACAAGACCGAACTGCTGGTGTTCATCACGCCCCGCATCGTCGAGCAGCGGCTGAGCCAGCGCTGAACCGGGCGATCCGGGCATCCACGAAGGGCCGGCTTGCCGGCCCTTCGTGTTTCCGGGCGGGCGCGGACGGGTTGCTACAATACCTCCGTGAAAACCGCCCACAAACTCTTCCTCGTCGGCATGATGGGCGCCGGAAAAACCACCGTCGGCCGCCAGCTCGCCAGGCGTCTGGGGAAGAGCTTCCACGACACCGACCGCGAGATCGAGGCCCGCACGGGGGTAGGCGTCGCCGTGATTTTCGAGATAGAGGGCGAGGCCGGTTTTCGAAAGCGCGAGGCCGAAGTCATCGAGCAGGTGACGGCCCTGGAGGACATCGTGCTCGCCACCGGGGGCGGCGCGGTGCTCGATCCCCGCAGCCGCGATCACCTCAAGACGCGCGGCTTCGTGGTCTACCTGCACGCCCTCCCCCCGGTCTTAACCCAGCGTACCCGCGGCGACCGGACGCGGCCGCTCCTGCATGGGGCCGACGCGCGCGAACGGCTCGAACGGCTCTATGCGGAGCGCGATCCGCTGTACCGGGAGGTCGCCGACGTGGTGATCGATACCGGACGCCAAAGCGTGAACTCGCTGCTCGCGCAGGTCCTCGAGAAGTTCGGCGAAGCGTGCAGACTCTCAGCGTAGCGCTTGCCGGGCGCTCCTACCCGATTCACGTGGGGCCCGGACTCATCGCGCGGCCGGATCTGATCGTGCCCGTCCTCGATCGGGGGAAAGTGGCGGTCGTGACCAACACGACCGTCGCGCCGCTCTTCCTGGAACGAATGGCCGGGGCGTTGGCGAGGCAGGGGTTCGAAGTCGTGCGCATCGTCGTGGCCGACGGGGAAAAACACAAGGCCTGGAACACGCTCGACTCGATCTTCGGCACCCTGCTCGAGCACCGATGCGGGCGGGACTGCACGCTCATCGCGCTCGGGGGCGGCGTGATCGGCGATCTCGCGGGCTTTGCCGCGGCCACGTACCAGCGCGGCGTGCAATACATCCAGGTGCCGACGACGCTGCTCGCCCAGGTGGATTCCTCGGTCGGCGGCAAGACCGCGATCAACCACCCGCTCGGCAAGAACATGATCGGCGCCTTCCATCAGCCCCGGCTGGTGCTCTCCGACACGGACACGCTCAAGACCCTGCCCGAGCGGGAGTTGCGGGCGGGCCTGGCCGAGGTGATCAAGCACGGCCTGATACGCGATGCGGCTTTCTTCGGCTGGATCGAGGAGAACCTGGAACGTCTGCTCACGCGCGATCCCGAAGCGCTGAGTCATGCCGTCATTCGATCGGTGGCGATCAAGGCCGAGGTCGTCGGCCAGGACGAACGCGAGAGCGGCCAGCGGCAACTGCTCAATTTCGGCCACACCTTCGGTCATGCGATCGAGACCGGGCTCGGCTTCGGGGTGTGGCTGCACGGGGAAGCGGTCGCCGCCGGCATGGTCATGGCGGCGGATCTGTCGCTCCAGCTGGGATCCCTTTCGGAGGCCGATGCCGCGCGCATCCGGCTGCTCCTCGGGCGCGCCGGGCTCCCCGTCGCCGCGAGCGGAATCGGACCGCAGCGCATGCAACAGCTCATGAGCGTCGACAAGAAAGCCAGAGCCGGTCGCGTTCCTTTCGTGGTGCTGGAGCGGCTCGGCGCGGCGATGCTTCGCACCGACGTTCCCCCCATGGCGATCGAGCGCACCTTATCGCGGCTGGCGCCCTGAGCGGCGCCGGCACCGGTCGGTCGCTGCCGTGCGAGGGCGCGCTAACCACTTGAGGCAGCAAGGAATCGAAGGTATAGTCGAGAGCTGAGACCGCCCGGGGTCCTGGCCGAAAGGCCGCCGGCGCTCTTCTGGTACACATCTTCACGTGAATCCGACCTTCCAGCACGGCACTCAGGGCCTGTATCACCCCGCCAACGAGCACGACGCCTGCGGCGTGGGCTTCGTCGCCCATATCAAGGGCAGGAAATCGCATTCGATCGTCGAGCAGGGACTGACGGTGCTGTGCAACCTCACCCATCGAGGCGCCGTGGGCTGGGATCCCAAGCTCTCCGACGGCGCGGGCTGCCTGATCCAGATTCCGGACAGGTTCTTCCGGGAAGTCCTCCCGAGGCAGGAGTTCAAGCTGCCTCCCGCGGGACAGTACGGCGTCGGGATGGTTTTCCTGCCGCGCGACCCGGCCTCGCGTTTTGCGTGCGAGTACGAGATCGAGCGGGCGATCAAGGACGAGGGGCAGGTATTGCTCGGATGGCGCGACGTGCCGGTCGACAACAGCGACCTCGCCGAATCCGCGAAGCGCGTCGAACCGGTCGTCCGGCAGGTGTTCATCGGGCGCGGCGCGGGGGTGACGGTGACCGACGCGCTGGAGCGCAAGCTCTACATCATCCGGAAGTCCTGCGGGCACGCCATCCAGGCGCTGAAGCTCTCGCACGGCAAGGAGTTCTACGTGCCGTCGATGTCGGCGCGCACCGTGTGTTACAAGGGGATGCTGCTCGCGAATCAGGTCGGCGGCTACTACAAGGACCTTCAGGATGAACGCGTGGAGTCCGCCCTCGCGCTCGTGCACCAGCGCTTTTCGACCAATACGTTCCCGTCCTGGGATCTCGCGCATCCCTTTCGCCTGATCTGCCACAACGGGGAGATCAATACGCTGCGCGGCAACGTCAACTGGATCCGCGCCCGCCAGGGCGCGATCTCGAGCCCGGTGCTCGGCCGCGATCTGGAGAAGATCTGGCCCCTGATCTACGATGGGCAGTCCGATTCGGCCTCCTTCGACAACGCGCTTGAACTGCTGGTGATGAGCGGCTACTCGGTCGCTCACGCGGTGATGATGATGATTCCCGAGGCCTGGGAAAACCACACGCTGATGGACCCCGCGCGGCGCGCGTTCTACGAGTACCACGCCGCGATGATGGAACCCTGGGACGGGCCGGCGTCGATCGCTTTCACCGACGGCCGCCAGATCGGCGCAACCCTCGACCGGAACGGGCTGCGGCCCTCGCGCTACATCGTCACCGCGGACGACCTCGTCATCATGGGCTCGGAATGCGGCTGCCTCCCGGTTCCGGAGGAGAAAATCGTCAAGAAGTGGCGCCTGCAGCCCGGCAAGATGTTCCTCGTGGACCTCGAGAGGGGCCGGATCGTCGACGACAAGGAGCTGAAGGAGTCGCTCGCCGCAGCGAGGCCTTACGCCGACTGGATCGAGCGCATCCGGGTGAAACTCGACGAGGTCGAGACCGAGAGGACTCCTCCCCTGAAGAGCGCGGTGCGCCTGCTGGACCGCCAGCAGGCGTTCGCCTACACCCAGGAGGACATCAAGTTCATCATGACGCCGATGGCGACCAACGGCGAGGAGCCGGTGGGCTCCATGGGCAACGATTCGCCCCTCGCGGTGCTGTCGGACAGGAACAAGACGCTCTATCACTACTTCAAGCAGCTTTTCGCGCAGGTCACGAACCCGCCGATCGACCCCATCCGCGAGGAGCTGGTGACATCCCTGGTTTCGTTCATCGGACCCAAGCCGAACCTGCTCGGCATCGACGAAATGAATCCGCCGCTGCGGCTCGAAGTCTCGCAGCCGGTGCTGGATTTCTTCGAGATGGAGAAGATCCGGCATATCGACAGGTACACCGGCGGAAAATTCCGCTCCTTCGAACTCGACATTACTTATCCGCTTGCCTGGGGCAAGGAAGCGGTAGAGGCGCGACTCGCCTCGCTGTGCGCCCAGGCCGAAGACGCCGTGAGGGCAGGCTACTCGATCATCGTCGTCTCCGACCGGCTCGTCGATGCCGAAAGGGTTGCCATCCCGGCGCTGCTCGCCCTCTCGGCGATTCACCAGCATCTCGTCGGCAGGGGCCTGCGTACCAGCGCCGGACTGGTCGTCGAAACCGGATCGGCGCGCGAGGTGCACCATTTCGCCCTGCTCGGGGGCTACGGCGCCGAAGCGGTGCATCCGTATCTTGCGCTGGAGACGCTGCTCGATCTCGCCGGGAAGGGCGAGCTGGGTCCCGAGATCGACGGCCGGAAGGCGATCCGGAATTTCGTCAAGGCGACCGGCAAGGGCCTGAAGAAGGTGATGTCCAAGATGGGCATCTCGACCTACATGTCCTATACCGGGGCGCAGATTTTCGAGGCGGTCGGGCTCGCGCGCTCGCTCGTCGACAAGTATTTCACCGGCACGACTTCGTCGATCGAAGGGATGGGCATCTTCGAGGTTTCCGAAGAGGCGCTGCGCATCCACAGGGCGGCCTTCGACGAGGACGAGCCCCTGCTGAAATCGGCACTCGACGCCGGCGGGGAGTACGCCTGGCGCGTGCGCGGCGAAGAGCACATGTGGACACCCGACGCGATCGCCAAGCTGCAGCGCTCGGCGCGCGAGAATTCGGCCCAGAGCTACAAGGAATACGCCGCCATCATCAACGACCAGTCGAAGCGCCACATGACCTTCCGCGGGCTGTTCGAATTCCGCTTCGGCGAGGTGAAGCCCGTTCCGATCGAGGAGGTCGAGGCTGCCGCCGAGATCGTGAAACGCTTTTCGACCGGCGCGATGTCGCACGGCTCGATCTCGATCGAGGCGCACGCCACCCTCGCCGTGGCGATGAACCGCATCGGCGGCAAGTCGAATACCGGCGAAGGCGGCGAGGACCGCCGCCGCTACGCTCCGGTGAAGGCGGGCGAAACACTGCAATCGAAACTGGGCGCGAGCCGGGTCGCCAGGGACATCGAGCTCAGGGAAGGCGATGTATTGAAGTCGAAGATCAAGCAGGTCGCCTCCGGCCGCTTCGGCGTGACCGCCGAATACCTCGCGAGCGCCGAGCAGATCCAGATCAAGATGGCCCAGGGCGCGAAGCCCGGCGAAGGCGGCCAGCTGCCCGGGCGCAAAGTGTCCGACTATATCGCCGAGATCCGCTATTCGACCCCGGGCGTCGAGCTGATCTCGCCGCCGCCGCACCACGATATCTACTCGATCGAGGACCTGGCGCAGCTCATCCACGATCTGAAGAACGCGAATCCCTCCGCCTCGATCTCGGTGAAGCTGGTATCGGAGGTCGGCGTCGGCACCGTCGCCGCGGGCGTATCGAAGGCCAAGTCGGATCACGTCACCATTTCCGGCCACGACGGCGGCACCGGCGCCTCGCCCTGGTCGTCGATCAAGCACGCGGGCACGCCCTGGGAGCTGGGGCTCGCGGAGACCCAGCAGACCCTCGTGCTCAACCGGCTGCGCGGCCGAATCGCCGTTCAGGTGGACGGCCAGATCAAGACCGGCCGCGACGTGGTGATCGGGGCGATCCTCGGAGCGGACGAGTTCGGCTTTGCGACCGCGCCGCTGGTGGTCAGCGGCTGCATCCTGATGCGCAAGTGCCACCTCAACACCTGTCCGGTCGGCGTGGCGACCCAGGACCCGGTACTGCGCAGGAAATTCTCCGGCAAACCCGAATACGTCGTGAACTACTTTTTCCTGGTCGCCGAGGAGGTACGCGAGCTGATGGCGCGCCTCGGGATCCGGAAATTCGATGATCTCGTCGGCCGCAGCGACCTGCTCGATACGAAAAAGGGTATCGAGCACTGGAAGGCCAAGGGTCTGGACTTCTCGCGGATCTTCAGGGTGCCGGACATGCCCGCAGATGTCGCGCGCTTCAACTCGGAAAAGCAGCACCACGGCCTGGAGAAGGCGCTGGACAACCGCCTGATCGAGCTCGCGCGGCCGGCTCTGGAGCGCGGCGAGAAGGTGGCGATCGACATGCCGATCCGCAACGGCAACCGCACCGTCGGCACCATGCTCTCTCACGAGATCGCGCGCCGCTACGGGCACGAGGGATTGCCGGAGGAGACGATCCGCGTGCGCTTTGCCGGTTCCGCCGGCCAGAGCTTCGGGGCGTTTCTCGCCAAAGGCGTCGCCCTCGACGTCATCGGCGACACCAACGACTACTGCGGCAAGGGGCTTTCGGGCGGGCGAATCGTCGTCGCTCCCTCGCCCAAGTTCCGCGGCGAGCCGACCGAGAACATCATCACGGGTAACGTCGTTCTGTACGGCGCCATCGCCGGCGAGGCCTATTTTCGCGGCGTCGCGGGCGAGCGCTTCGCCGTGCGGAACTCCGGTGCCGTCGCCGTCGTCGAGGGCGTGGGCGATCACGGCTGCGAGTACATGACCGGCGGCACGGTGGCGGTGCTTGGGCTCACCGGGCGCAACTTCGGCGCCGGCATGTCCGGAGGGATCGCGTACGTGCTCGACATCGACGGCGATTTCGTCAAGCGCTGCAATGCCGCGATGGTGGATCTGGGACCGGTCGTTTCGGAGTCGGAGCAGCAGAGCAAGTTGCCGCGCGAGTTCTGGCACCAGGGCCGCGCCGACGAGGCGATCCTCAGAGACATGATCGAGCGCCACGGCAAGCTCACCGGCAGCCGCCGCGCCCGCGAGATCCTCGAAAGATGGGCGGACTACCGTCCGCGCTTCGTCAAGATATTCCCGAAGGAATACCGCCGCGCCCTGGGCGATCTCGCCGCGGCGCGGCGCAAGGCGGCCGCGTAGATGGGGAAAGTCACGGGGTTTCTCGAGTTCCAGCGGCTCGAGGAAGCACACCAGGAGCCCGAGCAGCGCAAGAAGCACTACCGGGAGTTCATCGTCCGCCTCAGCGAGGAGGAGGCGAAAGTCCAGGGCGCGCGCTGCATGGACTGCGGCACGCCGTTTTGCATGTCGGGCTGTCCGGTCAACAACATCATTCCGGACTTCAACGATCTCGTCTACAAGCAGGATTGGCGGCGTGCCATCGAGACGCTGCATTCCACCAACAATTTTCCCGAGTTTACCGGCCGCATCTGTCCGGCGCCGTGCGAGGAAGCATGCGTGCTGCGCATCAATGACGACCCGGTCGGAATCAAGTCGATCGAGCACGCGATCATCGACAAGGCGTTCGAGGAGGGCTGGGTAAAGCCGCAGCCGCCCGCGCACAAGACCGGGAAGAAGATCGCGGTCGTGGGCTCCGGTCCGGCCGGGCTCGCCTGCGCGCAGCAGCTCGCGCGCGCCGGGCACGGAGTCACGATATTCGAGAAAAACGACCGGATCGGCGGTCTGCTGCGCTACGGGATACCCGATTTCAAGATGGAGAAGGGGCTGATCGACCGCCGGGTCGATCAAATGAAAGCCGAGGGCGTGACGTTCCGTTCCGGCGTCTTCGTCGGCGAGGGGCCCACGGGCAAAGGCGTCACGAATTGGGCCACGGAGACCGTTGCTCCCGAGAAGCTGACAGCCGAGTTCGACGCGGTGGTGCTGTCGGGGGGGGCCGAACAGCCGCGCGACCTGCCGATACCGGGACGCGAACTCGACGGCGTGTATTTCGCGATGGAGTTTCTGCCGCTGCAGAACAGGCGCGTCGCCGGAGACAGGGGCGTGCGGGATCTCTGGGCGACGGACAAACAGGTCGTGGTGATCGGCGGGGGGGACACGGGCTCGGACTGCGTCGGCACCTCCAACCGCCACGGCGCAAAATCGGTGACGCAGTTCGAATTGCTTCCCATGCCGCCCGATCCCGAATTGAATCCGGTATGGCCCTACTGGCCTACGAGATTGCGCACCTCGTCCTCGCACGAAGAAGGCGTGAATCGCGACTGGTCGGTCGCGACCAAGGAATTCGTCGGCGAGAACGGGAGAGTGAAAGCCCTCAAGACGGTTCGGCTGGATTGGAAGGACGGAAAGATGAGCGAGGTTCCGGGCTCGGAGTCGATGCTCCCCGCGGATCTCGTGCTCCTGGCGATGGGATTCGTATCGCCGGCAGGGCAGGTGCTCGAAGCCTTCGGCGTCGAGAAAGATCCGCGCGGCAACGCCAAAGCCTCGACCGACGGCACGGGCTGCTACGCAACCTCGGCGCCGAAAGTGTTCACCGCAGGCGACATGCGCCGCGGCCAGTCGCTGGTCGTGTGGGCGATCAGAGAGGGTCGCCAGTGCGCGCGTGCGGTCGACGAAACCCTGATGGGGTTTTCTGAATTGCCGCGTTGACGCGGCAATTCAGAACTCCCAGGGACAAGTTACTTTTGTGAACGTCGTCATTCTCGCGGCAGGTCTGGGCAAGCGTATGCATTCCGCTACGCCCAAGGTGCTGCATCGCATCGCGGGGCGAGCGCTGCTCGCGCACGTCCTGGACGCGGCGAAAGAACTCTCGCCGCGCGTCGTCTGCGTCGTCTACGGGCACGGCGGCAAGGCCGTGAGCGAAACGGTGGGGGAGCGCGGGGCGATCTGGGTCTTGCAGGAGCCGCAGCTGGGAACCGGGCACGCGCTGATGCAGGCGGCACCGCACCTCGACGACCGCTGGCCGACGCTCGTCCTCTACGGCGATGTCCCCCTGATTCGGCCCGAGACGCTCAAGCGGCTGATCGAGGCGGCGGGCAAGGGGCTCGGCGTGCTTACCGCGGTGCTCGAGGACCCGGCGGGGTACGGGCGCATTATTCGAAGCGGGAAACGGGTGGTGCGCGTGGTGGAAGACAAGGACGCGACGGCGCGGCAGCGGGCGCAACGCGAAATCAACACCGGCATCCTGGTCGCACCGACGCGAAAGCTCAAGACCTGGCTGTCGAAGCTCAAGACCGACAACGCGCAGCAGGAATACTACCTGACCGACATCATCGCGCTCGCCGCGAAGGACCGTGTGCCGGTGACGGCAATTCAGGCCAAGGCCGGCTGGGAGACGCTCGGGGTCAACACCTGCGGGCAGCTCGCCGAACTGGAGCGCATCCATCAGCGCACCCTCGTCCGGGCGCTCATGGACCGCGGCGTGAGGCTCGCCGATCCCTCGCGCTGCGATATCCGCGGGAGCCTGGCCTGCGGCCGTGACGTGGAAATCGACGTCAATTGCGTCTTCGAGAAGGAAGTCGAGCTCGGCGACCGCGTCTCGGTCGGCGCGAACTGCGTGCTGAAGAACGTCAAGGTCGCGCCGGGCACGCGGATCGAACCTTTCTGCCATCTGGAAGACGCCGATATCGGCGCCGATTGCCGCATCGGTCCCTATGCGCGCATCCGGCCCGGCACGCGGACGCGTCTCGCCGATGAAGTTCACATCGGCAATTTCGTCGAGGTCAAGGCGAGCAGCATCGGCGCGGGTTCGAAAGCGAACCACCTGACCTACATAGGCGACGCCGAGGTCGGAAGCAAGGTCAATGTCGGCGCCGGAACGATCGTCTGCAACTACGACGGCGCGAACAAGCATCGCACCGTCATCGAGGACGACGTATTCATCGGCTCGGATACCCAGTTGGTCGCGCCGGTTCGGGTCGGCAGGGGGGCGACCCTGGGAGCCGGCACGACGCTCACGAAAGACGCGCCTGCCGGCGAGCTTACCCTCTCGCGGGCGAAACAGACGACCATTCCGGGCTGGAAGCGGCCGACGAAGAAATAGGGGATCGAAACGTGTGCGGAATCGTCGGTGCCGTCGCCCAACGCAACGTCGTTCCGATTCTCATCGAGGGGCTGAAGCGGCTGGAGTACCGCGGCTATGATTCCGCCGGGGTTGCGGTGATGAACGGGGCCCCCGGCGATGCTTCGCGCGGGCTGGTGCAGCGCATTCGTTCCACCGGGCGCGTCGCCGAGCTGGAGAAACTGGCCGTGGCGCAGGGTCTCTCCGGGGAGGTCGGTATCGCCCACACCCGCTGGGCGACCCACGGCGTTCCTTCCGAGAAGAACGCCCACCCGCACATATCGGGCGGGATCTCGGTGGTGCACAACGGCATCATCGAGAATCACGAGGACATGCGCAAGCGCCTGCGCGCCAAGGGCTACGAGTTCGTCTCCGACACCGATACCGAGGTCATCGCCCACCTGGTGCATTCGAACCTGCAGTCGGGCGCCGCGCTCTTCGATGCGGTGAGAAAGAGCGTGGTCGAGCTGATCGGCGCCTATGCGATAGCGGTGGTGAGCGAGTCCGATCCGTCGCGGCTCGTGGTCGCCCGGCACGGGGCGCCGCTGCTGCTCGGCCTGGGCGAGGGCGAGAATTTCGCCGCGTCCGACACCTCGGCGCTGATCCAGGTGACGCAGCGCATCGTCTATCTCGAGGACGGCGACTGCGCCGAAATCGCGCTCGGGGGCGTTCGCATCCGCGACGCGGCGGGCCAGCTCGTCGACCGCCCGGTGCAGGTGAGCCAGCTCACCGCGGCGGCGGTCGAGCTGGGGCCGTACAGGCACTACATGCAAAAGGAGATTTTCGAGCAGCCGATGGCGGTGGCGAACACGCTGGAGATGGTGACCGGCGCTCAATCGGTGTCGCCGCAACTTTTCGGCGCGGAGGCGGAACGGGTCCTTCGCGAGGTCGACTCCGTTCTGATCCTCGCCTGCGGCACCAGCTACCACGCCGGGATGGTCGCGCGCTACTGGATCGAAGGGCTGGCGGGTGTTCCCTGCAACGTCGAGATCGCAAGCGAATACCGTTACCGGGATTCGGTGCCGAACCCGAAGGGACTGGTGGTAACCGTGTCCCAGTCCGGCGAAACGGCGGACACCATCGCGGCGCTGCAGTACGCCAAGTCGCTCGGGCACCGCTATTCGCTCTCGATCTGCAATGTCCCGGAATCGGCGCTGGTGCGCGCCTCCGATCTGCGCTTCCTCACGCGCGCGGGACCGGAGATCGGCGTGGCCTCGACCAAGGCCTTCACGACCCAGCTGGCGGCGCTGGTTCTGCTCACCCTGGTTCTCGCGAAGATGCGCGGACGGCTGGCCCCGGAACGCGAATCCGTGCTCCTGCAGTCGCTGCGGCACCTGCCGCGGGCGCTGGAGAGCGTGCTGAACGTCGAACCGCAGATCAGGATGTGGTCGGAGAAGTTCGCGCAGCTGCAGCATGCCCTGTTCCTGGGGCGCGGCATCCACTACCCGATCGCCATGGAAGGGGCGCTCAAGCTGAAGGAAATTTCGTACATTCACGCCGAGGCCTATGCCGCGGGAGAGTTGAAGCACGGCCCGCTCGCGCTGGTCGACAAGAACATGCCGGTGATCGCGATCGCGCCCAAGGATGCGCTGCTGGAGAAGCTCAAGTCGAACCTCCAGGAAGTGCGCGCCCGCGGCGGCGAGCTGCACGTGCTCGCCGACCAGGACACGCGCATGGTGGCGAGCGAGGGGGTGCACGTCATCCGCATGCCCGACCACGCCGGCATCCTGTCCCCGATACTGCACACCGTGCCGCTGCAGCTCTTGGCCTACCACGCCGCGCTCGAACGCGGCAACGACGTCGACAAGCCGCGCAATCTGGCGAAGTCGGTGACGGTGGAGTAGGCAGCTGCTCGTGACCGGCGCCCACCCGGACCCACACCCGAGGGATGGGAAAGACGCCGGGTCGATCTATTCTGGGCTGTTTGTCGAGGTGCCGCTCGCGTGACACAGTCGGAACCGCTGCCGCCAGTTGCGACGAGGCTCGAAGGCGCGCCGTCTCGAGCCAAGTTGTTGAAGCTGTGCGCCGGGGCGCTCGCGGTGCTGGCGCTCGTCGCGGTCTACTGGGTGCAGCGCGATACCGGAGCGCTCGGCACGATCGTCGATGGGGAGCGATTGCGCGCTCAGATCGAGAATCTGGGCGCCTGGGGACCGCTTGCGGTCATCTCGCTGATGACGCTCGCGATCCTGGTGAGTCCGATTCCGAGTGCGCCAATTGCCATGGCTGCAGGCGCCGCCTACGGTCATGGCTGGGGCACGCTCTACGTCCTGATCGGTGCCGAGGCGGGCGCGTTGGCGGCGTTCGGGCTGGCTCGGATACTGGGCGGCGCCGCGCTGAGTCGCTGGTTTGGCAATCGAATGTCGGTCGGGCTGAGCGGCTCGCAGAACGTCCTGATGGGTATCGTCTTCGTCAGCCGCCTGCTGCCGTTCATCTCGTTCGATCTGATCAGCTACGCGGCCGGTCTCACCGCGTTGTCGCTGTGGCGTTTCGCGCTCGCCACGCTCGCGGGAATCGTTCCCGCAAGTTTCGTTCTGACGCACCTTGGATTCGAGATGGCGAGCGGTGAAACGGACCGGTTCATGTACACCGCATTCGCTCTCGGCTTGCTCACCGCGATACCGATCGCGGTGACGCTGGTGCGGGACCGCATGCGTCGGCGACGCGTGTAGCGTAGGGGAGGTAGTGCGGCGATCGAATTCGGCTTCGCGGCTTTCCGAAGTGTAAGATTTGGCCAGCCAACGCGACCAACGCGAAACCGACACCAGGAGGTATTCCATGCTTCGCTCATCCCTGCGCAGATTGCTCAGTATCCTGGGCGCGCTTCCCTTGATCGCGTTGTCGGCGTGCACGCCGTCCGGCGCCGCGACGCCGCTGCCCAATCCCGTCGTCGATACGCCTCTTGCGACCGCGAAGGGCAGCGAAACCGCCGTCCTGGCGGGCGGCTGTTTCTGGGGTGTGGAGGCCGTGTTCGAGCATGTGAAGGGCGTCACGCAAGTCGTTTCGGGCTACTCCGGCGGCACGAAAGAAACCGCCGATTACGAGAAGGTGAGCTCAGGCACCACCGGGCATGCGGAATCCGTGCAGATCACGTACGATCCTTCGAGGATCACGTACGGCCAGTTGCTCAAGGTGTATTTTTCCGTCGCGCACGATGCCACGGAGCTGAACCGCCAGGGACCGGACGTCGGGACGCAGTATCGGTCGGCCATCTTTTACGTCAATGACGAGCAGGAGCGCGTGGCCCAGGCGTATATCGCCCAACTCCAGGCGGCCAAAGTCTTCACCAGCCCCATCGTCACGCAAGTGGTCCCGCTGAAGGCGTTTTACCCGGCCGAAACGTATCACCAGGACTTCATCGTGAAGAATCCGCACCAGCCTTATGTCGTGATCAACGATCTGCCGAAGATCGCCAATCTGCAGCGGCAGTTTCCCGGTCTCTACCTTGGCAGGTAGAGACCGGTTCCAACCTTGCGCGCAGGGACGAATCCCTCTTAGAATGCCGCCCATGCTCGCCGGCATGAGAACAATCGCGCTCGTGGTGCTGATCGCGGCTTTGCCGCTGCAGGCGTTCGCCGCGATCGCGACACCGCACTGCCGGCAAGACGTGGCGGCCGCCCACGAGCACGCGCAGCCCGCCGGTCACCAGCACGACGGTCACCAGCCCGACGCCCCGGCACATGGTCATGAACATCCATTGACGTCGAACGATCTCGCTTCAGATCATTGCGATGCGGGATCGGTCTTCGCGCTTCCGGCAGCAAGTGTCCGCTGGGCGGGTGGTTCCGCGATCCAGTGCGACCGTTTTACCCCGGCACACTGCTTCGGGTTCGTCCCGGAGCAGCCGCAGCGCCCTCCTCTCGCCTGATTCCTTCCCGCGGCACCGGCGTCAGCGCTCGTTGAGTCTGCGCGCGGCGCCCAACGCCGCACGTTGACCGGCCGCGCCGGTCGTTGAGCATTCCGTTTTCCGTATCACGACGTCAACGAGGACGCCATGCGTCGAATTTCAGGTCTCGATCCTGCCGCTGCTTGCGCCGCCGGCGCGGCGCGACCGTGCTCGCCGATCGCGGCGGCGGGATCTTCATGCGGCGTTGATGGTTCTCAGACGGGAGCAATGATGGACCGAGGTAACGAACGAGGTTTTCCGATGGCCGTTTGGCAAGTTCCGCTCGCCGCACTGGCGATGTCGCTGTCGCTCGGAGCGGGCGCGCAGTCGACGAAACAAAGGGACCCGGCTGATCCTTCAACACCGGTCCCGCCGACGAAGTACGAGTCCGTGTTTTCCGGGTTCCAGGCCTACCGGGAGGAAAAGGTTCAATCCTGGCGCGAGGTCAACGATGCGGTTCATCGCGCGGCCACCGGTCGTCCGG
>JBATEB010000329.1:0-2893 GCA_049663805.1 Burkholderiales bacterium | reverse complement strand
ACCACCGCCCCGACGCGCCGCCGCCGCCGAACCCGCCGCCGCCTCCGCTGAAGCCGCCGCCACCGAACCCCCCTCCGCCGAATCCTCCGCGATAACCCCTGACACCGGGTCCGCCGCCACCGAGCAGCGTGAACAGGAGCGCGATCACGCCCGCGATCAGCGCGACGGATATCGCGCCGGCGAACAGCCAGGCGAGGCCGGCCACGGCCCCGCCGGTGACGAGCGCGCCGGGGAGCCTGCCCAGCGCGGCGCGAAGCACCCCGCCGATCACGAGCGCGAGAATGAAAAGGACCGGAACGTACTGCTGAATGCCCGTCATGCCGCCGGTGGATCTGCGGTCGGGTTGCGGCAGCGGCTCGCCGTCGATCACGCGGATGATCCGGTCGACCCCGGCGGCAATGCCCCCGTGGAAATCCCCTTGCCTGAAGCGCGGCGCAATGATCTCGCTGATGATGCGCTTGCGGGTGGCGTCGTTGAGCGCTCCCTCCAGGCCGTAGCCCACCTCGATGCGCAGCGCGCGGTCGGCCTTGGCGACGACCAGGAGCGCGCCGTCATCCACTTTCTTCCGCCCCAATTTCCACTGCTCCGCGACGCGCAGGGCGTACTGCTCGATCGTTTCCGGAGCGGTGGTGGAAACCATGAGAACCGCGAGCTGGCTGCCTTTCCTCGCTTCGAACGCCTGCAGGGTCTGCTCCAGGGCCGCCTTCTGCCCGGCGGTGAGCGTGGCGGTCTGGTCGGTGACGCGCCCGGTCAGGGGCGGGACCGGGACCTGCGCTCCCGCTACGAGAGACCCGGAGAGCGCGAACGCAAGAAATGCCGTTCGTGCGGCATTCATCGCCGTCACTTGGCGGCCCCCCGGGCCTCGCCCTGGGGTTTGGCCGGCGCCGTCCCGAAATCGACCTTGGGCGGCTGGGCGATTTCCTTTTCGTTTTCCACAGTGAAGTTGGGCTTCGCCTTGAATCCGAAAACCATCGCGGTCAGGTTGGAGGGGAAGGAGCGCACCGTGACGTTGTATTCCTGTACCGACTTGATGTAGCGGTTGCGCGCCACCGCAATGCGGTTTTCCGTGCCTTCCAGTTGCGCCTGAAGATCGCGGAAACCGGCGTCGGACTTCAACTGGGGATAGTTCTCGGAGACCACCAGCAACCTCGAAAGAGCGCCCGACAGCTCGCCCTGGGCGGCCTGAAACCTGGCGAACGCTTCAGGGTTGTCGACGAGCTCGGGGGTCGCCTGGATGCTGCCGACCCTGGCGCGGGCGTTGGTGACGCCGAGCAGCACCTGTTGCTCCTGGGCGGCGAAGCCCTTCACGGTATTCACGAGGTTGGGGACCAGGTCCGCGCGGCGCTGGTACTGGTTCACGACCTCGGACCAGCTCGCCTTGATCTGCTCGTCGTTGCTCTGCAAGGTGTTGTAGCCGCAGCCGGAAAGGCTCAACGCAAGCAACACTGCCAGGACTGCCCGTGGTTTACGCATGTGATACCTCCAGAAGATCCTGCCGGGTTCGCGGGAAACAGGGGAACGATGGCTATTCATATATGGCCTTCGGTCCGAAACGCAAGACCGAGCGCGCGATCATCAGTTCCTCGTCGGTGCGAATGACGCGAACCGTCGCCCGGCCGGCATCCGCGGAAACCACCTCCGCCCCCTGCGCATTGCGCGACTCGTTCAGCTCGATGCCGAGGAAGCCCAGTCCCTCGCAAATGCGCGCGCGGACGAGCGGCGCGTTTTCGCCGATGCCTCCGGCGAAGACCAGCGTGTCCAGGCCGCCCAGGGCGGCGGCGAAGGAACCGATCCACTTTTTCGCCTGATAGCAGAACAGCGCCACGGCGTCCGCCGCCCGCGGGTCGCGGGCTTCCCGCTCGAGCAGGTCGCGCAGGTCGGAGCGGGTCCCGGACACTCCGAGCAGCCCGGATTCGTGGTTCACCATCCGTTGAAATCGCGCCGCGGTCATGCGCTCGGTGCGCGCCAGGAAATAAACCAGGCCGGGATCCAGGTCTCCCGTGCGGGTGCTCATCACCAGTCCTGAGGTGGGCGTGAAGCCCATGCTGGTATCGATGCTCCTGCCCTCGCGCACGGCGGCGAGGCTCGCGCCGGCGCCGAGATGCGCGAGGATGACACGGCCCTTCGCGGCCGCGGGATCGAGACGGCCGAGCTCCTCCATGAGATAAGCATAGGAGAGGCCGTGGAATCCGTAGCGCTCGACGCCCCTGGCCGCGTAGCGCCGCGGGAGGGGGAGCAGCCTCGCGACCCGCGGCAGGGCGCGGTGAAACGCGGTGTCGAAGCACGCCACCTGGGGGAGTTCCGGATGCCGCCGCAAGAGCGCCTCGATCAGCGCGATCGCGCGCGGCAGGTGTTCGGGGGCATAGGGCGTGATGCGGTGCAGTTCCGCGAGCAGCCTGGGCGTGATCCGCTCCGGTTCGGAATGCTTCAGGCCGTGCACCACGCGGTGTCCAGCGGCCCGGACCGACGCGAAATCCGGCTGCGCCCCGAGCCAGTCGAGCAGATAAGCCGCCGCGGAGCGGTGGTCGGCGGCGGCAAGGCGGCGCGGCGCCTGCGGTTTTCCCCGCGGATCGTTGACGATCAGGTTCGTTCCGCGCAAGCCGATGCGATCGATCTTGCCCTCGAGGAGACGCCGCGGCGCTTCGCCTGCTTCGTATAGGGCAAAGCGGATGCTCGATGAGCCGGCGTTGATCGTCAGGATGCTTTTTCCCGCTGATTTCACGCGGACAGCCCCTTCCTGTTCGGAAGAGAAAGGGTCTCACGACCGGGTCCCCGGGATGGGTTCCCGTCCGCGGCGCCGGCGGCCAGCGCCGCGTCCACGATCGTCTGCGCTTCCGCCAGGATGCGGTGCAGATGCCGCTCGCCGAGAAAGCTCTCGGCATAGATCTTGTAG
>JBATEB010000328.1:0-2026 GCA_049663805.1 Burkholderiales bacterium | reverse complement strand
CGTATCCGCTCAACCCGACCGACCGCGAGCACTGGAGCCCGAAGCCGAACATCCGCAACGCCTACCGCACTCTCGTTCCGCTCGCCGGCGACGGCCCCTGGAGCCAGGCGCTCGGGCCGACGCATTTTTCCTGGATGTTCCTCGGCGAAACGCCGGCCGGGCTGCCGCGCGTCACCTACCCCGAGCTGTGGTTCGTCTACCGCACCAACCCGGCAATCTCCTTCTGGGACACGAAGAAACTCGCCGAGCGCATGGCGAGCTTTCCCTTCGTCGTGGCGATGGCCTACACGCTTGACGAGACCAATCACTTCGCCGATGTCCTGCTGCCCGACCAGATGGACCTGGAGAGCCTGCAGCTGATCCGTATCGGCGGCTCGAAGTACATCGAGCAGTTCTGGAAGCACGAGGGCTACGCGCTGCGCCAGCCGGTAGTCGCGCCCAAGGTCGATGCGCGCGACTTCACCGACATCGCCACCGAACTCGCGCGCCGCACGGGGCTGCTCGAGCGCTACAACGATTCGATCAACCGCGGCACCGCGGGCGTGAAGCTGAAGGGCGAGGGATGGGATTTCTCGCTCGACGCGAAGCGCGCCTACACGCGCGACGAGATCTGGGACGCGGTGTGCCGCGCCGCCAGCGCGGACCTGACCGGCGGCAAGGAAACGCAGGGCCTGGACTGGTGGAAGGAGCACGGCTTGCGCACCAGGCCTTTTCCGCAATCGGACTGGTACCTGTTTCCGACGCTCGCGGCGAAGGGCCTGCGCTTCGAGCTGCCCTACCAGGAGCGGCTGTGGCGCGTCGGCAAGCAGCTCGAGCGCCGCATGCACGAGCACGGCATCGAGTGGTGGGACAAGCAGCTGGCCGAGTATCAGGCGCTGCCGGCCTGGAAGGAATTCCCCAAGCTCTGGGAAGACGAGCTCGCGCGCGTCGGCGGCAAGGCGGAGGACTTTCCGTTCTGGCTGCTGACCTCGCGCAGCATGCAGTACGCCTGGGGCGGCAACGTCGGCATGCAGATCATCCACGAGGTCGCGGGCAACGTCGCCGGGCACGGCGGCGTCATCATCAACGCGGGCCGCGCCGGGGAACTGGGCATCGCCGAGGGCGACATCGTCGAGATCGCGACCCCGCGCGCGAGCGTCCGGGCGCGCGCGGTGCCGCGCCAGGGCATCCGCCCCGACACGCTGCTGCTGATCGCGCAGTTCGACCACTGGGCGACGCCGTACGCCAAGGATTTCGGCGTGCCGAGCATGAACTCGCTGGTGCCGATGTCGATGGACCTCACCGATGCGACCGGCTCCGGCGCGGACATTGTGAGAGTTGCAGTGAAGAGAGTCGCATGAGTCGGATGGCAGTTCCGTCAAATCCTGACGCGTCGTTCCGACCGGGAGAGCGCTGATGACCCGCTGGGTCATGATCGCAGACCTGCGCCGCTGCGTCGGCTGCCAGACCTGCACCGCCGCGTGCAAGCATACCAACGCGACACCGCCCGAGGTGCAGTGGCGCCGCGTGCTCGACATGGAAGTGGGCGAATACCCCGCGGTGAAGCGCGTGTTCGTTCCCGTGGGCTGCATGCACTGCGCCGATCCGCCGTGCATGCACGTGTGCCCATCGACGGCGACGCGGCAGCGCGCCGACGGCATCGTCACCATCGACTACGACCTGTGCATCGGCTGCGCCTACTGCGCGGTGGCCTGCCCGTACCAGGCGCGCTACAAGACCGACACGGCGAGCTTCGCCTACGGCCTGCGGCCGATGGAGAACGAAACCGCGACGTTCGATCCCGGCCGGCTCGGGGTCGCCACCAAGTGCACCTTCTGCAGCGATCGGGTCGATGCCGGCCTCGCGAAGGGCCTCAAGCCCGGCATCGATCCGGATGCGACGCCGGCCTGCGTCAACAGCTGCATCGCCAGCGCGCTGCACTTCGGCGACAAGGAGGACGCGGAAAGCAACGTCTCGAAGCTACTGGAGGAGAACGAGCATTTCCGCATGCACGAGGAGCTGGGCACCGAACCGGGCTTCTACTACC
>JBATEB010000327.1:0-31912 GCA_049663805.1 Burkholderiales bacterium | reverse complement strand
TCAATACCCTGGTCGATTTCCTCATCGTTGCCCTGGCGATCTTCTTCATCGTCAAGTTCATCAATCGCCTGAAACGGACGCGCGAGGCCTGAATCCCCTGAGCGCGGGCTCGTTCCAGAACCTGGTGACGAACCGTTCCCAGGATCGAGTCTTCCGGAGAAAACCGAAAATGATGAAGGCCGCGACGGCAGCGTTCGCGATCGCAGGACTGCTGAGCGCCTGCACGGCGCAATCGCAGAATTCGACGCCCAGGGCGGCGACCCGCGCCGATGAGGCATCGTCCATGAGCCCCCGCGAAGCCGAAGCCGTTGACCTCCTGAGGTGGCTGGATGCGGCCGATCCGGTCGGCGACTCGAAACGCGCGATCGACCAGGGACGCCCCGCCCTGCTGACGCTGGGGGGACGCGGCGCGTCGCTTCCCGGAATAGCCGCCGGAGAGCAGTCGCGCCTGACGCCGCGGTGCCCCATGCGCGTTCTGCCCGGCGCGACCGATACGGTTCGAGGCGACACCCATCTGCGCTACCTGCAGCGCGCCCGCGACTACGCGGAACGCTACAACCGGGCGATGCTCGCGTTCTGTTCGCCCTGAGAAATCCGGACCGGTCCGGCCCTCGTCCCGCGAATCGATCGCGCCCTCCTATGGGCGATCGGCGGTTTGACGCGCGTAACTCTCCTCGCCGACCAGCCGTTTGCTGAGCAGCACAAACGGCCGCAGCCCGAGCCGGACGACGGCGCGCAGCCCGTCGTGAGCGCGCAGGTAATCGGCAACGGGCGGGCTGAGCCGGTAGTACAGGCGGACCAGGCTGCGGCCCGGCGCGTTGTTCAGCAGATACTCGTCGCGGAAGGCCCGCAGATAGCGGACTTCGCTCGCCATGGGCGTCCCGTATGCCGCGGTCGCGATGAAGCAGCCGGTGTTGGTGCCCGCGAACGCAAAATTCGCCTTCGATACGTCGAAGAAGACGTTGTTCGAGCACTTCACCTTGACTCGCGCGCTCGTCGAGTTCACACCCGAGAAGGTCACCCTCTGGCTGCCGTCGTTGGGCGTGCCCGCCTCCAGCGTGACCGGAAACGTCGCGCCGCCGTCGGTGGAGAGCAGGATGTCGACGCCCGGGCAAGCGACCGTCCCGCCGTTGGTGTTGGCGGGGCTCCAGGTCACCGTCGCCACGCCGGTGGCGAAGTTCTCGCCGCCGTTGGGGGCGGTCACGACGAACGGCCCGGCGCCCGCCACCACCTTCAGCTGCACGTTCGCCGCGTCCACGCCGCCCAGGCCGTCGCGCGCGGTGAGCCGGAAGCTCAGGTTGCGGTCCGTGGTCGGCAAGGACTCGCCGATCGTGCCGGTGTTGTTGAGGAGATCGGCGAGCTTCGGAAAGGTGCGCGTCGGACTGGCAGTCGGCAGAAAGGCGCGAAAAATAGCGCGCGAACCATCGTCCACCATCGTGGCGGGCGACGAGGACGCGGTTCCGACGTCCATCTGTTCCCACGAGTAAGTGAGGGGATCGCCGTCCGGATCGGTGGCCGAGCCGGTAAGCTCGAACGGCGTGCCGGCGGGAATCATGAACGCCGGGCCGGCATCGACCGTGGGCGCCGCATTGCCGGTCGCGGACAGGGCCGCGCAGCTGCCCCCGCCGCCGGTGGTGACGAAGCCGGCGATGGAGGCGATGCTGCCGGCATGGAACATCGCGTCGGAATGGGCTTGCAGGTCTTCGGCTCCGCAGATGCCCGAGTAGGACATGACGGTCGAGCCGCTGCCCGGCTCGAAGGCGTCGGAGGCGCTGCGGTTTCCGAAGCAGTTGCCGGTGGTGCCGTTGAATGTGTGCAACGCATTGAACTGGTGGCCGATTTCGTGCGCGACGAAGTCGACGTCGAATGCGTCGCCGATCGGTTGCGGCAAACCGGTGACGCCCTGAGCCTTGAACGAGGCGTTGCACACCACGCCGAGGCGCGCGATGCCGCCCCCGCCGGTGCTTACAGCGTGACCGATGTCGAAATTGCCCGGTTGAATTACGCTGTCAAGGTTCGCCTGATTCTGGCCGAGCATCGTCACGCCGTCATCGTTGGTGTACGGGTCGGTGCTCGCATCGGTGTAGATGATTTGATCGTTATTCGCCACCAGCTGCATTCTCACGGATAAGTCGCGGCGATAGACCTCGTTGACGCGGTTGAGGGTCGTGGCGACCGCAGCCAGGCCGAGCGCCACCGTGCCGCCGTGAAAGGCCGTGTATTCCCCGGTGGCGGCGATCGCGATGCGATAGGTGCGAAGCTGATCGCCGGTGCGCGCCGCGCTGACGGGTTCGGAAAACGCGCGCTGCCGCGCCTCGCCCAGCTCATGCAGGCGGCAGAAACCGCCCGGGCGCAGCTTGTCCGCCGGCCGGTAGTCGCGCCGGTAGTAGCTCACGTAATAGCGGGCGTCGCCCGCGGCGCGCGGATCGATGAATAACGTGCCCTCCGGGGTGTAGAGCATGCCGTGAAAGCCCTGCGGCGTGATATCCAGCCGTCCGCGTATCCCGACGGCTTGCGCGCTGAAGGTCCGGATCTCGGGGTACCTGGCCGCGAGCCCGGGCGCCATGACGGGGGAGTCTTCGACCGCGACCTCGAGGGTCCGTCCGTCGGGCATGGGCAGCTCGATTCGCGCAGGCGCGGTGCCGGCGGGAGGTGCCACGCCTTCTCGCGGCGCCGCCGCGAGCAGCCCGAGCATGCCGGCTTCATCGAGCCGCAGCAGGCGGTAGCGGTCCGGCATCAAGGTCAGTCGCGTCGCGACCGAAGCCTGCTTCGACCGGCGATCCTGGGGTACGTCGGTCCACGGGGAAGCAGCCATGACCGAGCCGGCGAACAACAGTCCGGACGATAGAAACGCGGAAATCCGCGAAAAAGCGACAGTACCCGCCACGCTCCCTCCCCTTGGCCGACCTCGACCGGCGCTAGGCTACCGGATTTAGCGCGCCACGGCATGCCGCCCGCGTCGAGCGCACGCGTCCGGCTACTTCGGGTCCAGCTCGGGGTAGCGCCGGAAAATCCCCTGGCGGTTGAACGGCAGGCGCCGCTTCGATCTCAGGTAGGCGGCGATGCGCGGGCGCGAGGCGACGCGCCGGAAGAGCGCGATCAGGCGCGGATAGCCGGGGGCGAGTCGCGCCATTGCGCGCGGATAGGCATAGCGCAGTCCGGCGATCATCTGAAACATCGACAGGTCGACATAGCCGAGCGTCCCGCCCACCAGCCACCGTTCCCCGCGCGGGTTTCGCGCAAGCACGCGTTCGAAGTAATCGAGGTACTTCGGCAGGCGCTGCCCGAGGAAGTGTCGTGCGGCGCGCCGCGCCTCCCGCTTCTGCTCCTCGTAATACAGGCCCGCCGCGATCGGGTGATGCGTGTCGTGCGCCTCTTTGACGAAGTCGGCGAGGGTCAGCTGGAGCTGGTGCGCCCACAGCCGGCCGGCCTCGTCTTTCGGCGCGAGCCGCAGCCGCGGTCCAAGGTACAGGAGGATGTTCGCGGTCTGCGCGATCACCTGTCTACCGGCCTTGAGGACAGGCGGCGCGAACGGCGGGCGCTCGAGCGCGGCGTCGCCCAGGAGCCGCATGAGCGCGGGTACGCCCCGGCCGGACCGCGCGGCGCCGCGGGCGACATCGACGTAGTCGGCGCCGGCCTCCTCCAGCGCGAGCCGCACGAATTCGCCGCGGCCCTGTATCGAGGGCCAGTAGTAGAGCTCATAGCGCATGGCGATCGATTTCCCGGTTTGCCGCGAAGCCCTGTCCCCGCTATCCTATGCCGCGGTGGGCCTCTTTCATAGGATTGAGACATGCAACCCCCGAAGCGACCCTGGATTCCCGCCGGTATCGCCCTCTTGGTGCTCGGCATCGCCGGCGCTTCTTCCGGAGCGGCCGCGGAGGAGAGCCTCAAAGACGGCGCGCGCAAAGCCGGCCGCGCGGTCGGATCGACGGCCCGCGAGGCGTGGCAGGGAAGCAAGAAAGCCGGAAAGAAGATCGGCCACGAGGCGGCGAAGGTCGGCAAGGAGATCGGCCACGGCGCCGCCAAGGCCGGCCGGGCGGTGGGCGGCGCGGCGAAAGAAGGCGCGCTGGAACTCAAGCGCGCGATCAAGGGCGAGAAATGACCCGCCGGCGAGGCCCGGGCGGCACGCGCCTCGGCTAGGTCTTCAGCCGATATCCCGTCTTGAAGATCCACGCCACGACCGCGAGCGATACCCCGAGGAACGCGAGCGTGACGGCCAGGCTCACGCCGACGCCCACGTCGGCGAGGCCATAGAAGCTCCAGCGGAAACCGCTCACCAGGTACACCACCGGGTTGAAAAGCGACACCGTCTGCCAGAACGGCGGCAGCATGTCGATCGAGTAGAAACTCCCGCCCAGGAACGTCAGCGGCGTGATGATCAAAAGCGGTATCGCTTGCAGCTTTTCGAAGCCGTCGGCCCAGATGCCGATGATGAAGCCGACCAGGCTGAAAGTCACCGAGGTCAGCACCAGGAACAGGATCATCCACACCGGGTGTTCGATCCGCAGCGGCACCAGCAGCGCCGCGGTCGCGAGGATAATGAGCCCGAGGATCATCGATTTGGTCGCCGCGGCTCCGACGTAGCTCACGACGATTTCAAGGTAGGACACCGGCGCCGACAGGAGCTCGTATATCGTCCCGGTGAACTTCGGGAAGTAGATGCCGAAGGAGGCGTTGGAGAGGCTCTGCGTCAGCAGCGACAGCATGATGAGCCCCGGCACGATGAAGGCGCCGTAGCTGACGCCCTCGACCTCGGGGATGCGAGCGCCGATCGCCGCCCCGAAGACGACGAAATACAGGGCCGTCGAAATCACCGGCGCGATGATGCTCTGCATCAGCGTGCGCCGGGTGCGCGACATTTCGAACTTGTAGATCGCGTGGATCGCATGGACGTTCATGGCGTTCATTTCCTGTCTCCCACCAGGGTGACGAATATGTCCTCGAGCGAGCTTTGCGTCGTATGCAGGTCCCTGAAGCGGATGCCCGCTCCGGCGAGACCGGCGAGCAGCGCGGGGATCCCGACCCGGTCGACGCGCTCGTCGTACGTATAGGTCAGCTCGCAACTGTCTTTCGAGAGCTCGAGCTTGTAGGCGGACAGCGCCGGCGGAATGCCCGCCAGCGGCTCGTGCAGCTGCAGCGTCAGCTGTTTCCGCCCGAGCTTGCGCATCAGCTCGGTCTTTTCCTCCACCAGGATGATCCTGCCCTTGTGGATCACCCCGATCCGGTCGGCCATCTCCTCGGCCTCGTCGATGTAGTGGGTGGTGAGGATGATGGTGACCCCCGAGGCTTGGAGCGAGCGCACGAGATTCCACATCTCGCGCCGCAGCTCGACGTCGACGCCGGCGGTCGGTTCGTCGAGAAAGAGGATCCTGGGCTCGTGCGAGAGCGCCTTGGCGATCAGCAGCCGCCGCTTCATGCCGCCCGAGAGCGTCATCACCTTGCTGTCTTTCCTCGCCCACAGCGAGAGGTCCCTGAGCACCTTCTCGATGTGGGCGCGATTGGCGGGCTTGCCGAAGAGGCCGCGGCTGAAGGACACGGTATTCCACACCGTCTCGAAAGCGTCGGTCGTCAGCTCCTGCGGAACGAGGCCGATGAGCGAGCGCGCGGCGCGATAGTCCACAGCGATGTCGTGACCGTCGACGAGAATCCTGCCCCCGCTCGGATTGACGATCCCGCAGATCGTTCCGATGAGGGTCGTCTTTCCCGCGCCGTTGGGGCCGAGCAGCGCGAAAATCTCGCCGCGGCGGATCTCCAGATCGATGTTGTCGAGGGCCTTCAGGCCGGAGGCGTAGGTCTTGGACAGGCTCGCGACGGAGATGACCGGGTGCACGGAAGCAACGTTGCCCGATCGAGGGAGGGCGGGCACCGCGTCCATTCCTTTCGCCTCACAGCCTCGCCAGGATGCGCAGGTCGCCGCCGACGCGCTCGACCTCGCGGATCTCAAGTGACGTGCTCCGCGCGAGCTCGGTCAGCTCGGGCAGGTCGAACATCCCCCGGCCGGAATCGCCGATGATTCCGGGTGCGAAGTAGACGAGCAGCTCGTCCACCACGCCCGCCTGCAGCAGCGAGCCGTTCAGCCTGGTCCCCGCCTCGACGTGGATCTCGTTCAGCTCGCGGCGGGCCAGCTCTTCCATCAGGTGAAACAGCTCGACCTTGCCGCCCTCGTTCGGAATGATCGCCGTTTCCGCTCCCGCGGCCCGGAGGGTCGCGATTTTTTTCGCGTCCTCCACCGCGCCGACGACCAGCGTCCTCCCCTCCTTGAGGAGGCGGACCGACGGCGGCGTGTCGAATCGGGAATCGACGACGATCTTGAGCGGCTGGCGGGAGGTTTCGATGCCGCGCACGTTCAACTGCGGATCGTCGTCCCTCACCGTGCCGTGACCGGTGAGGAGGGCACAGGCACGCGCGCGAAAGCGATGACCGTCCGCGCGTGCCGCCTCGCCCGTGATCCAGCGGCTCTTGCCGTTCGCGAGCGCGGTGCGTCCGTCCAGGCTCGCCGCGATCTTCATGCGCACCCAGGGCCGGCCGCGCGTCATACGCGCGACGAAGCCGATGTTGAGCTCGCGCGCCTCGTCTTCCTTCAGCCCCTGCTCGACCGCGATGCCCCCCGCGCGCAGCTTCGCAAACCCGGACCCGGCGACTTTGGGGTTGGGGTCCTGCATCGCCGCGACGACGCGCTTGACGCCCGCGGCGGCGATCGCCTCCGCGCACGGCGGGGTGCGCCCGTGGTGGCTGCAGGGCTCGAGGTTGAGGTAGAGCGTCGCGCCGCGTGCCTTTTCGCCGGCCGCTTTCAGCGCCAGGACTTCCGCGTGCGCGAGGCCCGCCTTCTCGTGCCAGCCCTCGCCGACGACCGCGCCGCCTGCCACGACGACGCACCCGACGCGCGGGTTGGGCGTGGTCGTATACAGGCCGCGCCCGGCGAGCGCCAGCGCCCGCCCCATATGCTCATGGTCGGCGGCGGAGAACATCTTACTTGGCGGAGCGGCGGGTGCGCTTGGCTCCGGGCTTCTTCACTTCGAGAATCGCGTCGCGGAAGTCGTCGACGCGCTGGAAATCCTCGTACACTGAGGCGAAGCGGATGTAGGCGACATCGTCCATTTTCTTCAGCTCGCGCATCACCATCTCGCCGATCACGCGGCTCGCGATCTCGCGCTCGCCCAGCGCGAGGATGCGCTGCTCGATGCGGTTGATCGCCTGCTCGACGTACTCGGTCGGCACCGGCCGCTTGTGCAGCGCGCGCATGAAGCCGGTGCGGATCTTCTCGCCGTCGTAGGGAACGCGGTTGCCGTTGGTCTTGACCACCATCGGCATCGAAAGCTCGACCCGCTCGTAGGTCGTGAAGCGCTTGTCGCAGGATTCGCACTGGCGCCGCCGCCGGACGCTGTCCCCGTCCTCGGACTCGCGCGAGTCGATGACGGCGGTATCTTCAGCTTTGCAGAAAGGACATTTCATGGTGCGTCCATTATTTTCCCCTCCTCACCGGGGAGGGGTGCCGGCGAATGGTACGTCTATCATTTCCCCTCCTCACCGAGGAGGGGTGCCGGCGAAGCCGGCGGGGTGGTGAGGTTTGCGCTCGAACCACCCCGGCGCTTCGCGCCACCCCTCCTTATCCAGGGAGGGGATCAAAACCTAAGCCGCCGCGACGCGCTGCGAGTCCGCCGGCGCGTCCGCGCGATACACCGGCAGGCGCCGGCACAGCTCCTTGGCCTCGGCGGCGACGCGGGCCAGCGTCTTCTCCTCCTGCGGCGACTCGAGCACGTCGGCGATGAGGCGCCCCATCTGCTCGGCCTCGGCCTCGCGGAAGCCGCGCGTGGTCATCGCCGGCGACCCCAGGCGAATCCCGCTCGTCACGGTGGGTTTCTCCGGATCGTTGGGAATCGCGTTCTTGTTGACCGTGATATGGGCGCGGCCGAGCGCGGTCTCGGCGTCTTTTCCGGTGATGCGCTTGGCGCGCAGGTCGACGAGGAACATGTGCGAGTCGGTACCGCCGGAGACGATGCGCAGGCCCCGTTCCTGCAGCGCCTTCGCCATCGCCTTGGCGTTCGCCGTCACCTGCTTCTGGTAGTCGCGGAACCCGGGCTCGAGCGCTTCCTTGAAGGCGACCGCCTTGGCGGCGATGACGTGCATCAGCGGGCCGCCCTGGAGGTTCGGAAAGACCGTCGAGTTGATGACCTTCTCGTGCTCGGCGCCGGCGAGGATCAGGCCGCCGCGGGGACCGCGCAGCGTCTTGTGCGTGGTGCTCGTCACGAAATGCGCGATCCCGATCGGGCTGGGATAGAGGCCGGTGACGATCAGCCCGGCGTAGTGCGCGACGTCCGCCATGAAATACGCGCCGACGCCGTCGGCGATCTCGCGAAAGCGCTTCCAATCGATCGCTCGCGAGTAAGAGGATGCGCCGGCGACGATCATGCGCGGCCGGTGCTCGGCGGCGAGTCGCTCGACCGCGTCGTAGTCGATGCGCTCGTTAGCATCCAGACCGTAGGCGTGCGCCTGGAAGAGCTTCCCGCTGATGTTGACCGAAGCGCCGTGGGTGAGGTGGCCGCCGTGGGCAAGCGACATGCCGAGAATGACGTCCCCCGGTTTCAATACCGACAGATACGCGGCCTGGTTCGCCTGCGCCCCGGAGTGCGGCTGCACGTTGGCGTACTCGGCGCCGAACAGCTGCTTCGCGCGATCGATCGCGAGCTGCTCGGCGAGATCGACGAATTCGCAGCCGCCGTAGTAGCGCTTCCCCGGATAGCCCTCCGCATACTTGTTGGTGAGCTGCGAGCCTTGAGCGGCGAGCACCGCGGGGCTCACGTAGTTTTCGGAGGCGATCAGCTCGACGTGGTCTTCCTGGCGCTGGTTCTCCTTCTGGATCGCCGCCCAGAGCTCCGGGTCGGTCTGGTGCAAGGTCTTGGCGGGGTTGAACATTTTATCCGATGAGGGTGGCGAGCGAGGGCGCATTTTAGCATGCGCTGATGCGGGCAAACCGGGGACAGACCACGGTTTTGGGAGCGGAGTTCGACGACTCCCGGCAACCCCTCCACGCTGCGCGCAGTCTGGAAAACCGTGGTCTGTCCCCGGTTTTCTAGAGCTCCGCGGCGCTCCACCCGCCGCCCAGCGCTTTGATCAATCCCACCGCCGCGACGAGCCTGCGCCCGAGAATGCCCGCCGCCGCCCGCTCGTTCGCGAGCTGCGCGGTCTGCGCCGTCACCACGTTGGTGTAGCTCACCGTGCCGGCCTTGTACTGGTTGAGGGTGAGCTCGACCGACTCGCGCGCCGCGCGCACCGCCTCCTCCTGCACTTTCGCCTCCTCCTCCAGAATGCGCAGCGCCGCGAGGTTGTCCTCGACTTCCTGGAAGCCGGCGAGCACCGCCTGGCGGTACTCGGCCACGGTGGCGTCGTAGGCGGCGATCGCCTGCGCGGTTTGCGCGCGACGCAGGCCGGCGTCGAAGATCGACTGCGCGAGCGCCGGACCGATCGACCAGAAGCGGCTGGGCGCGGTCAGCCACTGCGCGGCGTCGGCGCTGCGCGAGCCGTACGAGGCGGACAGCGTGAGCGAGGGAAAGTAGGCGGCCTTCGCCACCCCGATCTGCGCGTTCGCCGCGGCGACGCGGCGCTCGGCCGCAGCGATGTCGGGACGGCGCTCGAGCAGCGCCGAGGGCAGTCCCGGCGGGATGCGCGGCGGCGTCGCCGAGAGGGGAACCGCGGCGATCGAGAATCCCGAGGGCGGCCTGCCGACCAGGACCGCGATCGCGTGCTCGAGTTGCGCGCGCTGCACGCCCAGATCGAGCGCCTGGGCCTGCGTGCTCTTCAACTGCGTCTCGCCCTGCGCCACGTCGACTTTCGCGGCGACGCCGGCCGCGTAGCGGTTGCGCGTCAACTCGAGCGATCTCCGGAACGCGGCGACCGTGTCCTCGAGCAGCTGCTGCTGCGCATCGAGCGCGCGCAGCTGGAAGTAATTCGCGGCGAGCTCGGCCTGCAGCGACAGGCGTGCCGCCACGAGATCGGCCGCGCTCGCCTGGGCGTTCGCCTCGACCGATTCGACCGTACGCCGCAGCCGGCCCCACAGGTCCGCCTCCCACCGGGAGTTGAGGCTCGCGGAGCGGTTGGTGATGATGCGCCCGGCGGTGGTGCCGCCGATCACGCCGGTGGGCGAGCGGCTGCGGGTCAGCGAAACGTCCGCATCGAGCGTCGGGTAGTACGCCGAACGCGAGGAGGTCAGCAGGGCCTGCGCCTGGCGGAAGCGGGCTTCCGCGACGCGCACGTTCTGATTGGACACCTCGACCTGCTCGACGAGCGCGCCGAGCTGCCGGTCGGCGAAGACCTCCCACCACTTGCCGCGCTCCAGAGCATCCTGCGGTTGCGCGAGCTTCCAGTCGCCGGCCTCCTTGTATTCGGGGACGGCCTCGATCTCAGGGCGCCGGTAATCGGGGCCGGCCGCGCAGCCGGCGGCGAGCGCGAGCGCAGCGAGCAGCGGCAGGCCGCTCTTCACCCGGCCCCCGGGAGGTCTTGCGCCGGTCGGCGGGTCCGCAGCCGCCGGCACCACAGGCCGAAGCGGTCGAGGTAGAGGTAGACGACCGGGGTCGTGTACAGCGTGAGGAGCTGGCTGACGATCAGGCCGCCGAGGATCGATATGCCCAAGGGGCGGCGCAACTCGGCGCCGTCGCCGAAGCCGATCGCGAGCGGCAGCGCGCCCAGCATCGCCGCCATCGTCGTCATCATGATCGGGCGAAAGCGCAGCAGGCACGCCTCGAAGATCGCCTTTTCGGGGCTCAGGCTGCGCTCGCGCTCGGCCTGGATCGCGAAGTCGATCATCATGATGGCGTTCTTCTTGACGATGCCGATGAGGAGGATGACCCCGATCAGCGCGATGAGGCTGAACTCGGTGCGAAACGCCATCAGCGCGAGCAGCGCGCCCAGTCCCGCCGAGGGCAGCGTCGACAGGATCGTGAGCGGGTGAACCGTGCTCTCGTAAAGGATGCCGAGCACGATGTAGACCGCGACCAGCGCGGCGAGAATCAGCCAGGGCTGGCTGTCGAGCGACGCCTGGAAGGCGCGCGCCGTTCCCTGGAAACCCCCATGCACCGTCGTTGGCACGCCGAGGCGCGCCATGGCGTCGTCGATCGCCCGGGTCGCGTCGCCCAGCGACACGCCGAGGGGCAGGTTGAAGGAAATAGTCGAAGCGACGAACTGCCCCTGGTGATTGACCGAGAGCGGAGCCGTGCTCGCCTCATAGCGCGAGATCGCCGACAGCGGCACCTGGCCCCTGGCCGGGGAAAGCACGTGGATGTTCGCCAGCGCCTCCGGGCTCTGCCAATACCGCGGCGCGACTTCCATCACGACGTGATACTGGTTGAGGTTCTCGTAGATCGTCGAAACCTGCGCCTGGCCGAAGGCGTTGTACAGCGTCTGGTCGATCATCCTGGTCGTGATGCCGACGCGGGCGGCCGCCGCCCGATCGATCACCAGGGTCGTTTGCAGCCCCTTTTCCTCCCGATCGGTGTTGACATCGGCGAGCTCGGGCAGCTCGGCGAGCGCGCGCCGCACCCTCGGCTCCCACAGGCGCAGGTCCGAGAGATCGTCCGCCTGCAGCGTGTACTGGTATTGGGCGCCCGACTGGCGCCCGCCGGCGCGAATGTCCTGCACCGGGACGAGGAACAGGCTCGCGCCCGGCACCTGCGCGAGCTTCGGGCGCAGCCGCGCCACCACCCGGTCGGCCGAGACCCGGCGCTCCTTGAGGGGTTTCAGGGACATGAACATGAACCCGGAGTTGCGCCGGCCGCCGCCGGTGAAGCCGACCACGTTCTCGACCGCCGGGTCGCTGCGCACGACCTCGATGAAATCGGCGAGTTTCTGGCTCATCGCCTGGAAGGAGATGCCCTGATCGGCCTGGATGAAGCCGATCATCCGCCCGACGTCCTGCTGGGGAAAGAAACCCTTCGGAATATGGACGTACAGGGTGACGTTCAGACCGATCGTCGCGGCGAGGATCAGCATCATCAGCCGCGAGTGCCGCAGCGCCCAGGCGAGGCTCGCCTCGTACTCGGCGAGCATCCAGCGGAAGATGCGCTCGCTCGCGAGAGCGAAGCGGCCGGGGGCGCGCTCGGCCTTCCCCTTGAGCAGCCGCGCGCACATCATGGGCGTGGTGGTGAGCGAAACGGCGAGCGACACCAGGATCGCGACCGAGAGGGTCACCGCGAACTCCCGGAACAGCCGCCCGACGATGCCCCCCATCAGCAGGATGGGGATGAACACCGCGATCAGCGACAGGCTCATCGACACCACCGTGAAGCTCACTTCGCGCGACCCTCTGAGCGCCGCCTGGAACGGCGGCACGCCGCGCTCGATATGGCGCGATACGTTCTCCAGGACCACGATCGCGTCGTCGACGACGAAGCCGGTGGCGATGGTGAGCGCCATCAGCGAAAGATTGTTGAGGCTGAAGTCCGCGAGGTACATGACGCCGAAGGTCGCCACCAGCGACACCGGGACCGCGACCGCCGGGATCAGGGTCGCGCGGCCGCTGCGCAGGAACAGGAACACCACCAGGATCACCAGCGCGGTCGCGAGCGCGAGCGTCCTCTCGACTTCGTAGAGGGAGGCGCGGATGGTGCTGGTGCGCTCGAGCACCACCTCGAGGTTGATCGCCGCCGGAATCGAGGCCCGCAGCAGCGGCAGCTGCTCGTGCACGCGCTCGACCGTCTCGATGATGTTGGCGTTGGGCTGCCGGTAGATGATGACCAGCACCGAGGGCCGCCCGTTCGAGGAGCCCGCGTTGCGCAGGTCCTCCACCGAATCGACCACCTCGGCGACGTCGGACAGGCGCACCGCGGCGCCGTTGCCGCTTTTATCCGTCCGCCATGCGACGATCAGCGGGATGTACTGGCTCGCCTTCTTCGCCTGGTCGTCGGCCTGGATCTGCCAGCGGCGCTCGCCCTCCTCGACCGAGCCCTTGGGCCGGTTGGCGTTCGCGCCGGCGATTGCCGCGCGCACCTCCTCCAGGCCGATCCCGTACTGGTTCAGGGTCATGGGATTGAGCTCGACCCGCACCGCCGGCAGCGAGGCCCCGCCGACCGTGACCTGGCCGACGCCGCTCGCCTGGGAGATCTTCTGAGCGAGCAGGGTCGAGGCGGCGTCGTACATCTGGCCGCGGTCCTGCGTGTCGGAGGTGAGCGCGAGGATCATGATCGGCGCGTCGGCCGGGTTCACCTTGCGATAGGTGGGGTTGCGCGGCAGGCTGGTGGGCAGCTGGCTGCGCGCGGCGTTGATTGCCGCCTGGACGTCGCGCGCCGCGCCGTCGATCGAGCGATCGAGATCGAACTGCAGCGTGATGCGGGTGCTGCCGAGCGAGGAGGACGAGGTCATCTCGGTCACGCCGGCGATGCGCCCCAGCGCGCGCTCGAGCGGTGTCGCCACCGTCGCCGCCATCACTTCGGGGCTCGCCCCCGGAAGCTGGGCCTGCACCGAGATCGTCGGGAAATCCACCTGCGGCAGCGGCGCGACGGGCAGCAGCCAGAAGGCGACGGCGCCGGCGAGCGCGACGCCGGCGGTGAGCAGGGTCGTGGCGACCGGCCGCCGGATGAAGGGTTCAGGCAGGTTCACGGCCGTTCCCCTTCGAGGCGTTTTCCGATGCGGCGCCGGCGGGTGACCGGACCCGCCGCGCCAGCCGGTCGAACCACAGGTAGATCACCGGCGTGGTGAAGAGGGTGAGCGCCTGGCTCACGATGAGCCCCCCGACCATGGTAATGCCCAGCGGATGGCGCAGCTCGGAGCCGACGCCCGTGCCGAGCATGAGCGGCAGCGCGCCGAGCAGCGCCGAGAGCGTGGTCATGATGATCGGGCGGAAGCGCAGCAGGCACGCCTGGGTGATCGCCTCGCGCGGACTCTTGCCCTCCTTGCGCTCGGCATCGAGGGCGAAGTCGATCATCATGATGGCGTTCTTCTTGACGATGCCGATGAGCAGGATGATCCCGATCACGGCGATCACGCCGAGATCGCTGCGGGCGAGGAGCAGCGCGAGCAGCGCGCCCACGCCCGCCGAGGGCAGCGTCGAGAGAATGGTGACCGGGTGAATGTAGCTCTCGTACAGCACCCCCAGCACGATGTACATGGTGACGATCGCCGCGAGGATCAGCAGCAGCTCGTTCGCCAGCGACGCGCGAAAGGCGAGCGCCGCGCCCTGGAAACCGGTGCGCACCGAAGCGGGAAGAGCCTGCGCTTCCGCCTCGATCGCGCGCACCGCCTCCCCCAGCGAAGCGCCCGGAGCGAGGTTGAAGGAAATGGTCGCGGCCGGGAACTGCGCGATGTGATTGACCGCGAGCAGGCCCCGCCTCTCGGTGACGGTGGTGATCGCGCTCAGGGGAATCTGCGCGCCGGAGGCGGAGGCGACATGGATGTCGCGCAGCGCGCCGGGACCCAGGCGGAACTCCGGTTTCACCTCGAGCACGACCCGGTACTGGTTCGACTGTGTGAAGATGGTCGAGATCAGGCGCTGGCCGAAGGCGCTGTACAGCGCGGAGTCGATCGCCGCGGGAGTGATGCCGAGGCGCCCCGCCGTGTCCCGGTCGATCGACAGAAAAGCCTGCAGGCCCTGGTCCTGAAGGTCGCTCGCGACGTCGGCGAGCTGGGGCAAGGCGGCAAGGCGCTCGACCAGGCGGTGGACGACCTGGGCGAGCTCCGCGGGGTTCGCGTCCTCGACGGTGAACTGGTATTGGGTGCGGCTGACGCGGTCCTCGATGGTGAGGTCCTGGATCGGCTGCATGTAGAGGGAAATGCCCTCGACCCGCGCGACCCGCTCCTGCAGGCCGCGGATCACCCGGCCGATATCGCTCTCGCGCCGCGCCTTGGGCTTCAGGTTGATCAGGATGCGCCCGCTGTTGAGCGTGGTGTTGGCGCCGTCGACGCCGATGAACGAGGACAGGCTCTCGACCGCCGGATCCTCGAGAAGGGCCCGCCCCAGCGCCTGCTGGCGCTCGGCCATGGCCGGGAACGAAATCGACTGCGACGCCTGCGAGATTCCCTGGATGACCCCGGTGTCCTGCAGCGGGAAGAAGCCCTTGGGAATCGCCGCGTACAGGATCACCGAGAGCGCGAGCGTCCCGAGGAACACCCACAGGGTCGCGGTCTGCCGCTCGAGCACCCACTCGAGCATTTCCCCGTAGCGCCGGATCACCCGGTCGAGCCCGCGCCCCATGGCGCGATAGAACCGCCCCTGTTCCGCCTCGGGCTTTTTCCTGAGGAGCCTCGCGCACATCATCGGCGTGAGGGTCAGCGACACCACCGCCGAGATCAGGATCGCGACCGCCAGGGTGATCGCGAATTCGCGGAACAGGCGCCCCACCACCTCGCCCATGAAGAGCAGCGGGATGAGCACCGCGATCAGCGAGAAAGTGAGCGAGATGATGGTAAAGCCGATCTGCTTGGCCCCCTTGAGCGCGGCCTGGAGCGGCGGCTCTCCCTCCTCGACATAGCGGGAGATGTTCTCGATCATGACGATCGCGTCGTCGACGACGAAACCGGTGGCGATGGTGAGCGCCATCAGCGTCAGATTGTTGATGCTGAATCCGGCGAGATACATCACGCCGAAGGTGCCGACCAGCGACAGCGGGACGGCGACGCTCGGGATGAGGGTGCCGGCGGCGGTGCGCAGGAAAAGAAAGATCACCATGACCACCAGCGCCACCGCGAGCAGCAGCTCGAACTGCACCGCCCGCACCGAGGCGCGGATGGTGAGGGTGCGGTCGGTGAGCGTCGCGACCTCGACCGCCGCCGGAAGCGAAGCGGCCAGCTGGGGCAGCAGGCGTTTCACGCGATCGACCACTTCGATCACGTTCGCGCCGGGCTGGCGCTGGACGCTGAGGATCACCGCGGGAACCTCGTTCATCCAGGCGGCGAGGCGCACGTTCTCCGCGTCCTCGACCACGTCGGCGACGTCCGACAGGAGAATCGGCGCGCCGCTGCCGCTCTTGTCGTTTCGATACGCCACGACGACCGCGCGGTACTCGGCCGCCGAGCGCAACTGGTCGTTGGCGTCGATGGTAAAGGCGCGGCTCGGTCCGTCGAAGCTGCCCTTCGCCTGGTTGACGTTCGCCGCCGCGATCGCGATCCGCACGTCCTCGAGCGAAAGACCCTGCGCCGCAAGCGCGCGCGGGTTGGCCTGCACCCGGACCGCCGGCCGCTGCCCGCCCGAGAGCATCACCAGACCCACGCCGGGCAGCTGCGAGATCTTCTGCGCGAGGCGGGTGTCGACCAGGTTCTGCACCTCGGGCAGGGGCAGGGTCTTCGAGCTGATCCCGAGCGTGAGGATGGGCGCATCGGCCGGATTGACCTTGCTGTAGACCGGCGGCGCCGGCAGGTCCTGCGGCAGGAAATTCGAGCCGGCGTTGATCGCCGCCTGCACTTCCTGCTCGGCGACATCCAGCGACAGATCCAGGCTGAATTGCAGGGTGATCACCGAGGCGCCGCCCGAGCTGGTCGAGGACATCCGTCTCAGGGCCGGCATCTGCCCGAACTGGCGTTCGAGCGGCGCGGTCACCGACGAGGTCATCACCTCGGGACTCGCGCCCGGATAGAAGGTGACGACCTGGATGGTCGGGTAATCGACCTCGGGCAGCGCCGAGAGCGGCAGCAGCCTGTAGGCGATCGCCCCCGCGAGCAGGATCGCGGTCATCAGCAAGGAGGTCGCCACCGGCCGGAGGATGAACGGCCGCGACGGATTCATGGTGCCGCCCGGTTCACTCTGCGCTCTTGCGGCGCCGGCCGCCCTTCCCGCCCGGGTCGCCTTTGCGGGCGCCGTCCCCGGCGGCCGCGCCGCCCGCGCCCGGGAGCGTCACCTTCGCCCCGTCGCGCAACCGGTCGCTCCCTTCGATCACGACGACGTCGCCGGGAGCGAGGCCGGCTTCGATCGCCACGTTCTCGCCGTCGACGGTGCCGGCTTTGACCGGCGTCAGCGCGACCGTGCCGTCCTCCTTGACGACATAGACGAAACTGCCCTGCACGCCGCGCTGGATCGCCGCCGCGGGCACCAGCGTCGCGCGACGCAGCGTGTCGAGCAGCAGGCGCAGGTTGACGAACTGGTTGGGAAAGAGGTTTTCTTCCTCGTTGGGGAACTGCGCCTTGAGCTTGATCGTTCCGGTCGCCGGATCGATCTGATTGTCCACGGTGAGCAGCGTGCCGAGGGCGAGCTTGGTCTTCCGGTCCCGATCGAAGGCCTCGACGGGGAGCGGATCGCCGGCGCGAAGGCGCTTCAAGACCGCGGGCAGGTCGTCCTGGGGAATGGTGAACACGGCGGCGATCGGCTGGACCTGAGTGATGACGACCAGGCCCCCGGCATCGCCCGCGCGCACGACGTTCCCCGCGTCGACCAGGCGCAGGCCAAGGCGCCCGCCGATCGGCGCGGTGATGCGCGAGTAGGCAAGCTGCAGCCTGGCGCTGTCGACCTGGCTCCGATCGGCCATGAGCGTGCCCTCGTACTGGCGCACCAGCGCCGCCTGGGTGTCGACCTGCTGCTTGGCGATCGAATCCTGGGCGTAGAGCGCGCGGTAGCGCTCCAGGTCGATGCGGGCGTTCGCGAGCAGAGCCTGGTCGCGCGCCATCTGTCCTTCGGCCTGGGCGAGCTGGACCTGGAACGGCCGCGGATCGATCTCGGCGAGCAGGTCCCCGCTCCTCACCCGCTGGCCCTCCTTGAAGAGGACCCGCATGAGCTCGCCGTCGACCCGGCTCTTGACGGTCACGGTTTTCAACGGCGTGACCGTGCCCAGTCCGCTCAGGTAGATATTGATGTCGCCCGTCTTCGCCGTCGCCGAGACTACCGGGGTCGGGCGCGTCGGGTCGAAGCCGCGCCGCCCCGCCGGTCGCTGCGGGGGCTCGGGCTGAAGGAGATAGACCGCCCCCCCCGCGAGCGCGACCAGCGCCACCACGATGACGACCCAGCCGCCTCGCAGCGGGAAGCGCCGGCGCACCGGACTCTCCCTCAACAGCGGCTGGCTTTCGATTTTCATGTCGCGGGCCCGGATGCGCAGCGAACGCGCCTCTCGCGGCGCGCACGCGCCGCAATCAGAGCAGGAAAATGTAAGTGTCTCATTTCGCGGGCCACAGTCTTGCGACCAGATGTTACCCGACTGCCGCCTTGGGTATGCTTCGGGGTGTCATGCCCGTCAAACAGCTGATCCAGGGCGGCCGGGTTCCGGTCAAGGTGTTCACCGCGGACCTCGAGCCCCGGGCGCGAGCGCAGCTCGAGAATATCTCGCGGCTGCCCATCGTGTTCGGCCATGTCGCGGCGATGCCCGACGTCCATGCCGGAATCGGCGCGACCGTGGGCTCGGTCATCCCGACCCGCGGGGCGATCATCCCGGCGGCGGTCGGGGTGGACATCGGCTGCGGGATGAATGCCGTGCGCCTTTCCCTCGGGACGGAGCAGCTTCCGGACGGCCTCGCGCGCCTGCGGCAGGCGATCGAGGACGCCGTGCCCGTGGGGTTCGACGAGCGCGGCGAGGCCGACGCCCGCCGGGAGGCCTGCGCGCCGCTCGCGCGCGGTCTCGAAGACATCGTGGGCCGGCACCCGAAGATCGCGACGATGCAGCGCGATCACCGGAAAAAGTGGGTCCGGCAGATGGGCTCGCTCGGCGGAGGCAATCATTTCATCGAGCTCTGCCTGGACGAGGGCGGACACCTGTGGGTGATGCTGCATTCCGGCAGTCGCGGGATCGGCAATTGCATCGGCCAGTATTTCATCGCCCGGGCGCGCGAGGCGATGCTGAAGGCGGACATGCATCTGCCCGACCGCGACCTTGCCTGGCTCGGCGAGGGAACGAAACTGTTCGGCGATTACCTCGACGCCGTGAGCTGGGCGCAGGACTACGCTTTCGCCAACCGGCGCGAGATGATGCAGGTGATCCTCGAGGCGCTCCGCCGCGAGCTGCCGTGGTTCGAGACGACGGGCGAGGCGATCAACTGTCACCACAACTACGTGCGGCGGGAGAAGCATTTCGGCGAGAGCGTCTACGTGACCCGCAAGGGCGCGATCAGCGCGCGCGAAGGCGAGCTCGGCATCATCCCGGGCAGCATGGGGGCGCGCTCCTACATCGTGCGCGGCAAGGGCAATCCGGAGTCGTTCTGTTCCTGCGCCCACGGCGCCGGGCGCCGCATGAGCCGCAGCGAAGCGAAGCGCCGCTACTCGCGCGCCGACCTCGTCGCGCAGACCGAAGGCGTGGAGTGCCGCAAGGACAAGGGCGTGCTCGACGAGATCCCGGGCGCCTACAAGGACATAGACGCGGTCATGGCCGAGCAGAGCGATCTGGTGGAAGTCGTGCACACGCTCAAGCAGATCGTCTGCGTCAAGGGTTGATTGAAACCGGGGACAGACCACCATTTCCGGCAGCCACCGAGGAGAAGAGCATGGCGGACGCGAAGAATAGCGGTCTGACTCCGGTTTTTCCGAAGGAGGACGCCGCACGGCCGGAATTCTGGGAGAGACGCTTTCGCGAGAATTTCACGCCCTGGGACGCCGGGCGCGTGCCGGCGGCGCTCGAGCAGTTTCTGAAATCGGAGCCGCGCGGCCGGCGCGTCCTCATTCCGGGCTGCGGCTCGGGCTATGAAGCGCGCGCCTTTGCCGAAGCGGGGCACGAGGTGCTCGCGGTCGATTTCGCGCCGGCTGCGGTGGAGCGAGCGCAGCAGATTCTCGGCCCCATGGCGCAACTCGTGCGCCTGGAGGATTTCTTCGAGTTCGATCCGGGCGGGCCGTTCGACCTCGTCTACGAGCGCGCCTTCCTGTGCGCGCTGCCCCGGCGCGAATGGCCGCGCTATGCGCCGCGCGTGTCGCAACTCTTGCGGCCCCACGGCAGGCTCGCCGGATTCTTCTTCTTCGACGACGGCGAGCGGGGTCCGCCCTTCGGGCTGAAGAGCGGAGAGCTGGAGACCCTCCTCGGGAAGCATTTCGACCGGACTACCGATCTCTCCGTGAGCGACTCGATTCCAATCTTCGCGGGCAAGGAGCGCTGGCAGATCTGGTCCGGACGCTAGGCGGGAGACGCATATGAACTCCAAGGATTCAAGGTTAACTTCGGAACGGAAGTAATCGAAGGGGTGCTGGGGTCGTAGACGTCCTGAGGAGGAAGCCTGCCGAACGGGAACGCGACTTCCTGAACCGAGGTCGAGCCGCCTCAGGGCCGCACCGCGGGCGTCTCCATCTTCATCCCCCGCGCGCGCCACATCAGGTAGAGCTCCAGATCGACGAGCTCGGGCGATCCGAACGCCGGCCCATCCGCCCGCATGCCGATGAGGCAATTGCGAAGGCGGCGCTGGAGCGATCCGAGACCCTGCCACTCGAGGCGGTAGAGGGGGTATCCGGTCGGATGCGCCTGCGGGATGGTCGTGCCGGCGAGCTTCCTCCCCCACAGGTCGTCGTGGCAGTTCGCGCAGGAGAGGTTGAGCTGGCCCTGCCTGAGTCGGAAGGTCTCGCGGCCGGCATCGAGGAACCTCTGCGTGCCGCGGTCGACGGCGACCGCGATCGGCACCCCGCGCGACTGCCGCGCGACGTAGGCGGTCAGCGCGAGCAGGTCCCTGCTCTCGAACGAAAGGGGCGCGGCCTTCTGGCGGTCGGCGCGGCAGGCGTTGATGCGCTGCTCGAGATCGATCGGCCGTCCGCGCGCGGGGTCGAAGGCCGGATAGCGCGCCGCGACGCCTCTCATGCTGTCGGCGGCGTCGCCGTGGCAGTCGGCGCACGCTCGCCCGGCGCCGCCGGCCCTTCGATTCCACAGCGTCTCGCCGTCGAGCACCCACAGCATGCCCGGGTTGGTGATCTCGTCGTCCTGCATCGCGCGCGTCTCGCGTGTCATGAACTCGTAGCCCGAGCGGCGTTCGGCGGAAGGGATCTCGGCCGCGACGGCGGCGTTGATCAGGCCGAGGATCAGCGGGACGAGGGCGCGCAGGCTCAAACGACGGCAATCGAGGAGGATTGCGTCACGGCGTAGCCGTTGTCGCCGGACCACTTGAAGGTGATCGTTCCGCTCTCGTTTGCGACGATGGTGAATACCAGCAGGGGATTCGCCGCGATCGCGGGGTGGAGTTCGGCGCGGAAGATCTCCTCGCCGTTGTAGGTGCAGGCGAACAGGCGGATGATGTCGCGCGGGATCAACTCACCCAGCTGGGTCCGGCGGAATCCCGTCTCCATCGGGTGCGCGGCCAGCGTCTTGATTTCGACGATCTCGCCGCGCCTGGCCGTTGCGGGCACATTGACGACGACGCGCGCCATCTTAAATCAGCCCTTCTTCCAGGCACGCCGAAAGCGTGACCACGACCTCCACGCTGCCGGACCAGAACGAGCCGTCGCTCAACTGCGCGATCGCAACCAGGGGCTGCGTGTCCACCAGGCGCACGCGGGTGCTGAAGCTGGCGCGCCCGGCGCGCGGCCCGAAAAAGGCGCTGATCACGCTGGGCAGCGGGTTCTTCTGCGTGAAAACATGGATCGCCTTGACGTGATCCTGCGGCGTCATCGGACTCTCGACCGTGACCGACAGGGGCACCGTGTTGCCGTTGTCGACCAGCGGCGGAACGTCGAGCTTCACCCTGCCGCGGCGCACGGGCGCTCCGCCGGTGAGCTTGCGGATCGCCTCCTGCATCGAGTCGGGCGTCGCGTGCGCGCGGCCCGCCGCGCACGCGAGCCCGATTCCGCCGGCCAGGCCGCCGGCAACGGCGAGGAATTCGCGGCGCGTCGTCATTCAGTCGCGCAGGGTCGCGAGAAACGCGACCACGTCCTCGATCTGCTCCGCGCTCAGAACGGTCTTTCCGCGAAAAGGGGCCGCGACCCGCGCCAGCCCCTCGACCTTGTAGTACGCGGGCATGATGGTCGCCGCGTTGACGCGGCTCGAATCGACGATCCTGAGGCGGATCCGGCCCTCCGAAAGGCGCGATCCCGTTCCGCGAAGGTCGGGCGCGATGTCGCCCTGGAGCCGTTCCTCGGGAAACGGCCCGCTGTGGCACAGCAGGCACAGGCCGAGCTGCCGGTTGAGAACGATGCTGCGGCCGCGCGCGGGGTCGCCCTTCGCCCCGGTGAGCGAGGCCGGTATCGCGTCGCCGAGGACCGTGTAGGACCCTGCGGCCGCCTGCGCGCACGCGGGGTCCGGCGCGAGCGCGACCGCGGCGAACCCCGTGGCCGAGGCCACGACCGCAGCCGCCACCGCGGGACTCGCCGTCACGCTCGCTTACGCGAAGTGGATGTCGTGATTCTTGAGCGGCACCGAGCGAATGCGCTTGCCGGTCGCGCTGAAGAATGCGTTGAGCACCGCCGGCGCGGCGACGCAGATCGTCGGCTCGCCGATGCCGCCCCAGACGGTGCCGCCGGTCGGCATGACGATCGCCTCGACTTTCGGCATTTCGCGGATGCGCATCGAATTGTAGGTGTTGAAATTCTCCTGCTCGATACGCCCGTCCTTGACCGTGCACTCCTGGTAGAACAGCGCCGACAGCCCGTAGACGAACGAGCCCGCCACCTGGCGTTCGATCTGCGCGGGATTCACAGCGTAGCCCGGATCGGTCGCGGCCACGATGCGGTGGATCTTGACGCGGTTACCGCCCTCGACCGAAATCTCGGCGGCGGCCGCGACGTAGCTGTCGAAGGCCTTCATGTGCGCGAGGCCCCGATGGATGCCGCGCGGGGCGGGCTTGCTCCAGCCGACGCGCTCGGCCACGGCGTTGAGCACGCCGAGGTTTCTCGGGTGGTTCGCCATGAGCTTGCGCCGGAACTCGAGCGGGTCCTGCCCCGCCGCGTGCGCCAGCTCGTCCATGAAACACTCCATGAAAACGGCGTTCTGGTTGATGTTGACGCCGCGCCAGAATCCCGGCGGCACGTGCGTGTTGCGCATCGCATGGTCGATCAGCAGATTCGGAACGCTGTAGCCGAACGCGTGCTCTCCGGCGTCGGCGAGTCCCTGGAAGGAGAGCGGATCGCGCCCCCCCTGCTTCTCAACGATCGCCGGGCGCACCGCGGCGAGGATCGACTGGCCCGAGAGCCGCACATGCAGGCCGGTCAGGTTGTTGTTCGCGTCGAAGCCCCCGACCAGCTTGCACTGCATGACCGGGTGGTAGCGGCCCTGCCGCATGTCCTCCTCGCGCGACCAGACGAGCTTGATCGGAGTGCCCGGGATCTGCTTGGCGATGCGCACGGCCTGCGTCACGTAGTCCTGGAAGGCCCCGCGCCGCCCAAAGCCGCCGCCGAGGTTGATCTTGTAGACCTCGCACTTGTCGGCCGGCAGGCCGGAGGCCGCGAGCACCGCGGCGAAGGAGCTCTCCCCGTCCTGGGTCGGTACCCATGCTTCGCACTTGTCGGGCGTGTAGAGCGCCGTCGCGTTCATCGGCTCCATCGGCGCGTGGTTCTGGAACGGATACGAATAGACCGCCTCGATTTTCTTCGCCGCGCCGGCGAGCGTGCCCTTCGCGTCCCCGTTCTTGTTGCCGACGAAGGCCTGCTCGGCGTCCAGACCCGCTTTCAGCACTTCGGCGATCGTCGCGCTCGAGACCTTGGCGTTCTCGCCTTCGTCCCATACGATGTTCAGCGCCTCGAGCGCGGTCTTGGCCTGCCACCAGGTATCGGCGACCACCGCGACCGCCGAGTCTCCGACCTGCACGACTTTCTTGACGCCCTTCCAGCCGGCGACCTTGTCGGCATCGAAGCTTTTCACCTTGCCGCCGAACACCGGCGATTCCTTGATCGCCGCGTTCAGCATCCCGGGAAGCTTGAGATCGATCGCGTACACCTGCTTGCCGGTGAGCTTGTCCCGGGTGTCGAGCCGCTTCACCGGCTTGCCGGCGATCTTCCAGGTCTTCGGGTCCTTGAGCTTCACCTCCTTCGGCGGGGGCAGCTTGGCCGCCGCTTCGGCCACCTTGCCGTAGGTCGTCTTGCGCCCGGAGGGCTTGTGCGTGATGACGCTGTTCGACGCGCTGCACTCGGAGGCCGGCACCTTCCACCGGTTCGCGGCGGCCTGGACCAGCATCTCGCGCGCCGCCGCGCCGCCCTGGCGAACGTATTCGTTCGACTCGCGGATGCCGCGGCTGCCGCCGGTCGAGAAACTGCCCCAGACGCGCTTGCGCGCGACATTCTGGCCCGGGGTCGGATACTCGTAGGTCACTTTCGACCAGTTGCATTCCAGTTCCTCGGCGACGAGCTGCGCGAGGCCGGTAATGGTGCCCTGCCCCATTTCCGAGCGCGCAATGCGGATGACGACGGTGTCGTCGGGTCGGATCACCACCCAGGCGTTGACCTCGGGCGATCCGTCGGCCGCGCGCACCACTTCGGGTCCGAACGGAAGCCGCAGGCCGAGGGCGAGACCGCCGCCGACGGCGGCGCTGCTGATGAGGAAGGAACGACGGGTGATTTTCGGAATCGTTGTCATGGCTCCCCCTTATGCCTTGGCGGCGGCGTGGATCGCCGCGCGCACCTGCTGGAAGGTGCCACAGCGGCAGATATTGGTGATGGTGGCATCGATGTCGGCGTCGGTGGGCTTCGGCTTCTCCCTGAGGAGCGCCGCGACCGCCATCATCATGCCCGACTGGCAATAGCCGCATTGCGGCACCTCGTGGTCGAGCCAGGCCTTCTGCACCTTGTGCAGGGTCTTGCCCCGGGCGAGGCCCTCGATAGTGGTGATCTTCTTGCCGACGGCCGCGCTGACCGGGATCCCGCACGAGCGCACCGCGGCGCCGTCCAGGTGAACCGTGCAGGCGCCGCACTGGGTGATTCCACAGCCATACTTGGTGCCGGTCAGGCCGACCTGTTCCCGGATCACCCAGAGCAGGGGCGTGTTCGGTTCGACGTCGACCTGGTGAGACTTGCCGTTGATGTTCAGGCGGATCATTTTGTTCCCCCTCTGTCTGGATGCCGTGAGTTTGAAACGCACGGTACTATAGTCCGCGGGCGGTGGCTGCTGCAACCGCGGCCGGGCCGCACCCCCGGGGACAGGAAAATCAGCCGCTTGCCGCTCGCGCCGCGCTCCTCACCACACCCTCGAGAACGGCAACGGCTTTCGCCCCCCCGGGACGCCCGGCAGTGAAGGGGCGCCGTCTTTCACGCGGCTATTTCCGGGTCAAGACCTCCCCCTCGAGGCTCAAGACTTGCCGGTCGATCCGGGTTCGGATCCCCTGCAGCAGTTCCCCCATGCTGATTCCCCGGCTCGACGACTGCGTTCTGGCCCATTGCAGCAGCCGCCATAACGTCAGGAGTCCCATCCCATGGCTGCTGATGGACAGCGTCGTTCCGCACCGGCAGTTTGCATAGGAAAGAGTCCCCAGGGGCCTCCAGGGTCTCCAATTCCCCGCCTCGGCGTCATAGGAGACCGGATTCCCCAGGTGCTTCGTGTACTCCAGGTATTCTTTGAGTGAAGCAAACGGGTGCCCGCACGCCGTGCAAGCCATCGGGAACTTTCGCTCGACGTGGCGTCGCACTATCTCGACGACTTCGTCCTCGGTCATGTAACAACCGCGCCCTGGTTCGAACGACCGGGATGATAGGCCGTTCCTGAAATCCGGGTACGGGACATTTATTCGGGGTGGCTGCACAAGCCGGGCGCCGAAGAGCGCCAGCGATCGCTTACCGCATCCCGGGTTCACGCCCGTTGCGCGCGTGCGCGGATGCGAACCCGGAACTGCTACCATCGGCCGCGCGGACCCACAGTCTGGACGTGCCGACACGAGCGGAGCGCCGTATGAGCAGGACCGATTCCTTATCCGCACCGGGGGAGCGTTTGCTCGGCCTCTGGAACCGTCTCTCCGGCCTGCCGGGCGGCAGCCGGGTCTTCAGCTGGCTCCTGGGCCGGCGGGTGCCTTACACGGGCTCGATCGGCGCTCAGGTGCGCGCGCTGCGGCCGGGTTACGCGCGCATCACCTTGCGCGACCGCCGGAGCGTGCGCAATCACCTCGACTCGATTCACGCCATCGCGCTCGCCAACCTGGGCGAAGTGACCAGCGGGCTCGCGATGCTGACGGGCCAGCCCGAAGGGGTGCGCGGGATCGTGACCGGCCTGTCGATCGAATACTTCAAGAAGGCGCGCGGGACGCTCACCGCGGAGGCGAAGGTCGCGCTGCCCGAAGTGCGCGGCGAGGTCGATCACCTGGTGCAGGCGGACATTCGCGACGCCCAGGGCGAGCTCGTCGCCCGGGCGAGCGTGCGCTGGCGCCTGGGTCCGATCCCGGCGGGATGAGCCCGATGCGGCTCGACACCGTCTTTGCGCGCCAGGCCGGGATCGAGGTGCCGCTCATTTGCGGCGCGATGTACCCGTGCAGCAATCCGGAGCTGGTTGCCGCGGCCTCCGAGGCCGGCGCCATCGGCATCGTTCAGCCGATTTCGTTTACCTACGTCTACGGGCACGACTTCCGCGAAGCGTTGCGCCGCATCCGCCGCGTGACGCGGAAACCCATCGGCATGAACGCGCTCATCGAGCAATCGTCGAAGACCTACCGCAATCGCGTGTCCGCCTGGATCGACATCGCGCTCGAGGAAGGCGTGCGCTTCTTCATCACCTCCCTCGGCAAGCCGGGCTGGGTCGTCGAGCGCGTCCACGCCGCCGGCGGGATCGTCTATCACGACGTGACCGAGCGCAAATGGGCGGCAATCGGCATCGGCGAAGGCGTCGACGGCCTGATTGCCGTCAACGACCGCGCCGGCGGCCATGCCGGGCCGAAGAGCGCCGAACGGCTGTTCGACGAACTCGCCGGCTTCGGCGCGCCGCTCATCTGCGCCGGCGGCGTCGGCGAGGAGCGCGACTTCGCCGCGGCGCTCGAGCTCGGCTACGCCGGCGTGCAGATGGGCACGCGCTTCATCGCCACCGTCGAATGCGGGGCGAGCCAGTCCTACAAGGACGCGATCGTCCGGGCGGGCGAAAGCGACATCGTCCTGAGCGAGCGCCTGACCGGCGTGCCGGTGTCGGTGATCCGCACCCCGTACATCGACCGCGTGGGGCTCAAGGCCGGACCGCTCGCGCGCTGGATGCTGCGCGGGCGCCGGACCAAGCACCTGATGCGCACGCTATATTCGTTGCGCTCGCTGTGGCAGCTCAAGCACGCCTCGCTCGATCGCACCGGGGCGAAGGACTACTGGCAGGCGGGAAAGAGCGTCGCCGGGATCCATGCGATCGAGCCCGCGGGCGACATTGTCCGGCGCTTTGCGCGCGCGGCACGCGGATCGGACCTCGCTGCGAACAAGAATGCTCAGTGAAGAGATGACGAGAATCGAAAGGCGGCGCTGCGGCCGCAATCAGGCCGCCAGCTCTTCCAGGATGCGCGCGCGGATCGATTCCTTTTCCGCCGCGCCGAGATCGGGCGAGAACGTGACATCGTAGGCAATCCTTGCCGGGCGCTTGAGCACCACGATCCGATCACCGATCTGAAGGGCTTCGTTGATCGAGTGCGTGATGAACACCGCGGTCTTGTTCTTCTCGCGCACCAGGCTGACGAATTCCTCGCGCAGCCGCTGGCCGGTGATCTCGTCGAGCGCCGAAAACGGCTCGTCGCACAGCAGCAGCCCCGCGTTGGTGGCGAAGGCGCGCGCGATGCTCACGCGCTGGCGCATCCCGCCCGAGAGCGCATGCGGGTAGTCGTTCTCGTGCCCGCCGAGCCCCAGCTGCGTGAGCCAGCGCCGTGCCGTCTCGCGGCGCTGCTGCGGCGACAGGTCGAGCATCTCCAGCCCGAGTTCCACGTTGCCGAGCGCGCTGCGCCAGGGCAGCAGCCGGTCGTTCTGGAACACGACCGCGATCCTGCCGCGAAACCAGTTGAACTCGCGGAACGGGTCGCGCCCGCGCACGGTGACGCTGCCCTCGGTCGGGTCGAGCAGGCCGGCGACCATGTTGAACATGGTCGACTTGCCGCAGCCGGTCTTGCCGAGGATCGCGACCAGCTCGCCGGAGCGGATGTCGAGGCTGAGATCGTCGACCGCCCGGAACGTGCCCGGGCCGCCGCCCGCGCGTCCGAAGGTCTTGACGACGCGATCGAAGCGGACTTCCGGCTCTTCGGCCCGGGCGGCGCCGACCGTCACAGCGAACGCTCCGACACGGCCCGGTAGCGGAACGCGTGCGCTTCGATCCAGCTCAGCAGCTTCTGCACGATCAGCACGAAGCACACCAGCTGCAGGGTCCACGCCAGCGCTCCGGCCATGTCGAAGAGTTGCTGCTGCTGCAGCAACTCGTAACCGATGCCGCCGGTCGCGCCGACCAGCTCGGCCACCACGACCACGCGCGACGCGTTGCCCAGGTTGACCCTCCAGGCGGTGAGTATGTCCGGCAGGATCGACGGCAGGACCATCACCCGGAACATCCCCGGCCGCGTCGGCCGGAATGAAAGCACCATCTCGAACAGGTCCTTGGAGATCGCGCGCAGCGCGCCGAGAATCTGGAAGGTGAACGCCGGCAGCGTGGTCATCACCATGATGAACAAGATGCGCAGCTCGATGCCGTGAATCCAGATGATCGCGAACACCACCCATGACAGCGCCGGGATGCCCTGAAAGAACGTCAGGATCGGCGCCAGGAAGCGATCGGCGGCGCGCGATCGCGCCATCAGGAACGCGAGTCCGACGCCGACGAGGAACGCACCGGCGAGCCCGGCGAGGATACGCCAGAGCGTCGCCAGCACATGGGTGAACTGCGCGACGGAGGTGACAATGTCGAAAAACCGCGCCAGCACGCTGGTCAGCGACGGGAACAGATAGGGCGGGAAGGCGAGGGCCGCGAGTTGCCATGCGGCGGCGAGCACCAGGTACGGCGCCATGTCCGAGGCGTACCGGCGCGCCGCCACCGCGGCGCCGGCAGGGCCGCCCTCGGGCTGCGGCGCGGCGACGCTCATTTGGACGGCGCCTGGTACACGGTCTCGGCGCTCGGCGCCCCATCCAGGAATTTGATCGACCGGCCGACGGCGTACACCGACTCGATTTCCTTGCGCAGCGCGGAGGCCCAGGCCACGTGCATGCCCAGGCGGTCGTTGGCCCGGATCAGGTCGGCGACCGCCTTCTGGTCCTCCGCCGTGCCCTTGGCCTGGATGAGCTTAGCCGCCTCGTCGGGGTGGGCGCTGGTCCAGTCGGCGGCGTCCTTATAGGCGGCATACAGCTTCGGGATCAGCGCGGCATGGGCCTTCACCCAGTCGAGGTGGGCGGCGACGCCGAGGTAGGGAATACTCGTGCTGCCGGCGAATTTCTTCCAGCTCTCGTCGATCTTGAGATCGAGCATGCGCAACCCGGGTTTCTTGGCCTTCAGCACGGTATACGCGGGCTCCCACAACTGCACCGCCGCGGCGCGATCGGCGAGCGCGTACCCGACCAGGCCCGGCGTTGCCGTATTCACTACCGACATCTTGGACAACTCGACGCCCTGTTGACCGGCGAGCCACTCGAACATGCGGAAGTTGGTGGTGGCGCTGGCGGCCGCAACTTCCCTGCCCTCGAGATCCTTGAGCGTCTTCACCTCGGGCCGCGAGGTGACGATCGCGCCCCAATAGTCGAACAGGTTGAACAGGTACGCGACCCTCACGCCGCGCCGGTCGGCGAGACCGACCGTGAGCAGCGCGGCGCTGCCTCCGACCTTGAACTCGCCGGAATTGAACTGTGCCGTGTAGGCGGTGGGCGGGCGCTGCTGGAAATCGATCGACAGGCCGTTCTTTTCGTCCAGCTTGTGCGCCTTGATGACCGGCGGCAGAAACGCGCCGAGCGAGGGCGGGCCGAATACGACGATCTGCACCCTGTCGAGCTGCTGCGCCATCGCGCTGCCGCTCGCGGCAATCACCGCAAACAGGAACACCATCAACGTCTTCACTCTTGATTCAGACATGTCGTCCTCCGGGGGTTAGGGTCGCCTTGCCTTCGTCACGATATTAGACGAAATTGTTCGGCTGATAGATCAAAATTGTGGACGTAACCACCGACTCGATCGCGTCCTTCGCCGAGCGGCCGCGGACGATCGCGATCGGGAACGCATTCTTGCGCCGCTCCGGCGCGCGAAAATCGTTCAACTCCTCGTAGAAGCGGAACTCGGCGGTCTTTGCCGGAAGCTCGAGCGGCGGCGCCATGAGCGCAGCACCTTCCCGACTACACGAAACGGGCGAGCAGCTTCAGGTCGACGTTACCGCCGGAGAGAATGACGCCGACGCGTTTGCCGTTCACCGGCAGGCCGCGCTCGAACAAACCCGCCGCACCGAGGGCGCCGGTCGGCTCGACCACGATCTTCATGCGCTCCCACAGATAGAACATGTCCCGCAGGAGTTCCGCATCGCTCACCGTGACGATGTCGTGCACGTAGCGCAGCACCAGCGGAAAAGTCAGCTCGCCGAGCGCGTGGGTGCGCGCGCCGTCGGCGATGGTGTCCGGGTTGTGGCAGTGCTGCAGCGTCTTGGTCCTGAAGGAGCGCGCGGCGTCGTCGCCGGCCTCCGGCTCGACGCCGATCACCTTGCAGCCGGGCGAAAGGTGCGAGGCGGCCACGGCGCAACCCGAAATCAGTCCGCCGCCGCTCACCGGGACGAAAAGATAGTCGAGCGGCCCCGCGTCCTCGATCAACTCCTTCGCCGCCGTGCCCTGGCCGGCGATCACATGGGGATGGTTGAACGGCGGGATCATCGCGAGGCCGCGCTCGCGCGCCACCCGCTCGGCGACCTCCTCGCGCACTTCCTTGTGCCTGTCGTAGAGCACCACCTCGGCTCCGTAGCCGCGCGTCGCCTCGATCTTCACCGCAGGTGCATCCTGCGGCATCACGATGGTGACACGGATGCCGAGCATCCGGCCGGCGAGCGCGACCGCCTGCGCGTGGTTGCCCGACGAATACGCGAGAACGCCGCGCTTGCGCTCCTCGGGCGCGAGCCGTGACATCGCGTTGTAGGCGCCGCGGAACTTGAAAGCGCCGATGCGCTGGAAGTTCTCGCACTTGAAGAACACCGTCGCCCCGGTGCGTTCGTCGACCGAGCGCGAAGTCATCACCGGCGTGCGGTGAGCGTGGCCGGTGAGGCGCTCCGCGGCGGCGGCGACGTCGGCGTATTGGACGGCGAGAGGACGGTCGGGAGCGTTCATGGGCTTGAATTCAGAGACTCAGCCCGAGATTCTACGCCGGCGTCATCTCCAGGGCGCAGCCCCGCGAGGGCGCATTCGCTTTTTCGGCGCGCCCTTGCCCGCCGGAAGCGCTACGGCGTACTCCGCGGCCTCTCGGAGCCACTTCGCCAGCGCCGTGCCGGTCTTGACGCCGGACGACTCTACGTAGACGAAACCCGAAAGCGGCTTTCCGGTGAAATCCATCGGTCGCACGTGCGGCCGGAAGAGCGCCTCGGCGTAACGCTCGGGCCCGACACGAACCATCAGCTTGTCGTCCTGCACTCCGCAGCACATGCGGCCGCCCAGCAGAAACGCGAGGCCGCCGAACATCTTCTTCTCGGTGATTCCCATTCGGCCCGCGAGCGCGCTACGCACGCGTTTGGCCAGTTTTTCGTCGTATGCCACGGGCAACTCTCAGCAATACAGCATTCCCTAGGCCGCCTGCCGGGAGAGCTCGTTCTCGCGCATCCAATCCGCGAGCAGACGGACGAGCCTGTCGGGGTTTTCCTCGGCGAGAAAATGATGCCCCGGTCCGAAGCTCTTCATGGAGAGATGGGGAATTCTCTTCTTCAGTTCCTCAAGACGCTCGAGCGACGGTGGAAACTCGTCCGAAGGAACGATCCCCGGGGTCGCCTTGATCCAGGCGATCGGGAACGCGAGGCGCGGAAGCGCCTGCTGAATCTCTTCGAAAAACTCATAACTCTCCTTCGGCTCCCCGTCCACCGGGAGGAGCTTCGGAAAGGCCCGCATCGCGCGGCGGGAGCCTATGGTCGGGAAGGCATCGACGTACTGGCGCAGCGCCTCCGGAGAAATCGGGCAGTGCTGGGGAATCAATTTCTTGATCATCATGTTCATGACCTGGACCATCACGAAGCCGAGAGG
>JBATEB010000326.1:0-6125 GCA_049663805.1 Burkholderiales bacterium | reverse complement strand
GTCTGACCCCAATGATTCCAGGCAGAACCGAGCCGACCAGAATGCAACCCGCCGTCGGGCTCCTCATCGTGCACGGAATCGGCAACCAGCCGGTTGGCGAGCTGCGCGACGCGTTGGCGGCGCGGCTCGCCGATGCCGGCGTTCCCCCCTCACGAAGAGCGGTCTCCGCGGCGGAGTCCGCCGGCGCGCCTGGCCGGCAGGCAAGGCCCGCGCTGCAAGTTCAGGAAGTTCGCGTTGCCGGCGCGCCCGTGCTGGAGTACGAGGCGAATTGGGCCGATATCAGCCATCCAGACAATCCGCCGAAGGTTCGCGACAGCAGCGATGTTGTTACGGAGTTCTACAGGACAGTCCGTGCGGCGTGGCAATCAGCGAGCCACATTTCTCCTGATGTCACCGCGACCGGCGCCGCTGCGGACCCGAAGCCCATGCTCGTGTGGCTGGGAATTGCCGCGATCCTCAATGCGCTGGTGTTCCTCGGATGGCGCCTGGACTGGTCCGCTGCCACGCTGCTTTCAGCACTCAATGAAAATGAACTGGTCCCCGCGGGGATCGGGCTCGGCATCACGGGTTTCTGCGTCTATTCTCTGGTGCAGGCTATCAGCCGGTGGAATTCGCGGAAATTGGAGGTGGAGCCACGGTACCGGATGTGGGTGCTCCTTCAGTTGCCCGTTGTGATCCTCTGGGGGTTCTACCGGCCTATCTTCTTCCTGCTCGGAGCGGAAATGCTTTTCTTCCTCTCGCTGGCGGTCTTCACGGCTTATCCGGTGAACCTCCTCGGATGGCTTCTTGCCCATCCATTCCGCGGAGCGGGGCATGTGTTTTCCCGCTACGGCCTGCACTCGCCAGCCAAATGGATTCACCGGCTCGGCTGCGTCATGGTCGTCCTGCCAGCCCAGTCGTACCTTCAGGCGGTCAAGGCGACCGGTAACCTGTTCTCGATCCTGTTTTCCGAGAAAGGAGTTGCAGTCCGGCTAAACTCCTTCCTCTGGTTCCTATGGGTGTTTCTTGGCTTCCTGGTGCTGCTGGTGGTATCGGAGATTCTTGTGCTCATCCCATTGGCGCTGTTCCTGCCGGATGCGGAGAACGGCAGAGGATGGTTCCATGTGTCCACCGAGCTGATTGTCGTCTACTTCGTCGTTCTCCTGCCCCTGTATTTCCTATTGCTGAAAGTTCTGCTGCCCGCCATCGATCTTGTGCTGGACGTGTCCAACTACCACTTGGCGTCTCCGGCTGAACGAGAGGAGTATTTCGTCCGCCTGGACCGCGGGGCATCGGCGTTGGCGCAGGGAGGCTGCAAGGAGATCCATCTGCTCGCGCACAGCCTGGGCAGCGTGATCGCGTACGACTGGCTTCACGCGAGAAAGCCCAAGTCGTATCCCGTGGTTACGTTCCACACGATCGGCTCGCCACTCGATAAATTTTGGTACATCGATCATGGGCAGCCGGGAAGAGGTCGAGACCGCAGGAGCCTGGAGGGCCGGATAGCCGGCGCATGGATAAACCATTGGGCGTTCTCGGATCCCGTGTCGGGCAGGCTGCATCGCTATGACGCCCCTACGCTCCGGGTAACCAACAATCGTTTGCGATGGCTCGGTCCATACCTGTGGAGCCATGGCCGCTATTGGACCAACGAAACCGTAATCAAATCCATACGGGCGAGTTTCAAGGGACGTGCGGCCTAGGTTCGCGTCGGCCAGGAACGCTTGAACGGATGGTAAAGTCAATTCGCCACCGACGTCGGGGCGGCTCGCCGGCGCGGTGCAATCCGATGCTTGAACCTGTCCCGGAGGGTGCACAGCGGTCTTATGTTGATTTCACTCCCCCGCGCACCCCGCGGCGGGGGCGATCGGAGGCGCCTGCAACAGGCCTCCGGACTACTCCTTCAGGAACGCCTCGATGGCCTCGAAGAACGGCACCCGGTTCTTCTCGAACAGCACGAAATGGGTGGCGTCCTTGATCAGCACGCTCTTCTTCGGCGCATTGGCGAGATCCCGCATCAACCCCTCGCGGTCCTCCGGGAACGACCAGGTGTCGTACTCGCCGGCGATCAGCAGCGTCGGCGCGTAGATGCTCGACGCATTCCACATCCGCCGCCCGGTCGCCTGCTGGAAGGTGTCCTCGAGCACGCCGTTGGGGGCGCGCAAGGCGGGCGGGTTGCGGCTGCCGCTGGTCGGGTCGGTGGCCAGCGCCGCGACGCTGAATGCGTGGGCGACGTCCTTGTCGCGGTAGCTGTCCTTGTCGGCGACCGGGATCTCGCCTTCCCAGCGCCTGTCATTGGCGGCCTCCGAGCCGAGCCTGTAGGCGCCGACGCCGTAGTTGAACTCGTAGGGCTTGCGCTTATTCTGCAACCCCGAGCCCGGCCCCAGGTTGGTGTGCTGGTTGAAGGCGTAGGCCGGCGCGAACATCACCAGCCTGGTCACCTTGTCCGAGTGCAGCGACGCATAGTAGCCGCCGAGCATGGCGCCCCACGACCAGCCGATCAGGTTGACCGACTTGACCTTGCGCTGCTTGATGATGTCGTCAACGGCGGCGCCGATGTCGCGGATGGCGAGGTACGACCGGGTCACCGGCTTGTTGTCCTTGGCCGGCTGGTCCATCGCCTTCTCGCGCGTCGAGAAGCCGTAGTTGCGGTAGTCCACCATGTAGACGACGTAACCCTTCTTCACCAGCCGGTCGGCCCACGAGTAGTCCTTGAACTCGAGGTCGAAGTCGGGCGTCGAGGGATACGTGGCGCCGTGCAGGAACAGCACGATGTTGTCGCGGGTGAAGGTGGTGTTGCCGGCCTGCATCTTCTCGCGCATGAACAGCTTGATGCCCGGGTCGACGGCGTCGATCATGTAGTCGTTCTTGACGATTTTGACGTCGGCGGCGGCCGGCGCGGTCGGGGCGAGTGCGGCCGTCGCCGCCAGCAGGGCGGCCAGGGCCAGGAATTTCGCCCGCCGCCATGGGGCGGGGATGTGTTGACGAATCATTTGAGTCCTCCTTTAATGCCGGGATATCCCTGCCTCCCTTGACGGACGGAGGCCAGGGATTTTCATTTTGGGCTAATTGAGTTTCTTGCCGTGATCGGTGACGAGATCGAGAAGATCCTCGATTCTTGCATTGGTGACCTCGACGTCCGCCTTTTTCGAGGGCACCCCGGCAAAGTGGCCTTGCAACGATGGCAAGGCGACGTAGCGGGCGTCCGGAATGTAGCGCGCCGCTTCCGCCGCTTCCTCGGCCGGATTGTAGAGATCACGGATAGTAAAGTCAATTTGCCGCCGACGTCGTACAGGCGCAGGCAGGCGCCGAGAACACCGTCGCGCCCGAACATCACGATGGCGATCAGGAAAGCGCCCAGCCAGAACTGCCCGTGGACCGCGTTGATGTCCGAAAGATAGTCCTCGACGCGGTGCGACCGCTAGGCATCACCGAGATCGACATGCCGGTGACACCGGACAAGCTCTGGCGAGCGCTGCGCGAAGCGCGAAACAAAGGAGCGTAATCGATGTCATTCCGCCAAAGCGGGAATCCAGTAAGCCGCATTCCCGGCTCGCCTGGTCAGCCCCTTCCAGCCTTCTATTCCAGCCTTCTATTGAGCTGGTAGTCATAGGTTGAGCCATCGAGAGTCGTACCCGCGTGACGGATGCTATTGCCGTCGGCGGAGATCGCGCCGAACCCGGACAGGTACCACCAGGGGACTAAGCCCACTGAAACGGTGGTCACATCGACGTTGCCGTCGTTGCAGTTGGAGGTCGAAGTGACGTTGACATAGCTGCTGCCGCTGCCGAAGAACTGGAAAGTTGTGGGATTGGTGATCAGGCTCGCCGCGGTCCCGCTGGACGTCAGGGGTTGAAAAGGCGCGAGTGGCAGCGTGCCGACGCTCGTGCCAATGCTGCGGCATTCCGGATTGCGGCCGGTGGTGGTGCCCAGCGATTCATAGGTATACGAGCCGCTACGCAGCCGGAAAGGTACGTCGTCCCCCACGACTTGCGCGGCATCGTCAAATTCGAAGATCACGTTGGCGCTGTTCGTGATGGTGGTTGTCGTGGTGATTGCCCCTGAGGTAATAACGGACCGGAAAACCTCGTTGATCGTGCCTTCCCAGATCGTGGCGCAAGGCAGCGAACTCGGTTGCACCCTCAGCGTGCCTGAAACGTCCGTGCCCTTGGGCGTGGCGTGATTGGAGACCACCAGCAGGATTTCCTTGAAGCTGCCCCTGACACTCGCCGTGGTCGGGCCCTTGTCGAAACAGAACAGATCCCTCCCCAAGATGAGGTCGATCGGCTGTGCGACCCATCCGTTATCGGTCAAGACCAATGCCTGCACATTCAGGTCGCTTGATGGTTGCAACCCGCTGGTATCGACCACCACCTTTCTGACCGCTGGACTGGCATCGGCGACGGTAAGGCGCACATAGCGGGCGCTCAGATTTTTCAGCTGCAGTGCCTGGCTATACTCCTGGTTTGCCGCCAACGTTCCCGTCAGATAAGGCGGTTCTTTTCCGTCGTCCGCGAATTGGTCGGGGTCGAGGTTGACGTGGCGCTGGCTTCTCGGCAGCGGGTCGCCGGGCAGGAGCTCCGTATTGACGTTGCGCATGGCGAAGCGTTTGAAGTGGGTGGCAAAGGGATAGGCTTGACCGATGACATTGTCGGCCGCTTCGAACGTGGTGACGGCCTCGAGTCCTGCCCAGATGTTGGTCATGAAGCCCGTGCCGCCGGTTTCCTGCTCGACGAAGTAAGGCCAGATATAGGCGCTGTAGTCGTGCGGGCTGCCGGAAGTATTGAGCGCCTCAAAGCTCGGCAGGAAGTGCCGCTTAAAACGGGAGTGCGCATCCAGATAAGCCCCCCGGCCGCCGTCCCACGGCGCCTGGGTCCGGTCGAAGTGGGCCGAGGCCCAGGTCGCCGAGGCTTCGACGAACCAGTGTCTCTCGTATTCATTCGGCTTGCCGGCTACCGTTTTGTACGCGAACTCGGCGTTATGAGCCTTTTGCAATACGTGGAAGAACTCGTGGATCACCGTGTTGTGAAAACGGCCGGTGTAGAGCAGAGAGCGCGGCAGCGTGACGAAGGCGCTATTGCCTCTGCCGACGGGCGTCTCGGCGTAGTCGGAGTACGTTGAACCTAAACCATTGGGTTTGAAAGTTGCGGCGCGGCGGTAGACATAACCGCCGTCATCGACAATATAGAAGTCGATCGCGTTGTCGTCGCCTTCGAGATCGAGCAGCGGTTGGCCCATCACGCCGGTCATGGGCGTATAGACCTTGTTCAGCACGACCAGGGTTTTGTCGATCAACGTCACGCTGTCGGCATCAGCAGGGGGCTCGCCGCGGCACTGCGCCCATACCCGCACGGGATGGCTCGCGCTGCGCTTGCTGATCCAGGAACCGGCCGCCGTTGCCGAGAGGCAAGTCGCGGGTGAAGGAACCGAGAAGGCTGGCCCAAAACCCCTCCCCTTGTTCGCCTGCGCAAGTGTTGCCGGCGCCGCGGTGTTTCGAACACTGCGCGGATCGGCGGGACGGACGATAAACGGCTGTAATTGGTCTTGCGCAGCGACCGGCAGACTCGCAAGACGCTGGCGGATTTCATCGAACAAGCCGTTGTCCTCTTCGAGCGAACCGGCGCCGAGATAAAGGTCGGGCAGGCGGTTGTCGCCGAACAGCGCGTACGCCCGGTACAACAACGACGTGGCGTAATCCAGCGTGCCGGCATCGAGCGCCGCGGCGATCATGTTCTGCGCATAGGCTTGTGGCGCACTCACCGTCAGGTTGCTGGTGGCGATCCGGCTCGCTCCCGCGGCCGTGCCCATGACATCGAGCTTGTGCAGACTACCGGCGGCCAAATCAGCGCTCACCCGAATGGGCAACAAGCCGCGATTGAGCGAATCGGACAATACCAGCGTATCGTCCGCGATACCCGCGGGCGGCTGGCTCAGCGTCACCCGCACCGGCTCGGTGAAGCCGGCGTCGCGCACGATGGTGACCTCGACCAAGGTCTCCTGACCCTGCCCCACGGTGAGGCTCGCGGGAGCGATGGTTAAGCTGAATTTAGCGGGCGCGGCGCCTCCGGCAGAGCCTCCGCCTCCGCCCCCACCGCCGCCGCAACCGGCGAGGAATACGACCAACATCGAAATCAGAACAACGTTCC
>JBATEB010000325.1:0-4831 GCA_049663805.1 Burkholderiales bacterium | reverse complement strand
GGCTCGGGCACACCCGATGAAGTTGTCGAACGAATTGCCGAAGACCTCAAAATCCCTGACGAAGTTCAGAACGAGTTGCTGCCATCTGGAGAGTCGCGATACCGGAACCAGGTAGCATGGGCACGCTTCTATCTGGTCCGCGAGGGACTCGTGGATTCGTCGAAACGCGGGGTCTGGAGCCTCACGGAGCGTGGTCGGTCCACAACGCTCACTCTTGAGCAGGCGCGAGAGATCTTTCTGAAGTGGGTGAAGATCTTTCAAGAACTGCGCCGTGCCAAGTTGGACAAGGCTGAGCCGACCGAGGAGGTGGTGGCCGAGGGCACTGGCGCTACTTCAACCGATTACCGAAACGCCATACTCGATTTGTTACTGAAACTTCCCGCCGCAGGTTTCGAACGCCTATGCCAGAGATTACTACGCGAGGCTGGTTTCACTCAAGTAGTAGTCACTGGGAGCACAGGAGACGGCGGAATTGATGGGTATGGAACACTCTCCGTGAATCCACTCGTTTCGTTTAAGGTGCTTTTTCAATGTAAGCGGTACACCAAGTCGGTGGTGCCGTCTCATGTTCGCGATTTTCGTGGTGCGATGGCTGGTCGCGCCGACAAAGGCATCATTCTTACGACGGGCACATTCACCGCCGAGGCGCGTCGCGAAGCTTCGCGGGATGGTGTCCCGCCAATCGAGCTGATCGACGGCGAGAAACTCGTTGACATGCTCGAACAACTTGAGTTGGGTCTACGTCCCGTCAAGACCTACGAGGTGGATCATGGGTTTTTCAAGGAGTTCGAGGGCTAACTTCAGGTGGTGCGGACGGGCCGCCAGCACCGCGCCATCTTCATTTACCGTGCTGGCCCGCCGCACACTAAGACGCTAGATCTAGGAAAACGATGCGCCGTTTAGACGCGGGCGTTTCGCTTACGAATGGGAGGCGGGCTGCCTCGCGTGCATCGACGACAAGACGCACTCCTGCGCCGGTGCGTACGAAATGGAGTTGCACATCGATACCTCAGGCAGGGTTACCCGCGTGACGTGGTCCCGTGCCCCGATGCACTGAGTCGCCTCGATGAATGAATCGGGCGCCGGGAAAATGCCTATGACAGGAACCGTTTTTCTCAAAGCCCTGGCCCTGTGGCTCGCCATTCTCGTTCTCGCCGTGCTCAACGGCACGCTGCGCGAGAAGATCCTCATGCCTTCCCTCGGATCGTTCGGCGCGCTCGTCGCGAGCGGCATCATTCTTTCCGGCTGCATTTTCCTGGCGGCGTTCGCCGGAGCGCCCTGGTTCGGCAAGCTCGCCCCCCCGGCCTGGGCCCTCATCGGCCTGTCGTGGCTTGCGCTCACGCTGGCGTTCGAGTTCGGCTTCGGCCGGTTCGTCCAACACAAGGCATGGACTGAGTTGTTCGCGGCGTATACGTTCAAAGGCGGCAACATCTGGCCCTTGGTCCTCGTCGTCATACTCGTCTCGCCATGGCTCGCGGCGAAGTGGCGGGGCCTCGTCTAGCTACAGGCTACGGCACGGGACGGCCCGCGTCGAAACGCTGGGTCACGGCGACGCTCTCCCGGAACCGGGCACTCCGTCATCGGGTCGAAGATGCTGCTTCTCGGAGTCCGCCTTTCGCAACCAAGCGCGATAGCTTTCGGATTGCCTTGACGTAACGAACCCCCTGTTGGCGATTGCCCACGCATCCCATTCCGTCGTTCTCTCCACCCACTTCGACGAAGCAACCAGTTCCCTGAACTCATTCGAATTCTGTTCCCGGCGGGTTACCGGCCGCAGCGCGTAGAACGCCGTTCTCGTCGCCACACGCCCTGTGACCAGTACATAGTAGGTCGTGCCCGCCACGACGTCCGCGGTCATGAAATCTGCATTCTCTCCGACCACCATGAACAAGTGCTTACCGGGATTCATCTGGTATGCGAGCATGGTCCTGACCGGGAGAATCCCGACCAATTCCGGAGCGGATGCTCCGCTCCCTATTTCGAACACTGGCGACCGGCGGTAGTCGACCGAGGTCGCGTCGGAAGAAAGCGCACGAACGAAGACGACGAGGGTTTTCCCGGGCAACGGCCTCACCGTCGCACTCGGCTGCGCCGCGCTCCGCCCGGGTGCACTACCGCAGCCATACGACAGCAGGGCACCCATGATGATCGGGAAGTAAAGGAAGACGCTTCTGCCAATCGATGCCAGCATGGGACCCTCCCTGCTTTGGATTTCGTCCAGCCCGCGACAGCCTGGCCCGCGCAAGAGCGGCATCCTACCCTCAATCCGACCAGCGGGCTCGACGGAACGGCCGGAGCTGTTCGCGGCGTATACGTTCAAAGGCGGCAACATCCGGCCGTTGGTCCTCGTCGTCATACTCGTCTCGCCATGGCTCGCGGCGAAGTGGCGGTCTCGTCTAGTCGTGCCTCGCGTGCGCCGACTGCCCTTCGCCCCGACCGGCCATCCCGGCAGGAAAACCGGTCACATGAAATGCCCTGGCAGCGTGAGCCTCTCGGAGGCGACCTTCGTCGCGGCTGAGCGAAACGTCAGACCTTCCAGCCATTCTCTCTACATAGCGAATATGCTATAGTCACGGATCCGTGAACTGGCATATCTCCTCTTACAGTCCCGCCCTTCAGAAGGAGATACTCTCAAGGCGCAGGAAGGCATCGCCCGGGTGTTCTATTGCACCGTCGTCGATCGGCGGATCGTGATGCTGCACCAGTACCTCAAGAAGTCGGAAAAAACTCCGCGAAGGGAGCTGGAGATCGCGCACAAGCGAATGAAAGAGGTGAAACATGCGTAACACACTCAAGGATTTCAAGAGACGTGCGCTGGCGCGTGCCGACGTGCGCCGCGACTACGAAGCGCTCAAGGAGGAGTTTGATCTCTTGGATCAAATTCTCAAGGCGCGTGCCGAAGCAGGTCTGACGCAAGCCGAACTTGCCGAACGTATCGGGACAACGCAGTCCGCGGTGGCTCGAATGGAGACGGCGATCGGAAAGCATTCCCCCTCGATTGCTACACTGAAGCGTTACGCTTCTGCCCTGGGGTATCGGCTTCAGCTTCGGCTTGTCAAACAACCAGATCTAACCGCGCGCTCAACGCGGACGCGAGAGAAGTCATCGCGCGCCGGTTAGCGCGAGCGTCTGGATCCAGGAAGTCTCCTCGTCGCCTACGGCGTCCCGCAGCGGTAGCTCGCGGCATCGGCCGGGTCGCCCGCACCGTCGTAGATCGCCGCCTGCGGATACGGGCAGTGCGGCCGCGTGCTGCCGTCGCTCGTCCGCGTTCCGACGATCGCCTGCGGCGCAACGCCGTTCTCGACCCAATCCACGAGGGGCGTCAACCAATCGACGCCCGCGTGACCCGTGCCCCCGCCGCAATGCGCCATGCCGGGAACCATGTAGAGCTTGAAGAAATTTGCCGTGTTCGTCGCCGCCGTCGACTTCGGCCCGGAGTGCCGGCGCATGAAGCCGATGACGTTCTCGTAGTAGGCGATGGTGCGCAACGGGTTGGCGCCCGGGTCTCCCCAGCCGTGATACATGATGATCTTGCCGCCGCGCGCTTTCACGTCCCGCAGATCGGGGTCGGTCGCGTTGAAGATCCGGGCGGCTTCGCCCATCAGGAACGGGTCGGTGTTCCAGTCGAAATGCGTCAGGTAATTGAACCCCGGACGGTCCGGGTTGAACATCAGCCATTCGAAGGCGTCGGCGATCACGTTGTGGAGCAAGGGAGGCGAGCCGGAGTCGCTGCCGATGACCCAGGTCGTCCACCCGCCCGGGATGTCCTCGGCGCCGAGGATCTGCGGCGGAACGAAGGGCGGCCGCCCCGCGTAGATCGCGGAAAGCGCGTTCTTTTGCGCCGCGGTGAGGCACAGGCCCGAGCTCGTCGTGTCCGGGCAGGTCGGTATGTGCGCCTGCGGATCGAACGTGCATGCGCGCGGATCGCGAAGCTGATGGTCCACCACGCCGTCGAGCGCGTCGCAGCCGGCAAAGGCGCTCGGCCCGCTCAAGCCGTTGCCGTTGTACACGACGTTCCCGACCTGGGTGATGAGGGCGCGCGTGACCAGCGGCGTGCCGGGGATCGACGAGTACAAGGGCGTCAAATACGCCGGCGCCGTCATCTGCTGACCGGTGTAGTCGTTGACCGGCGCGCCGGTGACGTAGCCGTCGAAATCCCTGGGGAAGCGCTGCGCTTCCATGAGCCCCTGCCGCCCGCCGGTGGAGCAACCGACCCAGTAGGAGTGGTGGGGCTTCGCGCCGTAGAACGCCTTGACGATGTCCTTGGAGGTCTCGGCGGTCAGGTGCACCGCGCGCCATCCGAAGTCGATCTCCTTCTCCGGGTCCGTGCCGAACTGGGCTCCGGGCCCCGAATTGGCGGTGTTGTGGCCCGTATCCGTCGACGCCGCCGCGTAGCCCAGGCGCAGCGCGGCTCTCATGTCGCCGGTGCTGATGGTGCCGGCCTTGCCGCCGTTCCCGACCATCTGGAAGCGGCCGTTCCAGTCGGTCGGAAGGAATAGCTCGAAGTTGATGTTGCCCCGGATCGCCCCGACGACGTCGCAATGCTCGGGGTCGGTCGAGGTCGCCCGGACCAGGCCCGAGGAGCTGAGGACGACGTCCTTCGCCTTGAACTGGAACGCGAGGCTTTCACAGGAGACCGGGCGTTCGGCGTTCGCGGCCGCGGAGAAGATCAGGGACGCCGCGAAACCGAGGGCGAGGGCTGTCTTGCCGGATGGGTTGCGCATTTTGCACCTCCTGGTAAGCGGAACAATGTCATCGCCGCATGTTGCCGGTGGACCGCGGTGCCCGACCGCTGGCACTGAAGGCGCGGGCCCTCTTGCGCCAGGGCGCA
>JBATEB010000324.1:0-25756 GCA_049663805.1 Burkholderiales bacterium | reverse complement strand
CGCCAGATGCTCCTCGGCCTTCGCCACGTTGTTGAGCATGAGGTAGGCCTCGCCGATGTACTCGTGCGCGCCCTTGTGGCCCGAGTCGATCCGCAGTGCCTCGTTGTAGTGTTTGAACGCCCTGTCCAGGTTACCCGCTTTCCTCCAAGCGAAACCGAGATAGTTCTGGGCATCGGCATCCCGGGGATCGCGGGAGGCGACCTTGCCGAAGCTCTCGATCGCCAGGGTCCAGTTCTTGTCCTCAAGCGCCTTCTTCCCCTTGTCGTAGTCCGGGTCCGCGGGACGCGCATCCGGCGGGCCGGAGTCCGACCCCGCGGCGTAGAGGGCCGGGCCGGGGGCGAGGCCCGCCACCAGAGCGATGATCGAAACCGTCAGCTTGACCATGGATGTCTCCTTTCGTCGTGCAGCGAGCGGGATTATAGTGGAGCGCAACCCCGCTAACCGTAACGCAACGAAGTTTATTCCCGATGAAACGCCGGTACCTCACGATCGGCTCCTGGCTGCCGGTCGCGCTCGGCGCCGTTTGCTGGGCGCAGGCGATGCCCGCCGGGGCCGCGCCGGAGCCGCCTTCCCGAATCGAGGCGCTCGCGGCGATGACGAGCCCGGACGCCGGCGAGCGCCGGCGGGGAGCGCTCGGACTTGGGGCGAAAGGGAAAATGGAAGATGCCGCCGCGCTGATCGCGGCCTTGCGCGACGACGACGAGTTGGTGCGCGCGATCGCCGAGGAAGCGGTGTGGGCGGTGTGGAGCCGCTCGGGGGATGCGCAGGTCGATGGTCTCCTGAAGGAAGGCGTCGCGCAGATGTCCGGCGGGCGGCTGCACGAGGCGATCGAGACTTTCACTCGGATCGTCGAGCGCAAGCCCGACTTTGCCGAAGGCTGGAACAAGCGCGCCACCGCCTACTTCCTCGCCGGCGACTATCGTCGCTCGCTCGCCGACTGCGACGAAACGATCAAGCGCAACCCGCAGCACTTCGGCGCGCTGTCCGGCTACGGCCAGATCTATCTGCAGCTCGACGACCCGGACAAGGCCCTGGAGTACCTGCGCCGCGCTCTCGCGATCAACCCGAACCTGGACGGCGTCGAGAGCATCGTCGAGAAGCTCGAATCGTTCATCGTGCGACGGCGACAGCGCTCGATCTAGCGGAACCCTCTCGCGAGTATCGCTTGCCGTGGTCGCGGCTCTCTAGATCCGGATGAGCTCGGCGGCCATCTCGCGAATCGCCCGCGCCGCCGCCTCGGGCCGTTCGAACGGAAACAGGTGCCCGCCTTCGATGCGCACCAGGCGAAAATGCCGGCGCGTGGTCGCGAGCCCGATTCGCCGGGCTTCGGCGGATTCGCGCCCGCAGACGAAACCGGCGGGGACGCGCAGCCGCGGCAGCTCGCGGTCCAGGCCATGGGGAAAGGCCCGGTAGATGCGGGCTTCGATCGCCGGATCGAACGCGAGCCGTACCCCGCGTGCAGAAGGCAGGGTGCCGCGCGTCACGTAGTCGCGCAGGCAATCCGGATCGAAATGCTCGAACGCCTTCTTGTTCCGGAAGTGCGCGTAGGCTTCATCGGCGCTGGCCCACTCGCTGCGCCGGCCGCGAGTCGCGCCCGCCGGCGTCACGCGGTCGGCCAGGCCGAAACGCTTGATCACCCCGAAGGCGGCGCCCTGCCAGCGGCCGAGGATCGGCGAGTCGAGCAGGATGATCGCGCGGAACAGCGCCGGGCGCCTCAAGGCCGCGAGCGCCGTGAGATAACCGCCGAGCGAGTGCCCCACGCCGAGGACCGGTCGTCCGTAGCGCTCGACGCGCTCGAGCAGCTCCGCGACCAGATGCGGCCAGCCGTCGGTGACCGGGTGGCCCGGGTCGTGCCCGATGGCATCGACGAACCTGATCTCGAAGTCGTGCTCGAGATGCGAGAACATCTTGCGGTAGCAGGCGGCGGGGAAGCCGTTGGCGTGGGAAAAATGGAGGATCATCGTTCCGGCCTGGACCCGCCGCGCCCCGCGGATCAGCGCCGCGGCAGCAGCTTCCTGATGGTGCTCTCGACCGCCGGCGAATCCCATTCGAGGTCTCCGATCACCGAGTAGCGGACCCGCTGCTCGGGGTCGATCACCAGGCTCGTCGGAAGCACTCTCACCTTCCACGCGCTCGCCGCCGAGGTGTCGCGGTCGAGCAGCAGCGTAAACCGCACCGGGACTTTCTTGAGGAACTCCCTGATGCGCGCCGGGCCCTCGCCGTAATCGACGGCAAGGATCGCGAAGGGTTTGCCGGCGAGCTTGTCCTGAAGGCGCTGCATGGAGGGCATCTCTTCCCGGCAGGGTTCGCACCAGGTGGCCCAGAAATTGAGAACGACCACCTTGCCGCGATAGTCGGAGAGCCGGTGCTCCTTGTCTTGCAGGTCGCGCAGCACAAGCGGCGGCGCCGCCCCGCCGCTCCAGGGTTTCAGCTCGCCCCCCACGGCGGGCGCGGCGCCCGCCAGGGCGCAGAGAGCGGCCGCGGCGGCCGCCAGCAACCAGGCTCGCAGGCCGTGCGGCGCGCTCACGTCGCCTCGCCCTTCCTTCCCGAGAGAACCGCGAAATCCTCGGCGTAGTCCTCGAGCCGCCGCACGAGGTGCGCACGCTGCCTTGGGGAGAGCGTCCGGTCCAGATCCACGACCAATCGCGCCAGATCCTCGTCCCAGCGCCGGTCCTCACGCAGGAATTCCTCCGAGCGGCGCAGCTCGGGCTGCCTGAAGGTCTGCGCGAGGCGCTCGCCGAGTTCTTCGGCCCCGGGGTGCCGGGCGAGCAGCGCGAGCGCATCGCGCTGCCAGCGCTGCCGGTCCTCGAAGCGCAGCACCACGTGGCGCCCGTGAGAGAGCATGAAGCGCTCCACGAGCGCCTCCTGCTCCCGGGTGAGATCTCCGGTGAAGTCTTCGATGCGCCTGACCGCGCGCTCGAGCTGGGCGCGCCGGCGCTTCGCATCGTCCGACGCCAGGTACTTCTTCGCATATTCTTCGTTCTTCTCCGCGAACTTGTGCTCCAGGGCCGCGAGCTGCGCCGCCCCGAGCGTGGTGAGCAGCGGTGCCGCCTCTTCGGCCGCTCCGGCCGCGAGGCTGCGGTAGCGCGCGCGCACGTTGGACAGGCCCCAGGCGACGTCCTCGGCGGTGATGCCGCGCGCCGCGCGCCGGCTCGCGCTGCGCAGCAGCGCCGCGTACAGCGGCAGTTCATTGGCGCGATGCCATTGGTGGAGGCGCGCGATGTGCGAGCTCAGGTCCTTCGACTGCGCGTCGTCGAGATCGAGATAGCTCCCCGCCATGAAGCGCGCCACGGCGTCGGCGTTGTTGTACGCAACCCGCGTGAGACTGCACGCCGCGACGGCCAATGCCGCCGCGACGAGGAACGCGCGCGAGGTCGCCTTCTTCACCAGTAGTTCTCCATCGTGATGTGGCCGGGCTCGCGACGCCGGTGCTTTCTCATTCCGCGCAGCTTGAGCGCCTCGGTGATATCCGCCACCATTCCCGGGTTGCCGCACAGCATCACCTGCGAGGCCTTCGCCGAGAGCGCGACCCCCGCCGCGGATTCCAGCCGCCCATCCTCGATCGCGGCCGGAATACGCCCTTGCAGCGCGCCGGGCTCCTGGTCGCGGCTCACGAAGGACACCGCGTGCATCTGCCCCCGGTGCTCGTCCAGCAGAGCTTCGATGCAGTCACGATAGGTCAGCTCCGCGGCATGGCGCACGGCATGCACCAGGACCACCCGGCCGAAACGCCGCCATGGCGCCTCGGTTTTCAGGATGGACAGGAACGGGCCCAGGCCCGTTCCCGACGAAATCAGCCAGAGGTTTTCTCCGTCGGGAACTTCCGAGAGCACCAGGAACCCCGACGCGCGCGGCGCGACCTGGATGGCGTCGCCCGGCCCGAGCCTGCACAGGCGCCCGGTGAGCGGTCCGCCGGGCAGGGTCACGTAGTAGAACTCGTGCGGCCGCTCCTGCGGCGCGTTCACGAACGAGTACGGCCGCGCCAGCATTTCGCCTTCCACCGCGAGCGCGAGCTTGGCGAACTGGCCGGCTTCGAACGCCGACACCTCGGCCCTCACGTAGAGCGAGAACAGGGTGTCGGTCCAGCGCTTCTGCTCGACCACGGTGCCTTCGACCCACTTTTGCATGAGCATCCGAAAAATGCGAGGTCCCCTGCCGGAGACAGGCGACCCGGGACTCCGTCAATGCAGGAGAAACGGTTCTAGGGTAAGCGATTCTACCTCGCCGCCCAGCATGGAGATGCTGCCCGCGCGGCGGTTGTTCCCGTCGTCCGAGAACTCGAACCGGTATACGCGCTTCAGCGTGACATGGCCGCTCGCGGCGCGAACCGGACGCAGCGTCACGCACTCCACGGTTTCGTCGAGGAACTGCAGCCCCTCGCGCTCGCACGCGCGCGCTCCGGCCGCGAGCGCGCGCTCGCGCGCCCGCATGCTGTCGAACCACAGCCAGGCGAGCGCGGCCAGCGCGGCCAGCGCCCACGCTTCCCCCATGGGTAGGCGTCCTTTCCGGAAGCGGTGATATCGGGATTACCATGATGCCATTAGCGGGGCCGGGCGCTCGGACGATGAAGATCAAGGCAAGGAGTTTTCTGTGGGCCGCCGCCGCGCTGCTGGCCGGCCTGATCGCGTATACCGGGCTCGCCTACCGGCGCGACATCGCCGCGGCGGAGGCGCGCGTTGCACAAGGCAGCCTGCTCGCCGAGACGCCCTGCGGCCCGATCGAATACGCCGTCATCGGCACGGGGGCCCCGGTGCTGGTGGTGCACGGGGCGGGCGGCGGTTTCGACCAGGGGCTGGAATTCGGGCGCCCCCTGGCCGAGCGGGGCTTCAGCGTGATCGCGATGTCGCGATTCGGCTACCTGCGCACCCCGCTGCCCGCCGACGCCTCGCCCGCTGCGCAGGGAGACGCCCATGCCTGCCTGCTCGACGCCCTGAAGCTGCCCGCGGCGGCGATCCTCGGAGGGTCGGCGGGCGTTCCCTCCGCGATCGAGTTTTGCCTGAGGCACGAAAAGCGCTGCGCGGCGATGGCCCTCCTCGTTCCGGCGCTCTTTCCGTCGCGACCGGCGGCGCCGCCCCGGATACCGCCGGGCGCGCCGGCCTCGTCCCTGTTCGGCTGGATCGTCGGCTCGGATTTCTTCTTCTGGCTGAATACCAGGCTCGCCCGGAACCTGCTGCTCGAGCGCCTGTTCGCGACGCCGGTACGCGATTTCCAGAGCGCCGCTCCCGAGGAGCGGGAACGCATCCTGCGCGTCATGCGCATCGCCCTGCCCGTCAGCCGGCGAAGGGCAGGGCTGTGGAACGACATCGGGATCGTCACCTCGCCCGCGCCTCACGCGCTGGAGCGAATCTCCGTTCCGGCCATCGTGTTCGCGGTCGAAGACGACCTCTTCGGAACCTACCGGGCAAGCCGCGCCATGGCGGCACGCATCCCCGGCGCGCGCTTCGTCGGCTTCCCCACCGGGGGACACCTCTGGGTGGGACGCCAGCGCGAGCTCGTGTCCGAGCTGGACGCGTTCCTGCGGGCCTCGCCGGGGGCACCCCGGCGAGACCCCTGACGAGGCGCTAGAACGCGATGTTGAGCGAGAGCGAGGGCACCACGTAGAAACCCAGCTCGCTTTCCTTGGTGCACGGCGTGCCGTTCGAGTTGGTGCAGGTGTCGTCCGCGCCCAGCCAGCTCCCCAGGTTGATCGCCGGGGTGACCGATATGCGCTCCGAGCCCAGGTTGAAGCGATACCCGACCTCGGCGCCCCACTGGATCGACTTGGTCTCCCCGCTGCCCGCGCCCACCGGGCTGGTTTCGGTCCAGTCCCATTTCGATTTGAAGGAGCTCAAGGCGGCGCCGGCGTAGAACCCTTTCATTCCACCCTGGACGAAAAAGCGAACGCCCGCGCCGAAGCCCGTCCCCTTCCCGTCTTCGACATACACGTCATCATCCCACTTGTACTTGAGGCTGGAGCCGCGCACGAAGACGGACAAATTCCGGCCTACCAGGCGCTCGTATTCGAGCATCACCACCGATGCGCCGAGGTCGCCGATCTTCGGAATGGCGGCAACCGCGAGGTTGATCGAATTGTTGACGCCCTGCGCCAGCGCCCCGCCCGGCAGCGCGGCGAGCAGCCCTGCAGCCAGCAACCCGCTACCCAGTTTCTTCAAGTCGAGCATTTTCAGATACCTCCTCTCTTCACAAAAAATCGGGACTCCTCGCGCGGCGGGCTCCCCGGACTCCGCCGCGCCGCATCAACCCATCAGGCGCGTCAGCCAGCTCCTTTTCTTGCGGGGCGGCCCCTGGTCCGGGCCCCGCGTGTTATGCGGCGGGGCGGACCTGTCGCCCTTGCTGCGGCTCAGATTCGTGTTCGACAGGGGGTCGTTCCACGCGACGTGCTGGGCCTTCTGCTGCCCGGCCTCGGCATTGGCGATCATCTTCTGGTAGATCTCCCAGAAGGGCCTGCCGGTCACCTCGGAGGCGATGAGGGCGCGCTTGGTGACGCGAAAATCGGCGAGAAAGAGAATTTCCTCCGCCACTTCCCACGGGAGGCCCTGCCGCGTGCCGTCGCGGGAGTCCATGAGCAGATGCGAGCAGAAGGAATCGAACTCCGGGTACTCCCAGAGCAGACACAATTTCGTGGTCAGGTGCGGCAGTTTTTCCACCGCGCACGCCTCCCCGGCGGGAGGCTTGCGCCCGGCCGGCGGCGTTGGTGCTTGGCTGATGTTCATGGCCCCCTCTGGCTTGCTAGGGTAACGCATGCCGCGGGCGGAGAACAATCGGCCGGGTTTCGGCCCCGGCGCGATCCCGGCCGCGCCGCCCTCCCCCTGCGATTCGCCATATCATTACAGGCCTTCCCATCGGAAGCATGCGATGCCCCCCCTGTCAAGGCTCTTCCTCGCCGCAGGCGGCCTGGCCGCTCTCGCAGCGGTGGCCCTCGGTGCCTTCGGCGCGCACGCGCTCAAAGGGCGCGTTTCCCCCGAGATGCTCGTCGTGTGGCAGACCGGGGTCGAATACCACGTCTTTCACTCGCTCGGCCTGCTTGCCGTCGGCCTCGTCGCGCTTCGGCTTCCGGGCTCGGCGCTCCTGAAAGGGTCGGGCTGGACGATGCTCGCCGGAATCCTCCTGTTTTCAGGGAGCCTGTACGCGCTCGCCCTGTCCGGCGAGCGCTGGCTCGGCGCGATCACCCCCGTCGGCGGGGCGGCTTTCCTTGCCGCCTGGGCCTTGTTCGCCGCCGCGGTGCTGCGGGCCTGAACGGCGTCAGGCGCGCGGCTTGCGCGCGAGGCCCTGCCTCTCCTCCGGCGCCTTGAGCTTGCGAAACGAGACGTAGAGGAGCGCGTCGTAGAGGATTTTCAATCCTGCCGCGGCCATGATGGGCGCGCCCAGGGTCAGCGCCTGCATGGCGCTCCCCGCGAACACCGGCGCGATGGCGCGCGCGACCATGCGCGCGAGGTTGGTCACGCCGCCGGCGAAGGTGCGCTCTTCCGGCCGCACCACCGCCATGAGATAGGACTGGCGGGTCGGCACGTCCATCTCCGACAGGCCCTCGCGCAGCAGGAACAGCACCGCCGCGATCTCGAAACTTCCGGTGAACGGGATGGTAAACGTGAGAATGCTCGAAGGCGTGTGCGTGAACACCATGGTGTTCACCAGGCCGATGCGCTCCGCCAGCCACGCCGCGCCCAGGTGCGAGAACGCGTTCATGATGCGCGCGCCGACGAAAAGCATGCCGATCATCGCTTCGGAGGCGCCGAACTGGGCGTGGAAGAAGTAGGCGAAGAGCGCGCTCCCCTGGAATCCGCCGGCGAAACTGTCGAGGGCGAAAAGGAACGACATTTTCGTGAGTATCGAGCGGCTCTGCGGGCTCACCTCGACGCGCAGGGCGGCCGTCGGCGACTCGGCCGCCGACGAAAGGCCGAGGTAGAGGAGTGCCGTCGCGGCGTAGAGCAGCGCGTAGAGGATCACCGCGCCGCGCAGGGAAGCGAGCGGATCGAGTCCCGCGAAATCGCGCAGCAGCGGCGACACCACGGCGAGCCCCGCACCGAGCGCGTGCCCGACATCCTGGATGACGTTGTACCAGGCGAAAGCGCGCGTACGGCCGGCGTCTTCGCCGGTCGAAGGCAGGATCGCCTGCTCGAGCGCCAGCGCCGCGGCGCGGTCCTTGCCGAGCGAATTGAGCATGCCGAGGAAGGCGGCGGCGCCGAGAACGGCGATCTGGGAGGACAGGCCGAAGACGATGCCGCCGGCGGCGGCGAGCCCACCGAGCCCGACCAGCCAGCGCTTGCGCCCGAAGCGGTCGCCCCAGAACATGACGCCCGCCGCGCCCACGGCGGTGCCGGCGATCCCCGCGCCGAGCACGGCGCCCCAGGCGGCCGGTTCGAACCCGAGCCGCGCGAGGTAGATGCCGGCGACCACGCCGATCAGCCCGTTGGCGACGGCGCGCAGAAAGCTCGCCGCGAATACGATCCGGCGGTCGCCTGACGCGCGGCGCGCGACCCCACCCACGGGGGACTACGGCTCCAGCAGGCGAATTGCGGAGGTGCGCCCGCCGGCCTTGGCGAACTCGAATGCCGTCAGTCCGCCGTCGTTGCGGATGTCGGTGCGCGCTCCCCTCGAAAGCAGATAGTGGATCAGCACGATGTCGTTGTGCCAGGCGGCGGCGTGCAAGGCGGTATTTCCCCTCCGCCGGTCCTGCACGTCCAGGTTGGCGCCGGCGTCGGCGAGCGCCTTGACCGCGAGAAAGGTGCCGGTCATCGCGGCCCAGTGAAGCGGCGTTTCCCCGTCGCTATTGGCCCGGTCGACTTCGGCGCCCGCCTGGATCAAGGTGCTCGTGAGCGCGGAGCTCTCGATCATGGCCGCCGCGTGCAGGACGGTCTCCCCGCTCGGGGTCAGCGCCCGCGCATCCGCCCCCCTGGCGATGAGCGTCTTCGCCATCTCGAGGCGACCCTTCTCGGCGGCAAAGTACAGGGGCGTCTCGCCGAGATTGTTGATTGCCGCGACGTGCACGCCGGCGTCGACCAGGCGGGAAAACCCGGCGTAATCCTCGTTCTCGATCGAGCGGAACAACGCGCTCACCGAGGCCTGCGACGGCGCCGGGGGCGGGACCGGCCTCGCGGCCGCGGGTGCCGTCGCACCCTGGGCGGCGGAGGGCGGGGCTTGCGTCAACGGCTTCACCGGGCTGGAAATCGAAGTCGCCGCCGGGATCTCGGTCGGCGCCTTCACCTCGCCCAAAGCCGAATCATCGGTCGACGGCTGGGTCGGAAGCTCGCCGCAGCCGCACACAAGGGCGACCGCGGCGACGATCGGAATCAGGGCGTATTTCATCCGGACGCGCGTGAAGGGTGGGTTCGACGGACCAAAAGACTAGCAGAACCGCCTTGCTCCCGGGTAACATCCTCTCCGGGCAGGTTTCAGGCTTCGCGGGCAGGGGTCCGCTCGGCGCGAATTCAAAACAACCAAAGAAGATCCCCTTTTCGCGGCACGGATCACCCGAGTCGACAAGACCATGAACGCTCAGCTCAGGAAAAAGATGGCGGCCATCGGCGCGGCGACCGAGGTCTGCTTTCGCGTCGTCTTCGCCGACGGCTCCATCTACCAGAGCCGCGAGCGCGCGCCCGACGTCACCATCCTGATCCGCAACGGCCGCGCCGCGTGGCGCGTGATGCTTTTCGGCCACGTCGGATTCCTCGAGGCGTACTTCAACGGCGACATCGACATCGAGGGCAGCCTCGCGCACGCGTTTCGCGCGGGCATGGACGCCGGGTTCGACGATCGGCCGACTTTCCTCGTCTCGGTGCGGAACTGGTGGCACGAGCTCCGCTACAGCAACGCCTCCATCGCGCAAGCCAAAGCGAACGCGCGCTTCCACTACGGACCCGGCCAGGGCTTCTACCGGGAGTGGCTCGACGAAGTCGGCATGGCGTACACCTGCTCCTGGTTCATGGACGGGACGAAGTCGCTCGAAGAAGCGCAGATGAACAAGATGGACCACGTTTGCAGGAAGGTGCTGCTCAAGGCGGGGGATACCTTCGCCGACATCGGCAGCGGCTGGGGCAACCTGCTGTTCTACGCCTGGGAGAAGTACGGCGCGTACGGCACGGGCATCAACACCACGACCGAGCAGGTGCGCGAGACGCGCGAGGAAATCAAGCGCCGCGGCCTGGAGGGCAAGGTCGAGGTCCTCGATCGCGACTTTCGCGAGGTGCCGCGGCAGTTCGACAAGCTGCTCTCGATCGGCACGCTCGAGCACGCGGGACGCGACCAGCTCCCGGAGGTGATCAAGGCGCACGCGGACTATCTCAAACCCGGCGGTCTCGGGGTGATCCACTTCATCGGCCACGTGGGCATGCGCGATACCGAGTTCTGGATACGCAAGTACATCTTCCCCGGGGGCTGGATTCCCAGCCTCGCCCAGGCGATCGACTGGTGCGAGCGCTGCGGCCTCGAGGTGCTCGACATCGAGAACCTGCGCCGCAACTACGCGCTGACCCTCGACGACTGGGCGCAGCGCTTCGACCGCAACTGGGACAAGGTCCACAAGCTCGACCCGAAGCGCTTCGACGAGAAATTCCGGCGAATCTGGCGGACCTATCTGTGGTCCTGCGCCGAGATGTTCCGCTCCCCGAACGGGAAAACGCACCTGTTCCAGATCCTGGTGAGCAAGGGCAATGTCGGGGACAACTATCCGATGAGCCGGGCCTTTCTCTACAAGTGATCCGCCACGAGGAGAAGCGCGCCCGGCTGCTCGGCGCGCTGCGCGAACGGGGACCGGGCGGCGTCGGTCTCGCCAAGAGCACGTCCAACCTTTTCCGCGACCGCCTCCGCGACGCCGAGGCGGCCGCGCGGCCGCGCGTGGACCTGTCCGGCTTCAACGAAGTGGTGCGCGTCGACGTCGCCGGCGGCCGCGTCGAGGCCGAGGGCATGACAACCTATGCCGACCTGGCGGAGGCCACGCTCGCGCACGGGGTCATGCCCTGCGTGGTGCCGCAGTTGAAGTCGATCACGCTGGGCGGCGCCGCGGCGGGGGTGGGCATCGAGGCCTCCTCGTTCAGGTACGGCCTGGTGCACGACACGCTGCTCGCGATCGAGGTGCTGCTCGCCGACGGCTCGATCGTGACCTGCACGCCGGAGAACGAATATCGGGACCTTTTCTTCGGATTTCCGAACTCGTACGGAACCCTGGGCTACGCGCTCGAGGTGACCGCGCGCACCGTCCCGGTCAAACCCTACGTGCGCATCGAGCACGTCCGGCACACGGATGCAATACGCTATTTCCGGGACCTCGAATCGCGCTGCCGGGTGAAGGACGCCGATTTCATCGACGGAACGGTGTTCTCGGGCGGCGAGATGTACATCACGCTCGGCCGTTTCGCCGATTCGGCGCCTTACGCCAGCGACTACAGCTTCGAGCACATCTACTACCGCTCGATCCGGGAGAGGGAAACCGACTACCTCACCACGCGGGATTTCATCTGGCGCTGGGACACCGACTGGTTCTGGTGCTCGAAGAACCTGTTCGCGCAGAACCCGCTGGTTCGCAGACTCCTCGGGCGCGAACGGCTCAACTCGACCACCTACGCCAAGGTAATGCGCTGGAACAGCAAGTGGGGCTTCACCCGCGCCTTCTCGCGGCTGACCGGGAAATACCCGGAGTCGGTCATTCAGGACGTCGACATTCCCATCGCCCGGGCGCCGGAATTCCTCGCCTTCTTCCTCGAGGAGATCGGCATCCTGCCGGTGTGGATCTGCCCGATCGGCGCCTACGATTCCCAGGCGCGGTTCCCGCTCTACCCGGTCGATCCGGATACCCTCTACGTGAATTTCGGCTTCTGGGACGTGGTCCAGGACCGCGTGCGGCGCGAGCCGGGCTGGCACAACCGCAAGATCGAGCGCAAGGTCGCCGAGCTGGGCGGCGTGAAATCGCTCTACTCCGATTCCTACTACCCGGAAGAGGAGTTCTGGCGCCTCTACAACAAGCCGGCGTACGATGCGCTGAAACGCCGCTACGACCCGCAGGGAAGGTTCAAGAATCTTTATCAGAAGTGCGTGCTGCGGCACTGACATCGAGCGCATGGACTGTTGCCATTATTACGCGATCTCCGAAGGCCACGAGTCGGCGTTTTCGGTGGACATCTCCAGCATCGTCTTCGGCCCCGGCGTGCTGAAGGAAGCGGGCGAGCATGCGCGCGCGCTCGGCATGAAGCGCGCCGCGCTCTTCACCGACAGGCGCGTCGGTGCGCTCGAGTGCGTCGCGGAGGCGCTCGCGTCGCTGCGCGCCGCGGGGACCGATATTGCGGTCTATGACGAAGTGAAAGTGGAGCCCACGGATGACTCATTCCGGTCTGCGGCGCTCTTCGCCGCGGAAGGGCGGTTCGACGGCTACGTGTCCGTGGGTGGCGGCTCGGCGATGGACACCTGCAAGGCGGCGAATCTCTATTCGACGCATCCGGCCGAATTCCTCGACTACGTGAACGCCCCGATCGGCGCCGGCAGGCCGGTCCCCGGTGCGCTGAAGCCTCATATCGCCTGCCCCACGACCTGCGGCACCGGCTCGGAGTGCACCGGCATCGCGGTGTTCGACCTGCTCGCCAGGAAAGTGAAAACCGGCATCGCCTCGAAGCGCCTCAAGCCCTCGCTCGCGCTGATCGACCCGACGACCACCTACTCGCTGCCGAAAAACGTCGTGGCGGCGAGCGGGTTCGACGTCCTTTCGCACGCGCTGGAATCCTATACCGCACGTCCCTACACGCTGCGCAAGCAGCCGGATAAAGCCACCGCGCGCCCGATGAGCCAGGGCGCCAATCCCTGGAGCGACGTGGGCTGCGAGGCCGCGATGCGGCGGCTGGGGGCGTTTCTCGAGCGCGCGGTGAACGACGCTTCGGATCGCGAGGCGCGCGACAACCTGATGCTCGCGGCGACGCTCGCCGGAATCGCCTTCGGCAACTCGGGCGTGCACCTGCCCCACGGCATGTCGTACGCCGTGGCGGGGCTGGTGCGCGACTTCCGGCCCGAGGGCTATCCCGGGGAAGAACCGATGGTGCCGCACGGCATGTCGGTGATCGTCAACGCGCCCTCGGTGTTCCGCTTCACCGCGGAGGCTTGCCCCGGGCGCCATCTCCAGGGCGCTGAATGGCTCGGCGCGGATGCGCGAGACGCTTCGGAGAAGGACGCAGGCGAAGTGCTGGCGAAGCGGCTCGTCGAACTGATGCGCGCGACCGGCATACCCAACGGAGTCGCCGGCGTCGGCTACGGTGAAGGCGACGTCGAGGCGTTGTCCGAGGGTGCGTTCGCGCAGCAACGCCTTCTGACCAACGCGCCGCGCGACGTGGTGAAAGGCGACCTGGAGCGGCTGTTTCGCGGAGCGATGCGCTACTGGTAGGCTGGAACCGTTGATGCTTTCCGTGCTATGCTTCCCGGTAAAGGGAACTAGCAAAGTAAAGCATGAGCGCAGTTGTAAAGACCGCCAAGATTTCCAGTAAGGGACAGATCACACTGCCGCGCGACGTACGCAAGGCACTCGGCACCGATCATGTCCGTATCGTTTCAGAACATGGATCGGTGCGCATCGAACCGGTAAATGACGTCGCGGGCAGTCTCGCGCACTACGCTAGAAAACGCATACCGTTCCACGTTGCCCGCGACAAGGCGTGGGAGGCCGTTGTCCGAGAAAAACACAAGCGTCGTTGACGCGAATGCGATCGTCGCCCTGTTGCTTGGCGGGGAGCGGGTGCACTTCGAGCGCGCCCGCGCATTCTTCGAGCCAGTACGCGAAGGCGAGTCGTCGGCCTACATTCCCGCCGCGGTTCTCGCGGAGTGCGTATACGTATTAACCCGCATCTATAAAGTCTCTCGCGCTGACGCCGCCACGAAGCTTCTCAGCTTGCTCGACTATCGCGGCGCGATCACCGAATCAGGGGCTGTCCGGCATGCTTTGACGCTCTACCGCGATCACAACGTCGATTTCGTCGATGCGCTTGTCGCAGCCACGGCGCACGAGCACAAGTGGCAAGTATTCAGCTTCGACCGGGACCTGGCGCGGCTGGCGAAGTGAGCACGCATCCGCTCGAGACTTATCTCTCAGACAGCGCGCGGGCGCGTCCGCGCAACGGGCGACCTTGATGTTTGGGTGAAACCCGCGGCGCGCAATGCCAACCGGCCGAGATCACCTTCGACTGCAGCTGCCCGGACTGGGCCGCGATGTGCAAGCACGTCGCGGCGGTGCTCTACGGGATCGGCACCCGGTTGGACGAGCGGCCCGAGCTGCTGTTCGCGCTGCGCAAGGTCGATCAGAAAGATCTGATCGCCAAGGCCGGCAAAGCCCTGCCGCTCGCCGGCAAAGGACCCGGGGCCGGGAAGGTTCTCGATAATGCGCAGCTCGCGGAGATTTTCGGCATCGAGATGGCCCAGGCTGCGGCGCCGGGCGCGGGGCGCCGTGCCAAGCCGGCGCGGCGAAAGCGCGCGAGGCGGCGCTAAGGTCCGCCTGCGTCGGGACGGTTAGGCCGGCCCCGGGGATCGGTCAGCCCGTCGCAGCCGGCCGCTTCGAATTTGACCGAGCTACCTAATTTGGGTATTCTGCTACCCATTATGGGTAGTGCCATTCTTTTCCCTGAGACGCTTCCACCCCTATTCGGCAAGACCCGCCAAGCCTTGCTCGCGCTACTCTATACCCACCCCGACGAGCCGCGGCTGCAGGAACAGTTGATCCAGTCGGCAGCGCTTGGCCGCGGCACGGTGCAGCGCGAACTCGAATTTCTCGTGCGCGCCGGCATCGCACGCCGCACGGTTCAAGGGCGCCAGGTGTACTTCCAGGCCAACCCGGACTGTCCGATCTATCCAGAGCTTCGCAGCCTGATCGTCAAAACCGCCGGAGTCGCCGACGTGCTGCGCGCCGCGCTCGCGCCGATCGCCGCCCGCATACGCGCGGCCTTCATCTACGGGTCGGTAGCAAGAAGCGAGGAACGGCGGGCAAGCGACGTGGACGTGATGATTATCGGGGAAGTCACGTTTGCGGAGGCATCCCAAGCCCTGGGCAGCACCCAGAAAACTCTCGCGCGCGAGGTAAACCCGTCTGTGTATCCCCCTGCCGAATTGCGCGCCAAGCTTGCTGCAAAAAACCATTTCCTGAGGACCGTGATGAAGGGCGAAAAAATCTTCCTGATCGGGGACGAACGTGAGCTCGCAAGACTGGCTAAAAAATAACTGGCTGGTCAAGCACCGGACGAGCGCCGAGGAGATCGCGTCCCTGCTTGCCATCGTGGAACGCGACCTCTCCAACTCGCAGGTGCCCGGCCTGTCGCCGGACTGGCGGCTCAACATCGCTTACAACGCCGCGTTGCAAGCAGCGAGTGCGGCGCTCGCCGCCGCGGGTTTTCGCGCCGCGCGCGAACAGCACCATTACCGCACCGTCCAGAGTCTGGTGTTCACCCTGGGCTGGACTGCCGAGAAGATCGGCCAGTTCGATAATTTCCGAAAAAAGCGCAATATCGGCGGCTACGAGACCGCGGGGCTGGTGTCTGAGCAGGAAGCCGGCGAAATGCGCGAACTCGCCCTCGCGTTGCGCGATGACGTACTCGCATGGCTACGCAAGAATTATCCCAAATTGCTGCGCCGCTGAACCATGCCCGCGCACAACATTGTCGACAACCGCAAGCGGAAACTGGCCGATCAGCCGACGCGCACCCGGTTGTGCACCGAGGATCCGTCGTGAAGGCCACGGGATAAAACGGCCGCATGGAACACATCGCAATCCCTGTGCCATGGCAAACCTAATACCGGCATTCGGTTCCTGCCGTTTCGCCTCAGGCGGCGAACGGCGCCTGGCCGAACGGCTCCAACAGAAACTCGAAGACGATTACCTGCTCTGGTACGACGTTCCGGTGGGGCCATCCAATGCCCACCCGGACTTCGTCATCCTCCATCCTCGCCGCGGTATCCTGATCCTCGAAGTCAAGGACTGGCAATTGGCGACGATTCGCAAGGCCGACAGGCAAAGCTTTGAGCTTCTTACCGCACGCGGCCTGATACATGAGTCCAATCCGCTGGAGCAGGCTCGCCAGTACGCCCATGTGGTGGCCGACAAGCTTAAGACCGATTCCGAGCTTACCTTCTCCAGTGGGCATCAGAAGGGGAAACTGCTGTTTCCGTGGAGTTATGGCGTGGCCCTGACCAATATCACGCGAAGTCAGTTTGACAGCACTGACCTGCGTGATGTAATCGAATCCCATCGGGTCATCTGCAAGGACGAGATGATCGAGACCGCGGAGGCCGAAGACTTCCAGCACAGATTGTGGAATATGTTCAGCATCAAGTTCGAGGCCGCCCTCACACTGCCGCAGATCGACCGCATCCGCTGGCACATGTTTCCGGAAATCCGCATTCCACCGCGAACGGCAGCGTTGTTTACCGACACCGAGACGGACGGAGCGACGACTGCCTCATTGCCCGGTCTTATGCAGGTGATGGACCTGCAGCAGGAACAACTGGCGCGCAGCCTTGGCGACGGACATCGGGTTATCCACGGGGTAGCCGGCTCGGGTAAGACGCTGATCCTGGGATACCGGGCCGTTCAGTTGGCCAAGGTGTGCACAAAGCCCATCCTGATACTCTGCTACAACCGCAAACTCGCCGAGCGGTTGAGACAGTGGATGCGGGACAAGGGGCTCGCGGGAAAAGTGCTGGTGCACAGCTTTCACCAGTGGTGCCATGCCCAGTTGATTGCCTATCAGGCGGGATTACCCGAAGGGCTGGAGGGCGATGCACTCTTCGCGGAGATGGTGTCGCGTGTCATGCGTGCGGTGGACCACGGGCAGATTCCCGGCGGGCAGTACGATGCGCTGCTGATCGATGAAGGCCACGACTTCCAGCCCGAATGGTTCAAGCTGGTGTTGCAGATGGTCGATCCGGAGAGCAATTCCCTATTGGTGCTCTATGACGATGCCCAGTCCATCTACCAGAAAACGGCCAAACACAAGTTCAGCTTCAAGAGCGTCGGCATCCAGGCACAGGGGCGCACCACGGTCTTCAGGATCAACTACCGCAACACCCAGGAAATTCTTCGAGTCGCCGCTACCTTTGCCCACGACCTGCTGACCCCACAGGAAGCCGACGAAGACCACGTGCCTACGCTGCAGCCGGTGTCCGTGGGGCGCAGCGGGCCGGCACCCCTGTTGATCCAGCTGCCGTCTCTAAGAGATGAGTCGAGCCGGATTGCCGAACACCTGAAGGAAGTCCACGACCGCGGCACGTGCTGGCGCGACATAGCCGTGCTCTATCGCCACTACGACCCGGTCGGCAAAACGCTCGCCCATACCCTGCGCAAAGCCGGCGTTCCTATCACTTGGCAGAAGGAAGTAAATTTCTCTCCCATGCAGGACACGGTAAAGCTGATGTCAATGCACGCTTCGAAAGGCCTGGAATACCCCGTTGTTATACTGGCAGGCCTGGGGCTGATTGATGCGGCCGATCTTGCTGAGGCCGAAGGTGAGGCGCGCATCCTGTACGTGGCAATGACACGAGCCACACGAGAACTTGTCATGACTTGTGACCGAAAGACGGAGATCACGCGACGACTGGCTGCAGCAACTTCAGGCGTCTGAAGTCGGCACAGAATTTCCGGGAAATCCGGTGCAGCTCAGAGCGAGTGCGGCGCTCGCCGCGGCGCGCTTTCGCGCCGCGCGCGAGCAGCACCATTACCGCACTCTGGTGTTCACCCCGGGCTCGACTGCCGAGAAGATCGGCCAGTTCGATAATTTCAGAGATGGACGAGCCGGTCCAGCGCCTGGAACGGCTAGGATAAGACCCGACCTGAATAGCGACAAATCCAGGCTTTTTTGTCTCGAAATAGTGTAATCGAGACAAAAAAGCCTGTTTTAACGACAAATAAATATCTACGCCGCGACTGCACTCGTGACCCAAGCTCTCTCGATTCTCGAATCGATCTTCGGCTTCCCGTCGTTTCTCGGCAAGCAGGGCGAGATCATCGAGCACGTCGCCGGCGGCGGCGATGCCCTGGTGCTGATGCCGACCGGCGGCGGCAAGTCGCTGTGCTTTCAGATCCCGGCGCTGATGCGCGAGGGCTGCGGCATCGTCGTCTCGCCCCTGATCGCGCTGATGCACGATCAGGTGGCGGCGCTGCGCGAAGCGGGCGTCAGAGCGGCCTGCCTCAACTCGACGCTGGCCGCGGCGGCGGCGGCGAAGGTCGAGCGCGAGCTGCTCGCGGGCGGGCTCGACCTGCTCTACGTCGCGCCGGAACGGCTGGTGACGCCGCGATTCCTGGGCCTGCTCGAGCGCTCGCGGCTCGCGCTCTTCGCCATCGACGAGGCGCATTGCGTGTCGCAATGGGGACACGATTTCCGGCCGGAGTACATCGAGCTCACGCTGCTCGCCGAGCGCCATCCGGCGGTTCCCCGCATCGCGCTCACCGCGACCGCCGACGAAGCCACGCGGCGCGAAATCGTCTCGCGCCTGAAGCTCGACGGCGCGCGCGTTTTCATCTCCAGCTTCGATCGGCCGAACATCCGCTACGAGATCGTCGAAAAGGAGAACGCACGCTCGCAACTGCTCGATTTCATCCGCGCGCGGCACCCGGGCGAATCGGGCATCGTCTATTGCCTGTCGCGGACGAAGACGGAGGAGACCGCGGCCGCGCTCGCCCTCCACGGCATCGAGGCGCTCCCCTACCACGCGGGCATGGAAGCCGGAGCGCGCGCGGCGCACCAGGACCGCTTCATCAACGAGGACGGGGTGGTGATGGCGGCGACGATCGCGTTCGGCATGGGCATCGATAAGCCGGACGTGCGTTTCGTGGCGCACCTCGACCTGCCGAAGAGCATCGAGGCCTACTACCAGGAAACCGGCCGCGCCGGACGCGACGGCAAGCCGGCCGAGGCCTGGATGAGTTACGGCCTCGCCGACATCGTGCAGCAGCGGCGCATGATCGACGAATCCGCGGCCGACGACGTCTTCAAGCGCGCGTCGCTGCGCAGGCTCGACGCGCTCGTGGGGCTGGCCGAAACCGCCGGCTGCCGCCGCGTCCGGCTGCTCGCCTACTTCGGCGAGACGAGCGGGCCTTGCGGCAACTGCGACAACTGCCTGAATCCGCCGCGGGTGTGGGACGGCACGCTGCCCGCGCAGCAGGCGCTGTCCTGCGTCTATCGCACCGGCCAGCGCTTCGGCGCGGGGCACGTGATCGATGTGCTGCTCGGCCGGGCGGCAGGGCGCGTCTCGCAGCTGGGCCACGACCGGCTGTCCACCTTCGGCATCGGCGGCGACCGCGACGAAAGACAGTGGCGCGCGGTGTTCCGGCAGCTGGTCGCGCTCGGCCACCTTCGGGCGGACGGCGAAGCGTTCGGCGCGCTGAAACTCACGCAGACCGCGCGCCAGGTGCTGAAAGGCGAGACGAGCGTGATGCTGCGCGAGCAGGCTGCCCGGCCTTCCCGCGTCAGGCGCGGCAAGCGCGGGAGAGAGGCCGTCGGCATGGCCGCTCCCGACTCGGCGTTGCTCCGGGCGCTGCGCGCCTGGCGTCTGGGCATTGCCCGCGAGCACGGCGTGCCGGCGTTCGTGGTGTTTCACGACAGCACGCTCGAGACCATTGCCGTGCTGCGGCCGGGAACGCGCGAAGCGCTGCGCGGCGTATCCGGAGTGGGAGAGAAAAAACTCGAGCGCTACGGGGAGGCGCTGCTCGGAGTCGTGCGGTCGCATTCCGGCTGACGGACAGACCGGCACTTCCGCGCGAAACGCCTCATCGCAAATGCTTGCCCGGTTCCCAGCCGTGGGAAGCGAGGAATTTTTCGCCCGCTTCGATGGGCTCCGCCTCGAGCGGCGTCGCCATGGTGTCGTTCCAGCGGTTGAGGAAACCGAAGAGCGCGATCACGGCGACGATCTCGACGATCTGGTTGTCGTTCCAGTGCCGGCGCAACTGCGCGAACATCTCGTCGGTGACGTCATTGGGCACCGAGGACGCCGCGAGCGCGACATCGAGCGCCACGCGCTCGGCTTCGCTGTAGAGCGGGCTGGTGCGGTACTCCCACACCGCCGCGACCTTGGCCTCGTCGACGCCGAAGCGCGGCGCGCTCCCCGCGGTGTGCGCCATGCAGTACTGGCAGCCGGCCGCGCGGCTCGCGACGTGCGCGAGCAGCCGTTTGAAGCCGCGGTCGACCTCGGCTTCCGGATCGGCGTTGATCGCCGCCGACAGTTGCCTGAAGGCCGCGAGGATCTTCGGCTTGCGCTGCATGATCAGCATGCTGTTGGGAACGAAGCCCAGCGACTTGACCGAATCCGCGAACGCGTCCTTCAGCGCCGGATCGTGGTCGAGCGGCAGGGGCGCGAGCCGGGGTGCGGGTTTGACACGGCGATCCATGGCTGCCTCCTCGTGTTGTGTCGGAACGATACCGGACCGGATCCGATTCAGCCTCTTACCGTGGCTGCCGTCTGGCCGAAGAGAATGCGCTTCGCCTCGTCGTCGACGGTCGGTGCGGTGTTGATCGCCTTGCCCTTCTCATAGGCGCGCTGCGTGGCCGGCCGCGCCGCGATCGCCTGGAACCAGCGCTTCAGGTGCGGAAAATCGTTCAGGTCCTGTCCCTGGCGCTCGTACGGAACGATCCAGGGATAGCTCGCCATATCGGCGATCGTATAAGACGGGCCCGCGATGAACTCGCGGCCGGCGAGGCGCCTGTTCATCACGCCGTACAGGCGGTTGGTCTCCTTCACGTAGCGATCCACCGCGTAGGGAAGCTTCTCGGGCGCGTAGTGGCTGAAGTGGTGGTTCTGCCCCGCCATCGGCCCCAGCCCTCCCATCTGCCAGAACAGCCATTGCAGGACCTCGACCCGGCCCGCCAGATCCATCGGGATGAAGCGCCGTGTCTTCTCGGCAAGATAGAGCAGGATCGCACCCGATTCGAACACCGACAACGGCCCCTTGCCTTCGGCGGGCACATGGTCGACCAGCGCCGGAATGCGATTGTTCGGAGAAATGCGCAGAAAATCGGGAGTGAACTGCTCGCCCCTGCCGATGTTCACCGGCTTGATCGTGTAGGAAATGCCCGCCTCCTCGGCGAACAGCAAGACCTTGTAGCCATTGGGCGTCGTCCAGAAATAGATGTCGAACACGTCGTTTCCCTTTCGAAACGTTTGAAGGGTCGGGCCCGATTCGGTCGAACGAGGACGCCGGCACCACTAGTTTAGCGCGGCGCGACCCAGGAAAACATCTTCTTCCCGAGAACGCTCGCCAAGCCCACCATCAGGGCCGCGATGCCGAAATTCCACATCAACACCATGACCGTCGCGTCGAGACTGTGAAAGAGCGACAGCGCGGTCGCGGCGATCGCCGACACCGCGAGCCCGCCCATGACGGCCACGCGCGCCGGATCGAGAAGCGCGCTATGGCGCAGCATCACCAGAATCGCGAGCGACAGAGGTGCACTGATGAGAACGAGCGTCGCAAAGCAGTCGACGGCTTCCCCGAGACGGAGTCCGCCCGCGCCGATCTCGACCCAGTCGGTCAGGCAACCGTAGCCGATCGTCGATACCCAGACCGCCAGCGCGGGAGCGGGCAGCAGGATCCACAGGCGCGAGCGGTCCGGCAGGCTGAGCATGAAGGAGGCGACGGCGGCGAGAACGCCGGTGAGCGCCGATGCGACGATAGCCGTCACGAAAGACCACCGCGCGAGCCGGACACCCAAGTCCGGACGGAGCCCATGACTCGCCGCGAGCAGCGCGACGATCGCCCCCGCGAAGAGCAGCCAAAGCGCGGCGCGCGCCGCCGGCGGGCGCAAGCGCCGAACCGGCGTCGCGCCCGCGACAAGCGATTTGATGAGTTCCGACGTCGCGATCACGCCTTGTCGTCCCGCCTTTCGAACATCTTCTGCAATTTTTTCAGTCCACGGTGCGTAGCGACCTTCAACGCGGCGACCGAGGTACCGCTCGCGGCCGCCGCTTCCTTGAGCGACATCTCCTGGAGCTTCAGCATCCGGATGGCGTCTCGCTGCCCCGGGGGAAGCCGGTCGATCGCCTCCCGCAGCACCCGCGAGTCGGAAGCCGCTTCAGTCAAGTTCGTTTCGGGCGCGGCAAAGGTTTCATGCTCCTCGTCCCATTCCACCTCCCGCGCCCGGGAGCGCCCGTAGCGGCGGAGCCCGTCTACGGCACGGCGATTGGCGATCGCAACGAGCCACGGACCGAAAGGCCTCGCCGGATCGTAGGTGTGCCGTATGGCGTGGACCGTCAGCAGCACATCCTGGACGATGTCCTCGATGTCGCCCGGATTCTGAAAGCGCCGCGCGACGATCGAGCGAAGATACGGCGTCACATCCTCGAGCAGGCTGCGGTAGACCTCCCGGTCCCCGTCCTGCGCGCGGGCCATGCAGGCGGACCAGTCGAGATCGTCCGCGGCGCCGCCGCCCTTCCCCGGTCGCGAAGGCGCGCCCGCGAAAGGGGCGGCCTCCGCGACGAGAGCGAGATCGGGGCCGCGGTCTTGAGAGCCTGAGGACATCGAGCGGAACTGGGGGCGCACCGAGGATACACCGGGTCCGGTTCGAGGGTTTCGGCGCCCGCTCGCAACCGCGCGCCGGCAGTTGTTTCTCACGGTAACGGCATGGAAAAACGGGATTCAAAGAGCGTGTATTGGGACGCGATGGAATTCTCGAGCGCTTTCTGGATCAGACGGCGCCCCTTGCGGGCCGAGCCGCTCGCGAGCAGCTCGCGGTAGAGCCCGGTGTAGAAGGCGTCCGGCTCGACGCGCACGCGCAGCACCAGCGTTCGAGCACCGGTTGCGGGAGCGGCGCGGTAATTGAAAGTGACGCTCTGGTCCGGAGCAAGCCGGGAATCCGACAGCTCGGCGCTCAGATCGGGCTTCACCCGCCGCTCGATGAATAGTTGCTGCAGCGTTCCCGGCAGCGTCTTGCCCCGGGCGCTTTCCTGAACGCCCTCGACGATGACTTTCGGCGTCACGTAAGTCGGGAAGTGATGGCCCGTGCCCGAATTGCGGATGCTGAGGGCCGCAAGAATGCGACCCGAGTCTGTCGTTGGACCGACCGCATCGATGGTGATCCCGGCCCGGGTGGTCTCGGGATCGTGGATACCGCGCCACAGGTGCCGGCGATCGGGCATATGGCAGCTCTGGCAGGTCTTGCCCTCGCGCGCATGGCGGCTCGCCTTCCATTCCTCGTAGGTGTTCTCGATCAACTTGCCGTTCAGCGCGTACTGGTCCGGCTGAAACTGGTGGCAGGCCGCGCAAAAGCGCGAATCTTCGAACGCCCGGCTGGCGGTCCATCCACCGTGGGGAAGACCGGCCCGGTCCCTGGGGGCGGAACCATCGCGGCGCGGCGGCCCGTAGCGCTCGTGACCCCGGACATGGCAGGCGGCGCAGCTCATGCCATGCCGATGCAACGGCTGTGACTTGCCCGGCGGCGATTCCGCGAGGTCCCGGCCCGTCGCCAGGGCGGCGGCGAGGCTGTCCGCCTGCTCGGCCAGCGGCGCGTGACAGCGAATGCACTCCTGGTGCTCGTCCCGAGCCCCGGCATCCATTTCGGCGAGTTGACCGAGAAGACCCGGACTCATCGCCGCGGCATGCAGGCTTCCGCGCCAGGCGTCGAACTGGTCGGCGTGACAGCTTCCGCAGGATTCGGGATCGAGCGAGATGTCGGTCGCGGTGAAGCCGGTCGGCGGGCGTCCCTGGGGCGCGAGCGGCCGCGCCCAATGGACGTCGAGAAACTTGTCGACATCCGGCCCGTCCGGCCGCGCGGATTGCGAAGCGGTCTTCGCCGAAGCGGCCGGCCGACTCGATTCGCTGCAACCGGCGAGTGCCGCGACTATCGCGACAACCAACGCGCAACCAAACCAGGGCAGGCGATTTCGCCTTCCCTCGCCTGCGTATCCGGGAAGCGAGTCCCGGGGGAATCTGTTTGTCGTTTTCACGTTAAAACGTTCTCCGTTTCCGTAGATTAGTCGGCGCAGCAGCCCCAACTCTACAAATCCTTGAGTCTTGGACCTGTGCGGGTCGAGCCCCGTCGGCGTTCTTTTTCCGGGAATGTAGGAATTCTCCGGCGCGCTCGACTAATCCTTCACGCGGGACAGCCACCGGCTCCCGCATATCGATCATCACCAACGGAGGAATCACCATGAATATTCGGAACAAGTCTCTGCAACTCGCTCTGGTCAGTGCGTTGGCTCTGGGTCTTGCCGGCCCGGCCTTTTCGCAAAACCCTTGTGCGGCAAAACCGGCGAATCCCTGCGCCGCGAAGGCAAAGGCGAAACCGGCCGCCAAAAAGAAAAATCCCTGCGCCGCCAATCCCTGCGCGGCGAAAAATCCTTGCGCGGCAAAAAACCCCTGCGCCGTGAAGAAATAGCCGCCTCGGCCCTGTCGATCGTCGTCGCGCTTTCACGCGACGATGATCTTTTTCAACTGGCCATAGATCAAAGGAGCAAACCATGAAACTGCATCAGAGACCGCTGCAAGCTGCGATCGTGGGGATGTTTGTGCTGGGAATGGGCGGCCCGGCTTTTGCGCAAAACCCTTGCGCGCCGAAGGCGAAGAATCCCTGCGCGGTCCAAAACCCGTGTGCGGCGAAAAATCCCTGCGCAGCGGCGAACAAGGTGGACCCCAGGCTCGTCACCCGACCCAAAGGCACCAGGCTCGCCAGCGGGAACCGCGCCGAAATGCTGAAGCTCGGGGAAACGCTCTGGAAAGACACCAAACTGAGCACGAATAACATGTCGTGCAATACCTGCCACCAGGGTGGCGCGTCCTTCCAGGCGACATTCGCCAAGCCCTATCCGCACTACGTCGCCATGGCGAAGGAACGAGGCGGATTCAAGCGCATCAACCTCGACGAGATGAACCAGTTTTGCCTGATCGTGCCAATGGCCGGCAAGACGCTCGGCTGGGAGTCGAAGGAACTCGCGGCGCTCACGGCCTACACGGCCCAGGTGCAGAAATCCTTCAAGCGTTCCGGCGCCGGCAAGGCCAATCCGCGCGCGGCGAAGAATCCCTGCGCTGCGAAGAACCCCTGCGCGGCGAAGAATCCCTGCGCCGTGAAGAAATAGCCGCGACCGACGGGCAGCGCCAGCCCGGTCATCACTACGATCCGCTTGACACCCCGATGTCTTCAACCCGCTTCGAGGAGCGAAACGATGTTTGAGAGAATGAGCACCTGGGTCGTTCTGGCCGCGACCCTTGCGGCCGCGGCACCGATCGCCGCCAACGCGCAGAAAGGTAATGCCGAATACCCGTTCTCCGGCACCCGAACCATGACCTCCGGCCAGGCTTTCGACGCCGTGGTGTCCCGGCTGGAAAAGGCGATCGCTGCGAACAAGATGGGGCTGGTTGCCCAGGCGAGCGCAAGCCGCGGCGCAGCCGGCAGAGGGGTCAGGATCCGGGGCAACGTGGTGCTGATGGTGTTTCGCAACGACTATGCGGTGCGAATGCTGGCGGCCAGCGTGCCTGCCGGCATCGAGGCGCCGCTCAGGCTCTACGTCACCGAAGACCCGGACGGCAGGACGAGCGTGACCTGGCGCGCGCCCAGCGCGGTGTTCGCCCCGTACGGCAGCGCCGATCTCGACGCTTTGGCCCGCGAGCTTGACCCGATCATCGAAAAGATTGTCCGCGACGCCGCCGGCGGCTGACCCGGCCGGGGCCGGCATCGCGTCGGCGGTCCCGGCGCAACGCCTAGCGCTCTCAGCCGGCGTCGGCGTGCTCCTGTCTCTGGGGCTCCTTCTCGACGGGCGGGAACCGCGGCTCGCCATCCTGCTCGTCATTGGGGCGCTGTGCGGCGTAACGCTGTAT
>JBATEB010000323.1:0-5720 GCA_049663805.1 Burkholderiales bacterium | reverse complement strand
CTGCTCGAGAGGAAAGGTTTCGACGGTGGTTTTCACCGGAACCTTGGGCGCGAGCGCGAGGAATTCCTCGCCGTCGCGGCGCGTGAGGTTCGCGACCGATACCACGCGGCGCTCGCCCCAGAGGAGCTCGTAGGGAAACGCCGGGATGTCGCTCATGTGGATGCCGGCGCACACCACCGCGCCGCCTTTCTTCACCGCGCGCAGCGCGGCGGGAACGAGCGCGCCGACGGGAGCGAATAGAAGTGCGGCGTCGAGCGGCTCGGGCGGGAGTGCGTCCGAATTCCCGGCCCAGTCCGCGCCGAGCGAAAGTGCAAAACGTTGCGCTTCCGTATCGCCGGGTCGCGTGAACGCGAAGAGTTTTCGGCCCTGGAAGCGCGCGACCTGCGCGACGATGTGCGCCGCCGCGCCGAAACCGTAGATGCCGAGATTCTTCGCTTCGCCCGCCATCGAGAGCGCACGGTAGCCGATCAGTCCCGCGCACAGGAGCGGCGCGGCTTCGGCGGGGGAATAACTCTCGGGAAGCGCGAAGCAATAGCGCGCGTCGGCGAGGGCGAACTCCGCGTAGCCGCCGTCGATCTGGTAGCCGGTGAAGCGCGCGGTATCGCACAGGTTCTCGCGCCCGCCGCGACAGAACGCACATTCGCCGCAGGTCCAGCCGAGCCAGGGCACGCCGACGCGCTGCCCGGCGCGGAAGCGCCCGGCGCCTTCACCGCATTCGACGACTTCGCCGACGATCTCGTGGCCGGGGATGACCGGATGATCGAGTCCCGGCAACTCGCCGTCGACGATGTGCAGATCGGTGCGGCACACGCCGCACGCGAGCACGCGCAACAGCAGCTGTCCGGGCGCGGGCCGGCCGATGTTCCGGCTCACCAGTTCGAGCGGCGCGCCGGACGCCGCGAGTTGCATCGCGCGCATTCCGTCACCTATTTTTTTTTGCGGCAGTGCCTACGCGAAGTAATGCCGGTTTCGCCACTGGAAGCCCCTCGGAACATGGGTTAAAGTAGTGTCGCGCGCAAGGGGGGAGAAGACAAGCGCGGGCGGGCGCCCCGGCGCGCCCGACAGCGCTATCCGCGACAGGAGACCCGGCCATGTTTGCGATCGTGTACAAGTCGGACGGCGTTCCGATCTGCGTCCAGGTTCCCGGAGTATCGCCCGACCCGGTCGTGGTGTGGAACTCGGAAGGCGCGGCCAGGGCCTTCATCGACAGCAAGGGCGGAGAGCGCGAGTTTCAGCCGGTCGCGGTGAACGAACAGACCATGGAGACGCTCGCCAAGGCGCTCGGCTGCCCGGTCGAGAACCTGATGGTGGAGCCGTATCCTTCCTAGAGCGACACTTCCACGTTGTCGATCAGTCGCGTGATCCCCAGTCTCGCCGCGCCGAGCACGACCAGCCGGCGATCCGCCGGCGAGGGCGGCTGCAGATCGGCCTGCCGCCTCACCGCGAAGTAATCCGGAGCCCAGTTCTTTCCGAGCGCGTCCCGCGCCCGCGCCTCCAGCGCGGCGAAATCGCGCTCCCCCGAGATCAGCGCGGCGCGGACCTCGCACAGCGTCCGGTAGAGTCGCGGCGCTTCGGCGCGCTCCGCGGGCGACAGGTAGGCGTTCCTCGAGCTGAGCGCCAGCCCATCGTCGGCCCTCACCGTTTCGGCCGGGATGATCTCCACAGGAAGCGCGAGCTGCCTGACCATGTCGCGCAGCACCACGTACTGCTGATAGTCCTTCTTGCCGAAGATCGCGGTGTGCGGGGCGACCATGTTGAAGAGCTTGAGCACCACGGTCGCAACCCCGCGGAAGTGCCCCGGACGGAACGCGCCTTCGAGGATGTGCTGCAGGTCGGAAGGCTCGACCACGAAAGTCTGCGGTTCCGGGTAGATTTCCGCCTCGGTCGGCGCGAACACCACATCGACGCCCACCTCCTTCATCTTGTCCGCATCCGCCTGCAGTGTGCGCGGGTAGCGTTCGAAGTCCTCTTTCGGACCGAACTGGATCCGGTTGACGAATATGCTCACCACCGTGCACGCGGCACGGTGCTTCGCCAGCCGCATCAGCTCGATATGGCCGGCGTGCAGGTTCCCCATGGTCGGGACGAATACGTTGTCGGGTTCGCGCTCCAGGCGCTCGCGCAACGCCGCTACGGACTTGATGACATCCATCTCTTTCCGGCTCCGTGGTTGCCGCGGCGCTTGCGCGCCGGCGGGATGACGCGGCGCAACAGTAACCCGGATGCGCCGGGTTTTTCAAGGAACATCGCGCGGCGCCCCACGGCGCGTCGCGATTTGCCATAATGGCGGTCCCAGACCCCAAGGAGAGGGAGAGACCATGATTGCGTTGATACGATTTCGGCCGGCGGCGGTTCTGTTGATCGCAGTGCTGGCGGCGGTGCTCGGCGGCGTGGCTTCGGCGCAGACCAGGATCCGGTACGCGCTCGGCGACGTGGTCTCGATCGACGAGCTGCCGCTCCTGGTGGCCGTCGAGCGCGCGAAGGCGCGCGGCGTCGAAGTCGATGTCCGGTCGTTCAAGAGCGAGGACATCGCCACGCAGGCGGTGATCAACGGCCAGGCCGACATCGGCCAGGGCACCCCGTACGCGGCGGTCGAGAAGGTCAACGTGCCGATCCGGTTCTTCTACCAGCTCACCTCGCTCCAGTTCTTCCCGATCGTGAGCAAGGAGCACTACAAGACGTGGAAGGACCTCGACGGCCAGGACATCGCCGTCCATACCCGCGGCTCGGGTACCGAGGCGATCATGAACCTGATGGCGAAGGAACATGCCATCAAGTACAAGAGCGTGAGCTATGTGCCCGGATCGAACGTCAGGGCGCTCGCGCTCCTGAAGGGCACGATCAAGGCGTCGATCCTGGACGCATCCAACAAGAATTTCGTGATGAAGGAGGCGCCGGGCAAGTTCGTCGTGCTGCCTCTGGGACAGGTCAAGGCGAGCGACGAGGCGCTGTTCGCGACCAGGGCCTTCCTCGACAAGAACCAGGCCGCGGTCACCGTCCTCCTGGAAGAGCTGATCCGGGCGAACCGGGAGATCAACAAGAATCCGGGATCGATGGTCGAGCAGCGCAAGAAGCTCGGCTTGCTCAAGGACCTTCCGGCGAAGCTCGAGGCGGAAATCCTCCCCTATTTCCGCGAAGGGGTCGAGGGCGGCATCTTCCCCAACGACGGCGGGGGAGAGCGCGCCGCCCGCAACGACCTGGAGTTCTTCCATCTGTCGGGGGCGCTCAAGGGCCAGAACCTCAAGGTCGAGGACTTCTGGACGTTCGGGCCGCTGAAGGCCGCGCTCGCGAAGGTCAAGTAACGGTCCGCGGCAGACGCCGCTTCGCGCGGCGTTGCCGCTCGCGCCGTCTCCGGAAGTCCCGAAACCCGAGCGACTCAGTGACTCGAAACAGCCCCGTTGCCGGCCCGCTCGCCTGGCAACTGATCTCCTTTGCGTTTTTTTTCGGCGCGTGGGAGCTCGCCGGGCGCTGGCCGATCAGCCCGGCGTTCCCGCCGTTCAGCCAGACCTTGATCGCGCTCGCGCAGATGGCCGCGGACGGCAGCCTCGGCAAGGCCTATGTCTCGACCCTGCAGCCGCTCGTCATCGGGGTCGCTCTGTGCGGGGCCGCCGGGATCGGCTTCGGCGTCGGCATGGGATTGTCGCGCACGGTCGAGTGGCTGTCGCTGCCGGTTTTCATCATCCTGCAGGCGGCTCCGATGGCCGCGATCATTCCCCTGGTCACCTATCTCTACGGAATCGGGCTGACCTCCAAGGTGCTGGCGGTCATCCTGCTGGCCGCCCCCGTCATCGTGATGAATTCCTACAAGGGCATCCGCAACACCAGCCCCTCGCTCCTGCAGATGTGCCGGTCCTTCCAGGGCACGCGGCGCCAGGAGGTGATGAAGATCATCGTTCCGCACGCCGGCGCCATGATCTTCGCGGGCCTGAGGCTCGGCCTCGCGATGGGGTTCATCGGAGTGGTGATCGCCGAGCTCCTGATCACGCCGACCGGCATCGGCGACCTCATCACCTACCACAGCTCCGTGGCCGACTATCCGAAGATGTTCGCGGCGATCGCCTCGATCATCGCGATCGCGGCGGTCGCGATCCATGCGCTGGAGCGGCTGGAGCGCAGGCTGTTCCCGGCGGAGATGCGCGGGGCGTGACCATGCGGGATGACGCGATCGTGGAAGTGAAGGGCGTCGGCAAGACCTACGAGGGGGGCGTCGAGGCCCTCAGAAACGTCGACCTCGCCTTTCCCGGGGGCAAGCTGAGCACGCTGCTCGGCCCCAGCGGCTGCGGCAAGACGACGCTCCTCAAGATCATCGCGGGCCTGATCGCGCAGGACGCGGGCGAGGTCTGGGTGAAAGGCAGGAAGGTGCACGGCCCGGGGCCGGAGCGGGCCTTCGTGTTCCAGGATTTCGCGCTCCTTCCCTGGGCCAACGTGCTCAGAAACGTCGCTTTCGGCCTGGAGCTGCGCGGCGTTCCCAGGCCCGAGCGCGAGGAGGTGGCGCGCCGCTACATCGCCGAAGTGGGCCTCGAGGGATTCGAGCGCAGCCACCCGAACCAGCTCTCCGGCGGGATGAGGCAGCGGGTCGGGCTCGCGCGCGCCCTCACCGTCGACGCCGACATCATCCTGATGGACGAGCCGTTTTCCTCGGTCGACGAGCAGACCCGGCGCAAGTTCCAGGAGGACCTGCTGGATTTGCTGCGCCACCGGCAGAAGACCGTCATCTTCGTCACCCACAGCATCGAGGAGGCGGCGTATCTCTCCGACCAGATCGTGCTGCTCTCGCCGCGGCCCGGGACGGTGTCGAAGATCGTGCGGCCCGGGATCGACCACGGCCGCGGCGCGGACGAGATCCGGCGCGATCGGAATTACCTGGATACCGTGGACGAAATCTGGCGAATCCTGAAGCAGTACGTCGCGTGACCCGATGACCCTGTTCGGCAAAAAGATCCCCATCGTCTTCTCGCTGGTGTTGTGGTTCGTCGTGTGGGAGCTGATCGGGCGGGCGAAGCTCACGATCATCATCCCGCCCGTCAGCAGCGTGATCCAGGCGGCGCTCCTCATCCTTCCGACCGAAAAGTTCGAGGCGGCGGCGGCGATTTCCCTGCGCTCCTTCGGGATCGGCATGGCCCTGGCCGTGGTCGTCGGCATTCCGCTCGGGGTCGTGATGGCCCGGGTGCGGAGCATCTCCCGGGTTCTGGGAATGTGGGTCAACATCTTCGTCAGCGCTCCGATCTCGGCGCTGGTGCCCCTGCTCATGGCGGTCGTCGGGATCGGCGAAACCACCGTGGTGGTGACGGTGTTTCTGTTCGCCGTCTTCGTCGTCATCCTCGATACGCAGGTCGGGGTGACGCGCGCGGACCGCTCGCTGGTCGAGATGGCGCGCTCCTTCGGGGCGCGGCCATACCAGCTCTATACGAAGGTCCTGATACTGAGCGCCCTGCCGGAGATCCTCGCCGGGCTGCGCCTGGGAGCGATCCGCGGCGTGAAGGGCGTGGTCATCGGGCAGCTGCTCGTCTCCATCATCGGCCTGGGAGAGCTCTTCGAGCTCTACTCGAGCCACTTCCTGATGGAGGAATTCTGGGCGCTGGTGATCGTCGTGTTTCTTTTCGCCTTCGCGGTCTCGGAGGCGATCGGCCTGCTCGAACGCCGCGTCGAGTACTACGCGAGCGCGAGGTGAAAAACCGGGGACAGACCACGTTTTTCTGAATACCGCCTCTCCTGTCTAG
>JBATEB010000322.1:0-4943 GCA_049663805.1 Burkholderiales bacterium | reverse complement strand
CGCGGTGATGTCGTAGCTGCGCGGTGTGGCGTTTGCCGGGCAGACCCCGACGAAGCCCGCTTGGGTGGCGGCGTCGAGCACCACCGGCACCTGCGATTGCGGCAGCGAAACCAGGTTGGGCGCGAGGTCCTCGTGCGCCCGAATGATGCCCCAGGTACCGCTCCAGAAGCCGTCGTTGCCGGAGTCCATGTTGTAGAGGTAGTCGATCTGCGGCTGCCGCAGCGAGCCCTCCACCGGCAGCACCGGCGTCGAGAGGGTGAACTGCTCGGAGATGCCTGCGGCCTGCGAGTTCCTCCAGCCGGAGTTGGGCGAGGTGCCGTGGCCCGAGCCCTGCTGCAGCCACTTCATGCCGTGGTTCGAGGCGTTGTGCTCTTCCTCGTGCGCTCCTGCCTGCATCTTCACCCGGATGAGATCGCCCGGATAGGTGCGCATCATCGGCGTGAACGGATCGCCGGCGGTGACCCCGCCCGCGTTGATCGGCGGCGGGAAGCGCGTGCCGTTGATCACCGTGGCGGCGGTGGGTTGCACGTTGAGCGCGGCGATGGCGCGGTCGGTGCGCGACTGCATCGCGAACGACAGGTCACCGCGTTGGCCCACGGCCTGCGTGCCGGGCTTGCCGTCCGGACCGGTGCGGTTCGGATCGAACACCCGCAAGCCGACCGCTTCCATGCGGTAGTTGTTCACCAGCGCGCCCGGGTCCTGCACGCTGATCGCCTGCGGGCACGGACGGGTCGGACAACCGGGAATGATCCCGCCCCGCACTTCGACCACCAGATCCGGGAACACCGGATTGATCTGCTGGCGCGCCGGCGGGTTGATCGCGAAGCGGAAGGCATCCGCGGCGTTGCTGTTGAATTGCGGGTTGCCCGCGTTGAACACCTGCGGGGGCTGATCCTGACCCGCGCCGGCCAGCGGACGGCCGTCCTGGCCCGCGCCGACGTAGACGCCGGCTTCGTAGGCGTGCTGGAAGTCGGAGAACTCGTGGTAGAACTCGCGGAACGCCTCCAGCGTCTCGGATTTCACCGTGCTGCCTCCGGGGGCCGCCGCCGGCGGCAGGATCGCCGCCTGCCACGAGGTCGGACCGCCGTCGCTGAACGTGGCGGGCCTTCCGTCGACCGTCGATTGCGTGGCGGTGCGCGCCGGGGCGCCGGTCACCGGGTCGTAACCCAGCTGCGCTCCGGTTTCGTTCTGCACCCAGCGCGAGCCCGCGGGCTCGGTGAGCAGGGTCGCGTACAAGCCGATCTGCTGGTGGGTCGAGGGACCGAAGTGGTCGTGCGTGAAGATGATCCCCAGGCCGCGGTCGACGCCGTCGGTGTTGACCACCGGGTCGGTGAACCAGCGCTGGTGCGAGGTGCGGGCGCCGAGCCAGTCGGGCCGGTTGAACTGGCCGAAGAACGGATGCGGCTGCGCCTCGGGACAGGCGTTGGTGCCGTTGCGGGGATCGTTCGCCGTGCAGGCGTTGAAGGCGCGGATGGCTTCGATGCGCTCGCGCACCGCTCCGGGCGACAGCGTCCCGTCCTCGTAGTTCCAGCCGTTGGCCGCGCCGTCGGTCGTGGTCAGGTCCCACTTCGGCAGGTGGATGTGCTGGCCGATCACGTCGGTCGGGGTGCGCACCTGGAAGTCGTCGACCTCGTAGTCCTTCGGCACCAGGTTGGTGTGCGAGTACACCGCGCAGTCGAAGGTGTTCATGCGGAACACCAGGGGCTCGGGCGGCTGCTGCTTGTTGATCACCGGCACCGCGTCCTGCCACAGCGTGATGATGCGCTGCTGCGGGTAGTGGTAGCCGGTCTTGTTCAGCACCGCGTCGAACTGGATGTTCGAGCCCTTGATGATGCGCGGCCTTTGCGCGCTGAAGATGCTCGAGCCGCGCGTGTTCAGGCCGGTCAGGGTTTCGCCGCTGAAGAACCGACCGACCACGCCGGTGTTGAGGCGCACGCCGGTGTCGTCGATGCAGGGCTCGTGGAACGGAGCCCCCACCGCCGGCCCGCCGGAGCCGTTGGTGACGAAGCTCGCCGCCGTCGCGGTCCTCGTTCCGGTCAGGGGAACCTTGAAGCTCGCGTGGTTGCGAACGGCGTGGAAGCGCATCGCCGTCTGCTCCACGTCGTTGCCCTGCTCGGGGAAGAATTCGGGCCGCGCGACCAGCATCTCCTTGCTGAAGTCGATCGGCGTGGTCGTCGTATGCGCGACGCCGCCCGCCGCCAGGCCGTGCAGCGTGTGGCGCGCCAAGCCGCCGTTGAAGCCGTCGGCCTGCGCCGGGTCGAGGTTCTGCCACAAGGGATCGCCCGTCGCCCGCAGCGCGGTCGCGAGGGCCGGAGTGACCATGTCGAGCACCGGCGTCGGCGGACGCTGGCCGACGGTATGCTCCATCCCCGCGATCCAGAACGGAAAGCCGGGATTGATGTTGCGGTCGATCACGCTGGAGAGGCTGCCCACCGGACGTCCCGTCGGGGTGGTGAACGGGTTGGCCACGACGGTGACGCGGCCGGGTGCCACCGCCATCGCCTTGCCGGGCAGCGGGATGATCGCCTGCATCGGCGCGCCGAGAACGACTTCGCCGTCGGGCAGCGCGCGCGCCCCCGCCGCGGGGGTGCCGTCCTTGAGCGCCCAGCGCACGCTGTGGAAGCTCGTGCCGCTCACCTGCAGCTGGGTGCCCCTCTCGATCACGTCGTGGTTGCGCCAGATGTACCACATGCCCATCGCGAAGTGCGGGTAGAAGTGGCAGTGGAAGATCGCGTCGCCGGCGCTCTTGTTGCGGTTGCCCGAGCCGCCGAGGTTGATCTCGTAGGTGTAGCCGACGCTGGGTCCTATCCCTTGAGCGTCCAGGTAATTGGCGTTGTCGTCGGAAGCGTTGAACAGCCACTGGTGGTTGTGCAGGTGGAAGACGTGCTGCTCCTTGCCCACGTGGGTGTTGCGGAACTTGGTGAAGTCGTTGATGTAGCTGTGGTGCACGTTGGAGGGGTCGCCCGGATAGAGCACGACGTTCGCCTTCGGCCCGGTGGTGCCCGCCGGCGGGGTCTCGCCGGGACGCAGGGTCTCCAGGCCGAAATTCGCCGGGATGTCGGTGAGCTGCGCGACCTCGCCTATGGTGAAGAAGGTGAGGAAGAACTCCTCGTAGGCGCAGTCCAGGCAGTCGTGCATGGGGCCGACGCCCAAGCGGTTGGCGATGATCTCCGAGCCGATGCCGCCCGAGCCGTAGTTGATCATGAAGATGTCGCCCACGCCCTGAAGGACGTAGCGGAACACCGGGTCGTCGCGATAGAACCCCGGGAACGCCTGCGCGGTCGCCTGCTCGTCATGGAAGGCGGATGCGAAGTCGCGGAAGGGCTCGAGGCGATTGGGCACCGTCGGGTTGCGTTTGCCCTTGCTCTCCAGCGGATAGGTCGAGGCCGGGAAGCTGCCGTCGGCGTTGGGGCCGGCGATCAGGCCGTCGATCTCGCTGTGGACGATCGCCGTGCCGTTGATCATGTTGAGGACCGGCAGGTTCGCCTTGCCTTCGGCGGCCCACACCGCGGCGCCGAGGTTGGTGCCGTTGTTGCAGTTCACGGTCGGATACTTCGCCTCGTAGTCGATGATCGGCTGCCCGCCGGCGGTGAGGCGCGGCTGGCCGCAGCTCTGGGAGTTTCGCGTCAGGTTTATCGTGGCGAGCCGCATTTCCTCCTCGGTCACCGCGCTGCGATAGATCTTCGCCGCCTTGGGCTCGACGATCACCTGGCCGTGCAGGCCGTTGGCCGAATTGCCCTGGCTGCCTTCCGAGCCGAACGGCCCGCCCAGGCTTTGCGACAGGTACACGCCTTCCTTCTCGGCGAAGAGCCGGTAGACCTTGGTCCCGCCTACGGCGACGAGGCTGCCCGGATCGGTGACCACGCGGCCGACCATGCTCGAGTCGTCGGCGATGCCGGTGCGCAGTTGCATGCCGGTGACGTGGAAGCCGACGTGGCGGTCGGCGACCTGCTCGTCGACCCGGATGTTGAACGGCGGCACGCTGGCGGGCAGCACGTTGTTCGGGTTGGCCGCCGGCGCGAGCAGGTTGGTCAGGGTGACGTCGAGACAGTCCCCCGCCGCCACGCGCAGGATCAGCGGACGCGGCCGCTTGTCGGGACGCAGCATGACGTTGCCGGCGACGGCGCCGGACGGAGTCACGGTGAGCGGCACCAGCGTCGACTTGTTGACGACGTCGCGCCGGAGCGCGTACATCATCCCGTTCACGTTCGCCGCGCCGAGGCGGTTGAACATGAGCGGCTGGTCGAACGCGATCACGTTCGCGCTGAGGGTGCGCGCGCACGTTATCGCGGCCGCCGCCTGCGTCGAGAGCAGCAGCGCGCCCGCGGTCGCGGCGAGCTTCCACGCGAGCGCCGAACTGACGGAGCCGCGCAGCGAGACTGTCTTGCGGTGTGAAGAATTACCCGAGTTCATGGCCGATCCCCCTTCTCAAACTGCGTGATTGTCTTGCGGTGTGAAGAATTACCCGAATCCATGGCCGATCCCCTTGCGCTTAAGCCGTCTTCAGGAAAAAGCTCCACGCGCACCACTTCCTGCGCGTTGGATCGGAAGGTACGCTCAGGATCGGGCGCGGGGAAGCCGGCAGAATGTCGCGCGGCGTTTTGTCGCAGGCCGCTCCGGGTCTTTCTGCGACATTTGGTCGCAGAGCCGGCTCAACGGCTGGCTTGTCATCGGAATGTCACTAAAATAAGGTGGTCGCAGCCAAGCTGGCGCGAATCTGCTTTGATTCTCCCCGCGGCGAAAGCGGTGCCCGGCCCCGCCGGGCAGGGCGCCATCCGAAGCGCCGAGTCGTCACAGTTCTTCGGTTCACAAGGAGGAGCGCGCGTGGGGACCCAGGATCGTTCCCCGACGACCGAGCAGCGCGAGCGGCGGCTGCTGATCGTCGATGACAGCGAGGAATTCTGCTTGGTCATGCAGCGCGCCTTCGAGCGGCGCGGCTACGC
>JBATEB010000321.1:0-5969 GCA_049663805.1 Burkholderiales bacterium | reverse complement strand
GCCGCTCGGCCTGCTGATGGCGCGCGTGCGCCGGCTGCGGGTGGCGCTCGAGACCTACATCATGATGCTCTACGCCACGCCGATGGTGGCGCTGATCCCCTTCATCCTTTCGATGATGGGCTTCGGCTTCGCCCCCAAGGTGCTGGTGGTGTTTCTGTTCTCGGTCTTCCCGATCCTGTACAACACTGTCGAAGGCGCGCGCAGCATCCGCCCCGAGCTGATCGAGGTCGCGCGCGCGTTCCGCTCGAACGAGCGGCAGCTGTGGCGCGACGTGCTGATCCCGTACACGCTGCCCTTCGCCATGACCGGCATCCGCCAGGCGATCGCGCGCGGGCTGGTGGGAATGGTGGCCGCCGAATTCTTCCTCAGCCCGTCCGGGCTCGGCCAGATGATCATGCTGGGCTCGCAGAATTTCGATACCGCGGGATTGCTCGCGGCGATCCTCGTCATCGTCGTGCTCGGCGTCGCCCTGATGGATTTCGGGCGCTGGATCGAGGAGCGCTTCGCTCCCTGGAAAGAGTACACGCGGTGAGCGCTCAGGAAGCGGCCCTCGCCAAGGCGCCGGCCCGACTCGGCGGGCCGGCGCGAGTCGCGCTCGACTCCCCGATCCTGCTGAAAGCCGCGGCGGGCATCGCCTTGCTGCTCCTCTGGGAAGGCGTCGTGCGCGCGCTTGCGCCCGGCTACGTCGCCAGGCCGACCGGGATAGCGGTGGTGTTCGCCCGCGTGGTGACCGACGCCCAGTTTCTCGCCGCGGCCTGGTCGACTTTGTCGTCGGTCTTCGCCGGGCTTGCGGTCGCGATCGTGCTCGGCACCGCGGTGGGCCTCGCGATGGGTCGCGTTTCCGTGGTCGAGCACGGCCTGCGCTACTACGTGAACAGCCTGTTCGCGACGCCGATGATCGCGATCCTGCCGCTGGTCACCTTGTGGTTCGGCTATAACGCCGACGCGCGCCTCGCGGTCGTCGTCTTCGCGGGCTTCTTCTCGATCGCGGTCAACGTCTCCGACGGCGCGCGCTCGGTGCCGGTCACCTACCTCGAGGTCGCGCGTTCGTTCCGCGCGCGGCCGCTGTCGACGCTCCTCGACATCGTCCTGCCCGCGTCGCTGCCCTACCTGATCGCGGGCCTGCGTCTCGCCGCGGGCCGCGCGCTGGTCGCCGCGGTCGTTGCGGAGTTCTTCATCTCGATCCCCGGGCTCGGCTACTTCATCCTGTTCAACTCGCGCACCTTCAGGCACAACGAGGCCTTCGTGGCGGTGATCGCGCTGGTGGTCGTCGGGGTGAGCCTCGAGGCGCTGCTCAACTGGGTGACCCGCCGCTACCTGCCCTGGGCGAGGAGAGACTAGAACCGCTAGGGAGCGTAGCCCGCCAGTCGGGGCAGCGCGAGCACGAGCGAGGGCGCGAGCACGAGCACGACCAGCACCGCGGCGAGCGCGAGGATGAACGGCGCGAGCTCGCGCACGATGGCTCTCACCGGGGTCCCGGTCAGTCCGCTCAAGACGAAAAGCAGCACGCCGTAGGGCGGGGTCAGCAGGCCGATCATCATGTTCACCACGATGACCACGCCGAAGTGCACCAGGTCCACGCCCACCGCCCGCGCGACCGGGACGAGCAGCGGCACGAGCACCAGCAGCAGGCAGGTGGTGTCGAGCAGGCAACCGAGCGCAAGGAACACCAGGTTGGCGACGATCAGGAACCCGAGTGGTCCGAGCTCGAGCGCGGTGAACCAGTCGGCGACGCGCGCGGGGATCTGCTCCGCGGCAAGCGCGTAGTTGAAGGCGAAGGCGCCGCAGATGATGATGCCGACCATGGCGCTGGCGCGGGTGCTGTCGGCGAGGATCGCCACCAGACCGCTCCAGTCGAGGGCGCGGTAGACGAAAATCGCGAGCGCGAGGGCGTAGAGCGCGGCCACCGCCGCCGCCTCGGTCGCGGTGAACGCGCCCGAATAGATGCCGCCGAGGAGGACCACCGGCATCAGCAGCGGCAGGAACGAGCGCGCGAGGATGCGCGGGAATTCCCGCCATGGTAGCGGTGCTTCGAGCGGGAAATTCCGCCGCCGCGCGACCCAGGCGATGATCAGCATCATCGCGGCCGCCATCGCGAGACCCGGCACCACGCCGCCGAGAAAGAGCGCGCCGACCGAAGTCCCCGAGACCAGCGCGTACAAGAGCATCGGGATCGAGGGCGGGATGATCGGCCCGATCGTCGCCGAGGCGGCGCTCACGGCGACCGCGAACGCGCGCGGGTAGCGTCCGTCCCTGGACATCATTTCGATTTCGACGATGCCCGGTCCGACCGCGTCGGCGATCGCGCTGCCGCTCATTCCCGAGAAAATCACGCTCGCGACGACGTTCACATGGGCGAGCCCGCCGCGGAACCTCCCGACCAGGGCGTGGGCGAAGTCGAAAATGCGCTCGCTGATGGTGCCGGCGTTCATCACGTTGGCGGCGAAGATGAACATCGGCACGGCGATCAGAACGAAGCTGCCGAAAAGGCTGTTCAGGATCTGCTCGGCCGCGAGGCCCAGGTCCTGGCCGGAGGCGCCGAGGTAGGCGACGCCCCCGGCGATCATCGCCAGCCCGATCGGCCCGCGCAGCAGCACGATGCCGGCGAATACGCCGAGCATCAGCCAGAGCGCCAAGCTCATTTCGCGTGGGGCGAGTCGCCGCGCGCGGGGCGCGCGATGCCCGCGAGGCAGCGCACGATCACCATCGCCGCGAAGACGAGGAACACGCTATATACGATACCGAGCGGCCAGCCGAGCACGGGCGTGCGCTCCTGCAACATGAAGTAGAGGTAGTCAGCCGTTCCGGGAAGCACCCACAGGAAGCACAGTGCGAGCGCGGCCAGGCCGAGAGCGTAGAGCGCACGCCGGATGCGGGACGGGAAGCGCGGCACGACGAGGTCCACCGCCGCGTGGCCCTCGAGCGGCAGGGTGAACGCCGCGCCCCAGAAGATCACCCAGATGAAGGCGATCGCGGCGAGCTCCTCGGTCCAGGCGGCGGGCGCGCCGAAAACGAAGCGGCACGCGACCTGAACGACCAGGGAGACAAACAGCACGGCAAAAAGGCCGGCACCGACCAGGTCCAGAAAACCGGGGACAGACCACGGTTTCCGCGAAAACGTGGTCTGTCCCCGGTTTTCCATCACTTCACCGCGTTGATGCGCTCGAGCAGCCCCCGCGGCCACTTTTCCGCGAATTCCGATTTCAGGTAGGCCGCCTGCACGGTTTTCCTGAACGCCGCCACGTCCGGCGTGGTGATCGCGATGCCCTGCGATCCGAAGAATTCGACCAGCTCCTTTTCCTCCCGGATGCGATTTTCGTCGTTGAACTTTCCCGCTTTCGCCGCGGTGCGCTTGACCTGGGCCTTGTGCGCCGCCGAGAGCGCATTCCAGGTTTTCGCCGAGATCGCCAGCTGCAGCACGTCCACCAGGTGCCCGGTCAGCACGATCTGCTTCGTCGCCTCGTAGAACTTCGCCGACTTGAGCGTCGGCAGGGGATTGTCCTGGCCGTCGATGGTGCCGGTCTTCAGGCCGAGGTAGACCTCGGGAAACGGCATCGGCATCGCGCTCGCGCCGAGCGCCTGCCCGAGGAACAGCCACTCCTTCGACCCGGGCATGCGCAGCTTCACGCCGGCGAGATCCGCCGGCGTCCTGACCGTCCTCGGACGGGAGAGGCCCAGCTGCCGGGTGCCGAGATAGATCGCCTGCAGCAGGCGCACTCCCATCACCTCGGCGGTCTTGCGGTCGATTTCGCGGCCGATCGGCCCGCCGTAGACTTTGGCGAGATGCTCGGGATTGCGGATCAGGTAACCGGCGGTGAAGATCGAGTATTCGGGAATCTGGCGCGCGATGTCCTGCATCGACAGCAGCGCCATCTCGAGATTGCCGCGCTGCATCGCGACCGCCTCGGCCCCCTGGCGGAACAGGGTCCCGGAGTGGTGGATCTGCACCTCGAACCGCCCCGGCGCCTGCCGCACGAGCTCTTCCCTGAACACGTAGAGCATCTTCACGTGCCAGTCTCCGGGTACCGCCGGCGTGGAGATGCGCAGCAGGATCTTCCCCTGTGCAAACGCGGGCGCTCCGAGGGCGAGCGAGCATGCGGCGAGGACCGCCGCGGGCGCGGATTTCAAGCGCGTAAGCCTTCGGTCTTTGTCATGCATCGGGCCCATCGCGACAAAGTATCGCACACCGGCGCCCGCGAGCGGCGACAGCTCGCGGGCCGATCCGTCGGCTTGACGCGAGGTGCGCCGCGTGCGCATGATTCCGCATGCGTCGTTTCCGTCCGGTCCTGCTGCTCGCGGCGATCGCGTCGCCCGCCGCGGGTCCGTCGCTCGCGCAAACGGGGTACGACGGCCGGCCCAACTCCTTTGTCCTGACCGTCAAGACCGGAGACATACGGCTCGCGGACGGTCTGCAGACGATTTCCGGCATCGACCGGCGCTTCGAGACGACCGCGGACACGGTCTTTGCCATCGAAGGCGAGACCCGGCTGGAGAAGGAGGAGAATCTTTCCTTCGGCGGTGAAATCTTCCACTTCAGGAACCATTTCACGCAAACGGGCTCGACCGGGCCCGGGTTCGAGAACACCCTGTACAGCTACGGGTTTCTCGCGAAATCGAAGTACTACTTCAGGCCCGGCGAGGTGCTGCAACCCTACCTGGGCGGCGGGATCGGCACGGTGTGGTCGCACGATTTCTCCGGCCCGATCCACGGGCTCGCCAACGGACTCGGCTACCAGGCCGTCGCGGGCCTGCAACTGCGCACCGACCGGGTCGGGATGCGCTTCGAATACATGGTTCTTCGCGGGCGCCTGTCCGACAGCGAAGGGGACAAGGTCGACGCCTCCAGTCGCGGGGTCCTGTTCGGACTGGCCTTCTTCTTCGGGCGCCGATAGACAGAGAGAGGTCGTACGGACAAAGAAGTCCTGTCGGGGCCGTCAATTTCGCCGGGTCGCGGCCGCCCGGCATTTGAAGGGGGTGGAGAAAATGAAATTCAGACTGTTGCGAAGGACCTTTCCGGCACTCGTTTTGGCGGCCGCTGTTCCCGCGGCGTCGCAGGCGGTCGAAGTCAGGCCGCTCTTCAAGGCGGGCGTGGATTTCGGAGGCGACAATATCGTTACCGCAACGTTCACGGACGGATCCACCGACTCGATCAAGGCCAACGATGGACTCTACGTCGCCGGCGGGGCCCTGATCGGGACCGGGCTGCAGGGCGTCGAGGTCGAGGTTTCGGCCGGGTACAAGTACAGCGGCATCACTGCGGGCAACGGCGATATCACCTGGACCCGGTTTCCGCTCGAGGCCCTGGTCTTCTATCGCTTCCCGCAATTTCGCGTGGGCGGAGGTCCCACCTATCACCTGAACCCGAAACTGAAGGGAAGCGGCGTGGTGGGCGGGCTGAACGTAAACGTCGATGATGCACTAGGCGTAGTCCTTCAGGGCGACTACCTTCTTTGGAAAGGAAGGATCACCTTGGGAGGGCGGTATACGATCCTCGATTACAAGGCGAACGGCGTCTCGGCCAAGAGCAACGGCATCGGCATCAGCTTCGGCATGAGCTTCTGAATTGCCCGAGGGCGGCGGGCAGGGGAGGACGGATTCAATCCGGGAGAAAGATCCGATCCGGGAGAAAGAGATGCGCATCGAGATCAACATCCGGTTCACGCCCTTCTCGGCCTTCCGCACGCCGCTGATCGCCGCCTTGCGCCGGGCCCTCCCTGCCCTGATTGGCCATAAAGCGCGTCGCGAGCTAGTATGGGGGCCGCAAGGCTAGGAAACGGCAGTTCCAACGACAAAAGGGGGTACCGCCATGAATGCAAATACCGCCGCAACTTCGCGCGCAGGCGTCGTCGAGCGCATCGGCGACCGGGTCGCCGGCAACGTTCAGAAATGGCTGCCCGACCCGTTTCTCTTCGCAATCCTGCTCACCTTCATTGCCTTGGCGATGGGCATGCTCTTCGCCGGCCAGTCGC
>JBATEB010000320.1:0-9657 GCA_049663805.1 Burkholderiales bacterium | reverse complement strand
CCGTCGTCGTGGATGCGGCCGAGCGCCTTGAGGTGTTTCGGGTTGAAGCTTTGAATTCCGATCGACAGGCGATTCACACCGGCGTCGCGGTAGCCGCGGAATTTTTCGGCCTCGAAAGTCCCGGGGTTCGCCTCCAGCGTGATCTCGCAATCGGCGGCGAGCGGCAGGCGCGCCCGGAAGGCCGAGAGCAGCGATTCGATCGACATCGCCGAGAAGAGACTCGGCGTTCCGCCCCCGAAAAAAACGCTGTGGACGCGCCGGCCCCACACCTCGGGAAGCGCGAGCTCCAGATCGGTCACCAGCGCCTCGACATACTCCTGCTCCGGCAGCTCGCCCCCGGCCTGATGCGAATTGAAATCGCAGTAAGGGCACTTCTTCACGCACCAGGGGATGTGAACGTAGAGCGCCAGCGGCGGCAGCTGCGCCAGGCGCACGCCCGCGGGCGAGCGCGTGACCACCCCGCCCGCTGCGCGGGCACCCCTCCTCATCGAGGAGGGGAAAGCGTCGCCGCGCTCTCGCATTACACCCCCGCTTTCAGCTTCGCGAGCAGACACCGCAGCGCCTTGCCGCGGTGACTGAGGAGATTTTTCTGCCCGGGATCGAGCTCGGCCGCCGTCTTCCCCAGGTCGCGCAGGAAAAAATGCGGGTCGTAGCCGAAGCCGTTCTTCCCGCGCGGCTCGGCAACGATTTCACCCGCCCAGCTGCCTTCGGAGACGATCGGCCCGGGATCGTCCGCGTGCCGCACCAGCACCATGACGCAGACGTAATGCGCACAACGGTCGTCTTTGTCGACAAGCAATTCGACCAATCGTGCGTTGTTGCGCGCGTCCTGAACCGCGCGACCCGGCGCCGAACCCGCTGGAGGCTCACCTGCGAAACGCGCCGAGTGCACGCCGGGCTCGCCGCCGAGCGCCGCGACGCAAAGGCCCGAATCATCCGCCAGCGCCGGAAGCCCGGCGCGGCGGCTCGCGTGCCGCGCCTTGGCGAGGGCGTTCTCGACGAAGCTGCCGTGCGGCTCCTCCGCGTCCGCCACTCCGAGACTGGACTGAGGAACGATTTCCATCCCGAGCGGGAAAAGCAGCGCCTCGAGTTCACGCAGCTTTCCGGGGTTGGAGGAGGCGAGCACGAGCTTTTTCATGCAGCCATTCTAACCCGCGAGAAATGACCCTCTCCCCTCCTCGAACGAGGGGGGGTGGCGGCTATCGGCGACATTTCCCCTCCTCGAATGAGAAGGGGTGGCGGCTATCGGCGACATTTCCCCTCCTCGAATGAGGAGGGGTGGCGGCTATCGGCGACATTTCCCCTCCTCGAATGAGGAGGGGTGGAGGCCGCAGGCCGCCGGGGTGGTCACGCGATCGCAAATTGCCGAGCAATCACCGCAAGAACCCCTTCGAGGTTCTCGATGACCTCGCGATTCTCGAACCGGACGACGCGGATTCCCGCTCCTTGGAGAAACAGCGTGCGGATTGCATCGCGGTGTTGCGCGGCCTCATGATCGTGAGCCGCGCCGTCCAGCTCCACCGCAAGTCTCTCTGCGGGACAGTAGAAGTCCAGAACGTACGGTCCGACGCTGTGCTGGCGCCGGAACTTTCTTCCACGCAACGCCCTGCCCTTGAGATGGTTCCACAGCCGCGCTTCCGCTATTGTGAGCTGTCGGCGAAGTTCGCGGCGGCGCGGTTTCAGCCGCGCGATATTGTGAACGAGGGCCATGGACGGTCAACGCCTGCCCGCAAAAGGAGTTGACGACGTGTGCGGCTTCAAACCCGACCACCCCGCCCGCTTCGCGGGCACCCCTCCTCATGAGAGGAGGGGAAGTCAAGAAGATCGAGCTTCGCGGGCACCCTTCCCCACGCGAGGAAGGGAAAGTTCAGGAGAGCCCGAGCGCGGCCTTCTGTTTCGCGACCAGTTCGGCGATCCCCTGCTTCGCCAGGGCGAGGAGCGCATCCATCTGCGCGACGCTGAACGGCTCGCCCTCGGCGGTACCCTGGACTTCCACGAAACCTCCGGAACCGGTCATGACGACGTTCATGTCGGTGTCGCAGCTCGAGTCCTCCGCGTAGTCCAGGTCGATCACAGGCACGCCGCCCACCAGGCCCACGGATACGGCGGCGACGATATCGCGGATCGGCGAATCCGGCAGCGCTCCGCCGCGCAGCAGCGTCCCGACCGCGTCGTGAAGCGCGACGAAGGCTCCCGTGACGCTCGCGGTGCGGGTTCCTCCGTCCGCCTGGATGACGTCGCAATCGATCTTGACGGTCCGCTCGCCCAGGCGCGCGAGGTCGGTCACCGCGCGCAGCGAGCGGCCGATCAGGCGCTGGATTTCCTGGGTGCGCCCGGACTGCCTGCCGCGCGCCGCTTCGCGATCCGACCGGGTATGCGTGGCGCGGGGCAGCATGCCGTACTCGGCGGTGACCCAGCCGCGGCCGCCGCCCTTGAGGAATCCGGGAACGCCGTCCTCGACGCTCGCGGTGCAGATCACGCGCGTGTCCCCGAAGGCGACCAGCACCGAGCCCTCGGCGTGGCGGGTGAAGTTTCTTTCGATCGTCACCTCGCGCAACTGCCCGGGTCGGCGTCCGGAAGGGCGCTTCATGCCTCGTTCCCGCCCACGGTGGCCCGATTCATGGTTTCCCCGGAGAGTGCTTGCGGATCGCCTCGCGTATCTCTTCGATGGCGCGTTCGATCTCCTCGTCGGTGAGGTCGACCCGGTCGGCCTTGCCGAAATCCTCGAACTGCGTGCTGATGCCGTCGAGTTCCAGCGTTTGCGTCGAAACTTCTCCGGAGATCGCGGCGGGATTCGATTCCGCCCAGGTCATGGCGACGACCGAGAGATTGTCGCAATCGCCCCCGGCCCGGAGCTCGGCCAGATCGAGCAATTCCGGCACCGATCTGATGATTTCCGCCTTCGACAGCGTTCGTGTGATGAGCGTTCCGCTGAGCGGACCCCATACGCCGTCGCTGCAGAGCATCAAAGTGTCGTCTTCGCGAAGCGGAGTGAACTCGGACAGCTCCACCTGCGGCAGGGCGCTCGCGCCGATGCAATTGAATATCTTGTTGCGGTCCGGATGCGCCGCCACGGCCTCCTCGCGCACCCGCCCCTGGTCGACCAGCATCTGCACGCGGGAATGGTCGCGAGTCTGCGCGCGGATGCGGCCGTCGCGCAGGTGATACAGCCGGGAATCGCCCACATGCGCCCATACCGCGGTCGAATTCTGGACGACGCAGGCGACGCAGGTCGTCCGGGGCGATTCGACCAGACCGCGCGCGCTGGCGTACTCGCCGAGCGCGAAGTGCGCGTCGGTGAGGTACTTCTGCAGGAAGGCCACGGGATCCGCGAGCCTGGGCTTCGCCTCGCGCTGAAATGCCTCGGTCAGGAACTGCACCGCGATCTGCGAAGCGACCTCGCCGTGCAGATGGCCGCCCATTCCGTCGGCGACCACCATCAGGAGGGCGTCGCGCGTGTACGCGTAGCCGGTGCGGTCCTGGTTGACCTTCCGCGTTCCCGTGCGGCTTTGCTGAAAAATCGAAAACCTCATCGCCCGGAAACCTTCATCCAGGCCTCGCGCAGCGTCTCGCGAAGCGAACTCTTGCGCTCGATTTCAGGATCCCTCTCGCGCAGCAGCACCTTCTGCAGTGCGAACACGCTCTGCGGGCGCTTCATGTGATCCAGCGCGAGGCACCAGTCGATCGTTTCGAGCAGCTGCACAGAGTACTTTCCGCCCCACAATTTCGTGGCCGAAACGTAACGGTCCTTCTCCAGGCGATGATCGGCGGCCTGCGGCGCCGATCCCCCCAGGCAGGCGAAGATGGTCGCGCCGACCGCGTAGCAGTCGCTCCAGGGGCCGAGCAGATCGCGGTTCTTGTACTGCTCGGGCGGCGCGAAACCCGGCGTGTACATCGGATTGAGAAGCACGCCCTCCAGGGCCAGCGTCTGGCGCGCCGCGCCGAAATCGATGAGCACCGGCGTGCCGTCGTTGCGGATGTAGATGTTGGCGGGCTTGATATCGAGATGAAGCAGCTTGTTCGAGTGCACTTCGCGCAATCCGTTGAGGAGCTGCGTGAATACCTGGCGGATGAAGCGCTCCTTGAGCGCCCCGCGGCGCGCCTGGATGTGTTCCTGCAGCGTCCTGCCGCGCTCGTAGCGCATGACCATGTAGACGGTTTCGTTCGCGCGAAAGAAATTCAGCACGCGCACCACGTTGGGATGAGAGAGACGCGCCAGCGACCGGCCTTCCTCGAAAAAGCACCTCATGCCGTAGCGAAACGTGGCGAGGTTTTCCTCGGAGATCGACGGCAGCTCGTCACCTTCTTTTCTCAAGGCGAGCTGGCTTGGAAGATATTCCTTGATGGCGACCGGCTGGTCGTTGACGTCGTAGGCGAGGTAGACGATGGAGAATCCGCCGCTGGAGAGCACGCTTGCAATCCGGTAGTCCTCGAGTTGATAACCGTCGGGCAACGGCTGGTTGGCCTGCTGGCTCATTAAGGGGTAGCGGCGCGGCGTTTGTACCCGTTATGATAGCGGCGTTTTCCCGATCGCCGCCGGCATTATACGGCGCAAAATTCACACTCCATGATCTACAGCATGACCGGATACGCGGCGGCAGCCCGGGAGTTGCCGGCGGTTTCACTCACGGCGGAACTGAAGAGCGTCAACGGACGTTTTCTCGACGTGCAGTTCCGGCTGCCGGAGGAGCTGCGCGCGGTCGAGCCGGTCTTGCGCGAGCTGATCCAGGCGCGCGTCGGGCGCGGAAAGGTCGAGTGCCGCGTCGCGGTCACTCCTCCCGCCGGCGGCGCACCGCAGATCAGCGTGAACGAAGGACTGCTCGCCGCGCTCGCGGAAGCGTCGCGCAGGGTTCGGGCGGTGATCGCCGACGCCCGGCCGCTGCGCGTGGGCGAAGTGCTGCACTGGCCGGGCGTCCTCGGAGACGATCGCTCGGCGCTGCTTCGCGAAACCTGCGTCTCCCTGGTGCGGGCGCTTCTCGATGAATTCGCCGCGACCCGGGCGCGTGAAGGAGCGAAGCTCGGCGCCATGCTCGTCGAGCGCACCGGGCGCATGAAAGCGCTGCTCGCGTCCCTGCAACCCAGGCTGCCCGAGGCGATCGCCGCCTACGAGGAAAAACTCGGAGCGCGGCTGCGCGAGGTGCTGGGCGGCGCCGACGAGGATCGCATCCGCCAGGAGATCGCGCTGTTCGGCGTCAAGGTGGACGTCGCCGAGGAGATGAACCGCCTGGGAGCCCATCTGGAGGAGGTGCTTCGGGTGGTAGACGCCGGGGGAGCGGTCGGAAAGCGCCTCGATTTCCTGATGCAGGAGCTGAACCGCGAGGCGAACACGCTCGGCTCGAAATCGGTGTCGAAGGAGTTCTCGGGCGCGAGCCTCGAATTCAAGCTCCTGATCGAGCAGATGCGCGAACAGATCCAGAACATCGAATGAACGAGCCGTTGATGCCGATTTCCCGTTGTTCCGAGCCCTCGCTGTGACGGGCAGTCTTTTCATCGTTTCGGCGCCCTCGGGAGCGGGAAAATCGTCGCTGGTAGGCGCCGTGCTCGCCGAAGACAAGCGGGTGGTGCTGTCGGTGTCCTTCACGACGCGGGCGCCGCGGCCGGGCGAGGCGGACGGCCGCGAATACCATTTCGTCGACGCCGCGACTTTCGAGGCGATGCTCGCGCGCGGCGAATTCCTGGAATCGGCCGAAGTGCACGGCAACCGCTACGGCACCTCGCGCAAGCGCATCGCCGAGACGCGCGCCAGGGGCCTGGACATCCTTCTGGAGATCGACTGGCAGGGCGCGCAGCAGGTGCGCAAGGCCTTCCCGGACGCCGTCAGCGTTTTCATCCTGCCGCCGCCGCCGTTCCTCGACGAGCTCGAGCGCCGGCTGCGCGGGCGCGGGCAGGACAGCGAAGCAGCGATCCAGCGGCGCTTGCAGGACGCGCGTGAGGAAATCAGCCACGTGGGCGAGTTCGACTATGTTATTATTAACAAAGAGTTTAACGAGGCCCGGCAAGACCTTGCGGCCCTGGTGAGAACGGCCCGATTGGAGCTTCCCCGCCAAAGCGCAAAGCATCCGGAAATCTTCAGTTCGTCTGGCTAGACTTAGAGAGGGCTCATGGCACGCATCACCGTAGAAGATTGCCTGAAAAGAATTCCCAACCGCTTCCAGCTGACCCTCGCGGCCACCTACCGTGCGCGTCAGCTCGCCCAGGGCGGCACGCCGCACCTCGAAACCACGCGCGACAAGCCGACGGTCATCGCATTGCGCGAGATCGCGGCAGGCAAGGTCGGGATCGAATACCTGACCCGCGTTCACACGGGGTGACCGCGCGCCCCCCGTCCGGGGGGCGGCGGGCGGGTCGATTCGACGTGGCGCGCCGGACGCACTCTCCGGCGGCGGGCGCGACCTCCGGGGGAGCGAGGTAAGTCATGGCCGCGGTCGCCATTACCGGTCTCCGGCAGCACCTCGGCTACCTCAAGCCGAGCGACGTCGGCCGCATCGAGGAAGCCTACCAGTTCAGCGACGCCGCCCACCAGGGACAGTTCCGGCTGAGCGGCCTGCCCTACATCTCGCACCCGGTCGCGGTCGCCGAGATCGTCGCCGACTGGCAGCTCGACGCCCAGGCGGTGATGGCGGCGCTCCTTCACGACGTGATGGAGGACACCGAGGTCTCGAAGCAGCAGATCGCCGAGCGATTCGGCAGGCCGGTCGCGGAACTGGTGGACGGCCTCTCGAAGCTCGATCGCGTCGAGTTCCAGTCCCAGGCCGACGCCCAGGCGGAGAATTTCCGCAAGATGCTGCTCGCGATGGCGCGCGACGTGCGCGTCATCCTGATCAAGCTCGCCGACCGGCTGCACAACATGAGAACGCTCGAGGCGCTGCGCCCCGCGACGCGGCGCCGCGTCGCGCGCGAGACGCTCGAGATCTACGCGCCCATCGCCAACCGGCTCGGCCTGGACGACCTCTACCGCGAGCTGCAGGAGCTCGCGTTCTCGCACCTCCACCCCTCGCGCTGCAAGGTGCTCTCCAAGGCGCTCAAATCGGCGCGCGGCAACCGGCGCGAGGTCGTGGAAAAGATCCTCCGGGCGATCAGGGAGCTCCTTGCCTCGGCGGGGATCGAGGCCACGGTGAGCGGGCGGGAAAAGCACCTCTACTCGATCTACAACAAGATGGTCGAAAAGCACCTCTCGTTCTCCCAGGTGCTCGACATCTACGGGTTCCGCGTAGTCGTCAACGACGTGCCCGCGTGCTACCTCGCCCTCGGCCGGCTGCACAGCCTCTACAAACCGGTCCCGGGGAAGTTCAAGGATTACATCGCGATTCCGAAAGTGAACGGCTACCAGTCGCTGCACACGACGCTGATCGGCCCCTACGGGATGCCGGTCGAGGTCCAGATCCGCACCCAGGCGATGAACCGCATCGCCGAAGCCGGCGTCGCCTCCCACTGGCTGTACAAGAGCTCGGACGCGGAGATCAACGAAGTGCAGCAACGCACGCACAAGTGGCTGCAGTCATTGCTCGACATCCAGCATGCCTCGGGCGATCCCGCGGAGTTTCTCGAGCACATCAAGATCGACCTCTTCCCCGACGAAGTCTACGTCTTCACTCCCCAGGGGAAGATCATGTCCCTGCCTCGCGGCGCGACCGCCGTCGATTTCGCCTACGCGGTCCATACCGACATCGGCAACCGCTGCGTCGCCGTGAAGATCAACTACGAGCTGGCGCCGCTGAGGACCGAGCTCAAGAACGGCGACCGGGTCGAGATCATCACCGCCGCCCACGCCCATCCCAACCCGGCGTGGCTGTCGTACGTGAAAACCGGAAAAGCGCGCTCGCAGATCCGGCACTTCCTCAAGACCATGCAGTACGAGGAAGCCGCGGCGCTCGGCGAGCGCATGCTGAGCCAGGCGCTGCGCGCCCTGGGCGCGAAGCCCTCCGAAGCCACCCGCGCGCGCTGGGAGCGCTTCGTTCGCGAGATCGGGGCCAAGTCGCGCCAGGAAGTCGTCGCCGACATCGGACTGGGCAAGCGGCTGGCGGCCATCGTCGCGCGAAAGCTCCTCGCGCTCGCCGACCAGACCGAGAGCAAGGCACCGAGCGGAACGATGGTCATCCACGGCAGCGAAGGGCTGGCGGTCCAGTTCGCCAAGTGCTGCAGCCCCATTCCCGGCGATCCCATCACGGGCTTCATCAAGAAGGGCCAGGGGCTGGTAGTGCACACGCACGACTGCCCGACCGCGGCGAAGTCGCGCGGCGACCCGGAGAAATGGCTCGACGTGGAGTGGGCACCGGAGACCGACAAGATGTTCTACGTCGGGATCCGGGTGACCGTGGTGAACCAGCGCGGCGTGCTCGCCAAGGTCGCCACGGCGATCGCCGAGGCCGGCTCCAACATCGACAACGTCAGCATGGACGAGGAGCGCAGCCTCTACACCACCATGCACTTCACCTTGCAGGTGGCGCACCGCCTGCACCTCGCCAAGGTGATGCGCGAGCTGAGGCGCATCCAGGAAGTCGTGCGGATCGCGCGCGTGAAGGACTGAGGGCAGCGCGCACCGGCGCGGCGGCCCTGCTTCAGGGCCTGGGCGCGCCGGGGAAAAGGCCCTCCAGCCACACCAGCACGTTGCCGAGCGGCGTCTGGGCGAGCCCCCAGCCCAGCGCCGCGCCGATCGCGTTGGCGACCATGTCCTCGACCTCGAAGTCGCGGTAGCCGGTCATTCCCTGGAGAAACTCGAGCACCACCCCCATTCCGGCGAACCCGATCGCAACGCCGAGCTGGCGGCCGCGGCCCCGGACCATGATGGCGAACCAGAACGCGAGGGAGCCGTACGCGGCGAAATGCGCGAGCTTGTCCCGGCCCTCCCCCAGATCGACCTCGACCGGGATGAGGGACAGGACCGTCACCGCCGCGACCATCCCCCACCCCAGGAGGAGCCAGATTCGCCGATAGCGGGGGGAGCGCCGCATCAGCGGCAGGGAATCCAGTTGAGCGGGTCGTCCCAGACGGTTTCGCCGACGGCGACCCGCGTCCCGGCCACGACCAGCGGCGAGGAGCCCGGCTTCATCAACCGCAGCTCGACGCTGCGCGCGCCGGGGTCGACGCGGGTCACTTCGCCTTCGGCCCATTCCCTCGAGCCGGCGCCGAGGTCGGACTCCCGGCAAAGCTTCATGCCCGGCTTCATGGCGGCGAGGGATTCCTTTACGGCGCGAAAGCGCGCGATCATCATCGGCGTCGCCCGTCCCGCCACCGCGTCGTCCTTCCACGGGCCGGCGTAGGCATCGCCGCTCGCCCACACGTAGACGCCGTAGCCGTTGCGCCGGTCGTTCGCGAACCCGCCCTCGTAGCGGTCGCCGGCGAACGCCGAGCGCTCGCCCCAGGTGTAGCGGCCATGGCCGTGCTTGGCATCGTCATGAAACTCGCCCTCGTAGCGATCCCCCCAGGGCCAGGTCTTGACGCCGAAACCCTCCTTGTTTCCCTGGTGGAATTCGCCGACGTACTCGGCGCTGCCCCTTGCACTCCCGCGGCCTTCGGCCTTGCCGTCCCGGCACGCGCCGACATAGGAAGCCTGCAATTCCGCGTCGGCGACGAAGCACGCGGGCTGCGCCCACGCGGGCGCGAGGGAGAAAAGGAGCGGCGCGGCGAGCGCCCGGGTCAGCCGGCGCGCCCCTGCCG
>JBATEB010000319.1:0-4352 GCA_049663805.1 Burkholderiales bacterium | reverse complement strand
ATGTAACGCGCGGCCCAGGCGGCCAGCACCGAGCCCGCGTACATCGCGTCGTCGCGGCGCGAGAGCAGATGATCGGCCCCGTCGAGCGACACGAAGCTCTTCGGGTGTTTTGCCGCGAGAAAAATCTGCGAAGCATTGCCGATGTCGACACTCGCATCGAGCGGCGCGTGCATCACCAGCAGCGCCTTTTTCATCCGTCCCAGTCCCTCGGCGACCCGATGCTGCCCGATATCCTCGATGAACTGCTTCCTGATGCGGAACGGCCGTCCGCCGAGCGTCACTTCCGCTTCACCCGCCGAGTCGATTTCGGGACGCGCCGCCGCCATCATCTGCAGCACGTGCGCCGGATCGAAGGGCGCGTTGATGGTCGCGACGGCGCGCGCGTCGGCAATCTTCGGCGCGGCGGCCAGCACGGCGGCCCCGCCCAGGCTGTGGCCGATCAATATCTCGGGCGCGCCGTGGTTCGCGCGCAGGTAGTCGGCCGCCGCGACCAGGTCGCCGACGTTGGATGAGAAATTGGTGTTGGCGAAGTCCCCGCCGCTGCCGCCCAGACCGGTGAAATCGAAACGCAGCGTGGCGATTCCCTGCTCGGCAAGCGCGCCGCTCAGGTAGGTCGCGGCCCGGGTATCCTTCGAACAGGTGAAGCAGTGCGCGAAAATGGCGTAGGCCCGCGCCTCTCCCAGCGGCAGGTCGAGACGCGCCGCAAGTTCGGCGCCGTTTGCTCCGGCAAAACTGATTTTCCGGCTTGACATCGGTTCTCCTTCTGCATTTCCGGACGGGGAGGGCCCCGCTAGGGAAATCTGATTTCGTCATTCCCGCGGCCTTTAGCACCCGCGAAAGCGGGTGGGGAATCCAGGAATTTCAGCCGCTTGCTGGATGCCCGCTTTCGCGGGCATGACGTTAATCAGAGTTGATCAGAGCTTCCCCAGGCTTCTGTTCGGGATGGCAAGCCGGCTGTGCCGCTCCTCCGATACACCCAGTCGCCGCGCCTGCTCATCAAAGCCCGCAAATCCATGCGGATTTCCTCCGCCGTGGGCCGCCCCACAAACCACCAGCCGTTGTAGATCTTGTAGATCGTGCGATCGCCGTCGAGGATGAACGTATAGGGAACGAAGATCTCCCCGTGGGCCGGGTCCGTGGTATCGACCATTTCAAGTTCGTGGAGCAGCTTGCGGTCGGGGTCCATCAGGAAAGGCCAGTCGGCGCCCAGCGCGTCCCGGACCTCGTTCGTGTTCATCTTGTCGTCCACGGAGACGCTGACCATCCTGCAATAGTTGACCCGGAATTCGGGTTGCAGATGGATGACGTAGTTGGTCAGCTGACGACGGTCCTTCGGACAGAAATACCCGCGGGTAAACGTGAGCACACCGGGAAAGTCCCCCAATAGCCGGCTCAACTTCCGCCGCTCGCCCGTGTGATCGGGCAGCTCGAAATCGGGAAACTTGTTGCCCGCCCGCAAATCGCTGCGCATCGGATAGTCCATCGCTATCTCCTGTTCGCCCGGTGCCGCCCGGACGGGTCAGCGTTCGTTCGAGCGGATTCACCTCAGGCGCCGGACGGCGTATTGACCTGACGTCGTCGGCACAAGGAAGACATTCTAGTTCTCCTTCGATGACGTCAGTGACGCGGGCGCTCTTCGCTCACAGGCTGGGTGCCGCGGGAAAATCCAGCGGCGTCTGGTGGACGCGGTTGAACAGATTGGTGAATACCGTCTGCCCGATCGTCAACAGCGCCTCGGTGAGTTGCGCGTCGCTGTAGCCCGCGGCCCTCACTGCAATCAGATCGTCGTCCGATATCCGGCCCTTCGGCTGGATCGCAGTGTTCACGAATTTGACCAGCGCCGCGAGCTTCGGCTGCTGCGGTGTGCCGCGGCGGATGCTGATGGTCTGTTCGTCGGTCAACCCGGCCTTTTTGCCAACGAGGGTATGTGCGGCGAGGCAGTAGTTGCAGCCATAAGCTTCGCTGACCGCGAGCTTGACCGCCTCGATGTCGGCGGCGGTCAATTGCCCTTTGCCCAGCGCCGCGCCGAGGTGCAGCAGGCCATCGAGGGCCGCGGCGCTGTTGCCGACGCCCTGGTAAATATTCGGGACGCCGCCCACGGCGTGCTTGATGGCCTCGTACAGTTCCTTGGTCTGTGCGGTGGCCTGATTCGGTGTCACTACGTTCAGTCTGGGCATTTCGCTGCTCCTTGATCGGTTGAAAGGCGGCTATCCCGCGGATGAGTTGAGCTTGAAACCGGACTGAACTATAGTCCCTGACAAGTAGACGATAAATGCCAATACATCCTAGAATTATGTCCTTTCGTCTATTAGATCGGCGCAATGGATGTACTGAGCGACATATTGAGTTCCATCCATCTGGGGGGCGGGGTCTATTTCCGCTGCGAGTTTTCCGCGCCCTGGGGCATGGAAGTAAAGCCGACGGCCGTCGCCGAGTTCCACGTCGTCGTCAGAGGAAGCTGCTGGCTGCGCATGGCCGACCGAAGCGATCCGATTCCGCTGCACGGCGGCGACCTGGTGGCCTTTCCTCACGGGGACGCGCACAGCCTGGTCGATGCGCCGGACGGCATGGCCCGGCCCGCCGAAGAAATCGTGCAAGGCCAGAATCTGGATGACTACGGCCCGGTCACCTACGGCGGCTCCGGCCTGCCCGCCACCGTACTGTGCGGATACTTCCAGTTCGATCGCGATACGCGGCACCCGCTGGTCGCGGCCTTGCCTTCCCTGATCCATATTCGCGGCACCGAGAGCCACGATTTCGCGTGGCTGCAGACCGCGCTCGATTTCATGATCCACGAGACGAAGGCGGCGAGGCCGGGCGCGGAGGCGGTCGTCAACCGGCTCGCGGAGGTCCTGTTCGTCCAGATGGTGCGGGCCTACGTCGCGCAATCCGGAGCGCCGCCGGGCATGCTGGCGGCCATCGCGGACAAGCCGATCGGCGCGGCGCTGCGGCTCATGCACCGGGCCCCGCAGGACGCTTGGACCCTGTCGACTCTGGCGCAGCAGGTCGGCATGTCGCGCTCCGCGTTCGCGGCCCGATTCAATCAGCTCGTCGGACAGACGCCGATGCAATATCTGACTTTCTGGCGCATGCAAAAAGCGCGGGAATTGCTGAGAGAGGCGCGCCTGGGGACTGCCGCGATCGCCGAGCGCGTCGGCTATCGGTCGGAGGCGGCCTTCGCCAAGGTCTTCAAGAAAATCGTCGGCATGGGCCCCGGCGCCTTTCGCCGCGGTGGTTCGGCTCAAAGCGCGCCTGGCCTTGTCTCGTCCTGAAATGCAGGCTCTCGCGGCGGAAACGCTTACGAGATCCTGGTGGCAGGCGAGGCTAAGGGGCCAGTCCGAACCGGGGCCGGAGGCGTGCGCCGATCCAGTTTCCCGGCAGGGCAGCCGCGATCCACAGCCAGCCGTGCAGGCTGGTCGAGGAGATTCCGGAAAAGAACGCACCGATGTTGCAGCCGTAGGCGAGTCTCGCGCCGTAGCCCATGAGCAGCCCTCCGACCACCGCGGCGGCCAGCGAGCGTTTCGACATGCGAAGCGAAGGCGCCAGGCGCCCCGCGAGCGCCGCGGCGGCGAACGCGCCGAGCACGATTCCGATATCCATGACCGAGGTGGCGTCGTCGAGCACCGTGGCGTCCAGGGCCCGATGCTGGAATTCACCGCTCCAGAACGGGGCGTTCGAAGGATCCCAGCCCAAGGCGAGAGCGGCTTTTGCCCCCCAGAGCGTCATTCCCCAGGTAATGCTCCACGGGTGCCCGGCAACCGACAGCGTCGCGAAATTGAGCAGCGCGAGGATCACCGCTGCGGCCATCGGGGGCCAGGGACCGGAGAGCGGTCGGAAAGCGATGGGCGCAGCGGCCGGCGGCGATGAGTCGGCCGATCGCTCCCACGCCCGGATGAGGGCATACAGGGCGGCCAGCGCACCGACCTGGAGGGCGACGGCCCCGGGCCAGCCGATTCGTTCCCCAAGAACGATTTCGCCCGCGTCGGGCAAGGTCTGCCATGCCGCCATGTGCAGGCTCGCGGCAAAGCCGCCGGCGCAGAACGCAACCAGAGTCGCTGCCATTCTGGTGCTGCCCCCGCCCAGCGAGTAGAGCGTGCCCGAGCCGCAGCCGTTTCCCAGCTGCATCCCCATGCCGAAGACGAAGGCGCCGATGGCAACCTGCCATCCGACCGGGGCGATCGCGCCGACGACCGGACTGCCGAAGAACGAGCCCGCGGCAAGCACCGGCGCGAACAGACAGGTCGCAACGCCGAGCATCGCCAACTGCGCCCGCGCGCCCGTCCCGTCCCGATCGAACAGGAGCCGGCGATAAGCCGCCGTGAAGCCGAATGCGGCGTGATACAGCGTTACGC
>JBATEB010000318.1:0-2432 GCA_049663805.1 Burkholderiales bacterium | reverse complement strand
CTGCGATTGCTGCATCTCGGCGACCGCGCGCTCGCGGCCGGCGACGCGCACCTTGGTCGCGACGAAGGCGCGGTCGCGCGCCTTCAGATCGGCGAGCAGGTCGCCGACCACGGACTCCGCCGCGCCGTACGAGGGCGCGGTGTCGATCACGCGCGCGCCGCCTTCGAGCAGCGTCCGGATGACCGCGCGGCGCTCCGCCCGGCTTGCGGCGTCGTCTCCGATGTCGAAGACGATCGCGGTGCCCAGGCCGACCACCGCCAGGGGCTCGCCTGAGCGCGGAATCGGCCGCATGAGCACCGGTTTCGCGACTGCGGTCCGGGCGCGGGCGGGCGCAATCCCGAGCGCGGCCGCAGCGCTCAAGCCCACGCCCAGCGAGAGCACTTCACGGCGAGAGAGGAGTCGAGGCTTGGCATTGGAGTCGTGGGTCATGTCATGCTCCTTGGGTGGAAGGGGGCACGGCTGCGGCACGCGACGCCGACTCTCGCGTGCGGCGCTCGTGCGCGCGGCCGAGCGCGAGCGCGAGGGCGAGCCAGGCGGCGGTCACGGGCACCGTCGCGAGCGATATCGCGCCCAAGTCCATCCCGGCGCCGCGCAGCGCGGCGAACAGCCAGCCGCTTGCCGCGTCTGTCCCGCGGAAGACGACGATATCGATCACGTTCTTGGCCTTGTATTTCTCCTCGCGCGCGAGCACCGTGAACAGGACTTCCCGCGCCGGATTGGAGATCGCGAAATTCGCGGCGCGCTGTGCCGCCTGGAAGGCGATCACGACCCACAGCGCCGGTGTCGCCGCGAGCGCGATGAAGCCGAGGGAGAACGCGAGGGGCAGAAAAGCGGCGGCCGGTCCGGCGCCGAAGCGCGCGATCAGGCGTCCGGTCGCGAGGCACTGCACCAGGATCGTCAGGATCGCGATCGCCAGGTCGATGCTGGCGAATATCCGCGTGCGCACCGCCGGGTCGTCGGAGGCGGCGGCGACGATGTTCGCCTGCTGGAAATACAGAAACGTTCCCGCGAGCGACAACAGCGCCACCCACAAGGCGATGCCGGCGAGGTAAGGCGAGCGCAGCAGCATCGCGATTCCCGCGAGCCAGCCGCCGCCCAGGCCGGCCGCCTCGGGCGCAGGTGCTGCGGCGCCGGGCGCACGGACCTCGGACTTGAGCAGCGCCGCCGCCGTCTCCAGGCGCATCGCGCACAGCACGGCGGCCTCGAGCAACAGCGCCGCCACGAGGAGGAGGTTGACGGGCCCGAGCGGCACCGCGAGCCCGACCGTCACCGCCGGCCCGAGCAGCGCGCCCGCGGATCCTCCGGCCGCGATGAAGCCGAACAGGCGCTTGCCCTGCTCGGAGGCGAACAAGTCGGCCATGAACGACCAGAACACCGACACGGCGAACAGGTTGAATACGCTGATCCAGACGAAGAACACCCGCGCGACCTGAACCTTGGCGAGGTCGAAGCTCAACAGCAGCCAGAAGATCGCGATATTGGCGACGAAAAATTGGTAGACCAGCGGAATGAAGCGCCGGCGCGGGAGCTGGGCGACCACGGCGCCGAAGACCGGCACCGCGGCGAGCATCGCGAGGAAGGTCGCGGTGAACAGCCAGGGCAGATTGCGCACGCCGCCGGCGATGCCCATCTCGTCGCGCAACGGCCGCAATACGTAGTAGCCGGCGAGAAGGCAGAAGAAATACAAGAACGACCAGCACAAGGCGCGCGCTTCGCCCGGCCGCACCGCGACCACCCTCGCCAGCAGGCGGTGAAGCATCGTCTCGTTCATGCGAGGAACGGCGATTGAGCCGCAGAGATCACAGAGAACTCGGTTCTCTGCGGCGGTTCTTCGATCTTAGGGCTTGATACCGAGACCGCGGCGCAGCTCGGCCGCCGTCAGCGCCCTGCCGAAGACCGGTGAGCCGGGGTCGAACTCCTTCGCCCGTGACAGCGGCCCGACCGCGACCGGCTCGAACCCGGCCTCGCGCACCAGGCGCGCGGCCATCTGCAGCGCGAGCGGGTCGTCGGCCGCGAGCGGGATGGCGATGCGCTCGCCTGCGCGATGCGCTTCGCTCTGCAGCCGGCTGTAGCCGACGGAGTTGAACGCACGCACCAGACGCGCGCCCGGAAGGAGCCGCGGGGATACGACGCCGGTGCCCTTGGCCCTGGCTTCGAGCGCCATGTCGCCGTCGCGCCCCGGTATCGGGTTGCAGGTGTCGAGCACGACCTTGCCCTTGAGAGCATCTCGCAGATCGCGTCCCAGCTGAGGCAGGGCGGAGTAGGGCACCGAAACGAGCAGCACCTCGCCGAACGCGGCGGCTTGCTTCGGCGTGCCGGCACGGGCTCCGGCGCCGATTCGCGCCGCCAGCGACTTGTCGTGCTCGAGGTCGAGAGAGGAAAACATCACCGGATGCCCGGCCTTGACCCACAGCTCGCCGACCGTCCCGCCG
>JBATEB010000317.1:0-11376 GCA_049663805.1 Burkholderiales bacterium | reverse complement strand
CTCTTCGACCGCTCGGCGGGCACCGTCAGGTCCACGCTGCGGCTCGAGGAGGTCCTCTTCCTCGACACCAACTGCTGAAACCGCGGGAGGACTCGTGAATACGGTACCCGGACTCGCCCTCGTTCTCCTGGCCGCCGCCGTCGTGGCGGGGTGCGCCGGCTTTTCCGACATCGCTCCCGGTACGCCGGCCCGGGAGGTCGAGATGCGGATGGGCGCCCCGGAAAGCGTCTGGAAGAACGCAGACGGCTCGGAGGTCTGGGAGTATCCGCAGGGCCCGCTCGGGACCAGGACCTACATGGTGGCGCTCGGCCCCGACCGCGCGGTGCGCGAAGTGCGCCAGGTGCTGGACGAGGAGACCATTTCAAAGCTGCGCGTGGGGATGTCCCGCGACGAGGTGCGTCGCCTGGTCGGCAAACCGCGGGATGTCGGCTATTCCGGGCGCACCGATGAGGAGATCTGGTCCTGGGTCTATCGCGAATGGAAGGTTCGCAAGATGGAGCTCCATGTGCAATTCGACCGGCCGAGCGGAACGGTCAAGGGAATCTCGCGCTTTCAGGTGGATCCGGGCGGCGACCACAGGCGGGATTGAAGGGCCTCCCACACCGTGATCGCCTCGAAACTTTCGCGCGCGGCCGCAGTGCTGGCCGCCGCGTTCTTGCCGGGATGCGCTAACTTTTCCGCGATTTCCCCCGGCGACCCCGCGCAGCTCGTCGCCGATCGGGCGGGAGCGCCGGGTAACGTATGGGAAAACCCCGACGGCTCGGAGGTCTGGGAATATCCCGCGGGATACTACGGCGTGCAGACCTTCATGATTGCGATCGGGTCCGACCACAATGTCCGGGAAGTCCGCCAGGTCCTGAGCGAGGAGTTCTTTGCGAAAGTGCACGCCGGAATGTCGCGCGACGAAGTCCACCGTCTCCTCGGGAACCCGAGAGAAATCTGGTATTTTCCACCCCGGGACGAAGAGTCCTGGACGTGGCGCTATCAGGAGATCAACTACCGCCTGTTCAGCGTGCTCTTCGACCGCACGCGAGGAACGGTGAGGACCGTCCTGCGGCTGGACGAGCTTCCCACTCCCGACCCCGGGGACGGCCGGCGCTGAGCGCGCCTCAGGTCCGCTTCTCCTGCTCGTACTCCTTGAATGCCTCGCGCGCGAGCCTGAACCCCTCGACGCCGGCCGGCATTCCGCAGTAGACCGCCACCTGGAGCAGGACCTCGCGAATCTCTTCGCGCGTGCACCCGTTCGTGAGCGCGCCCTTCACGTGAACCTTGAACTCGTGCCCGCGGTTGAGCGCGGACAGCATCCCGATGTTCACCAGGCTGCGCATCTTGCGCGGCAGCTGCGGCCGGGTCCACAACCAGCCCCAGCAGGATTGGGTCACCAGCTCCTGCATCGGCATCCCGAAATCGTCCACGGTCTTCAGATTGCGCTCGACGTACTCGGCGCCGAGCACTTCCTTGCGCACCACGAGTCCTTTTTCCCAGAGTTCCTTCGACATTGCGTTGCCCTTTCGTTTCGTGTTTTCAACAATCCATCGGATTGCGTCCGTTCCCGGCTAGCCGAAGGCGCGCTTCATCCGTTTGATCCAGTCCTCGAAGGCGACCATCTGCTCGGTGAGGAACTTGCGCGTCGTTTCGTCGGTCAGTCTGCCGTCCGAGAATTTGCTCGCCGCGTTGCCGATGAACACCTCCGGCCGCGCCAGCCAGACCACGCCCAGTCCCGAGAGCATGCGCCGCAGATCGTACTGGACCCTGGCGCCCCCGACCGGGCCGCCGGTGGCGCTGAACACCGCCGCCGGCTTGTTCTGGAAAGGCTGCGGCTGGAAGCGCGACATCCAATCGATGGCGTTCTTGAGGCAGGCCGACACCGACCAGTTGTTTTCGGGCGACGCGAACAGGAGCGCGTCGGCCGCGAGGATCTCGTCGCGCAGCCGGGTGGCCGCCGCCGGAAAACCTTTTTCCTGGACATCGGCGTTGTACATGGGCAGATCGGCGATGCTGGTGATCTCGAGCCTGAGCCCGGCAGGCATCAGCTCGCCCGCCGTTTTCAGCGCCGCCAGGTTGAACGACTTCTGCCGCAGGCTGCCGCAGATCCCGAGTACCCGAAAAGTTGCTGTCATGTTCGCGTTTTCTCTCTGCCGGTTGAAGATCGCCCGGAGTCCGTTGCGCGGCGAGCCCGACTGTAACGCCGCTCAGCCGACGGTCTTGAGCGGCGTCCGGTTGCGGTCTCTTGCGTCCTCGCGGAACTCCGCGATGTCCGGCTTTGCGCCCCACATGCAGAACGACTCCGGCGCAAACGGGAATTGCCGCGGCCGATAGCTCGCCTCTTCCTCGGGAAGGATGTGCTTCACTCCCACCGAGTACTCGTACACCATCCGGTCGGGCCCTTCGAAATAGAGAAACACCGCGGAGGACGACGGGTGGCGTCCCGGACCGAAGACGATGCGCACGCCCTGCTCGCGCAGGAAATAGTACGAGCGCATCACGTCGTCGATGTCCTCGACCTGGTGGTTGATGTGCTGCACGCCGGGCTGCGCGGACGGAAACAGCGCGAGCGTGTGGTGGATGGTGTTGACCCGCATCAGCGGCGCGTCGCCGATCCAGTCGGACACCCGCGCGTTGAGCAGCCTCGTCCAGAAGGCCTCGTCGCGCGGAGCGTTCGAGGTGCGCAACCCGATATGGCTGAAGTGCGTGATGCCGGCGTCGCGCGCCGGGAAATAGCGCAGACCGCTGTGGAACGGGCGCACCGCGATTTCGACATGATTTCCGCTCGGATCGTCGAAGGCGAGGAACCGCTGCACGCGGCGCAGCTCGCATTCCTCCTTCGTGCCGTAGCGCACCGGGTGCCCGGCACGCTCGATCTCGGCGCCCGCCCGGTCGAAGTCGTCGCGCTCCTCGAGGTCGAAACCGATGGCGTGAGCAGAGGGATCGCCTTCGAAATACACCAGCGTATGGTCACGGGTATCGCCGCGCACCGAGGCCTTGTCGCTTCTGAAATACGCGGCCTTGCCTTCGCGGCCGACCAGCTGCAGGCCGACAATGCGGGTGGCGAATTCGATTGCCGAATCGAGATTCGGCGTGCCGATCCGCAGATAGCGGATGTCGTGGAGGTTGACCATCGCAGGCCCGCCGTCATTCCCGCGAAACCTGTCCCCGCATGTAGTAAGCGGGGAGCGGGAATCCGGATTCGCCGGATCCCGGCCCGCGCTGCGCGCGTCCCCCGATAGATTCATTCGGGGGCAGGCCGGGGTGACGAAATTCGCTTGCGCTCATTTCGTCACTTCATCAACGGCATGCCGAAATTCGCGCCCGGGCTGACGCCTTCGCGCCAGCGCGCCGTCACCGTCTTGATGCGGGTGTAGAAGCGCACCCCTTCCGGGCCGTGCTGGTTCATGTCGCCGAAGATCGAGTGCTTCCAGCCGCCGAAGCTGTGGAACGAGAGCGGCACCGGGATCGGCACGTTGATGCCGACCATGCCGCAGTTGACCTTGTGCGTGAAATTGCGCGCGACGTCGCCGTTGCGGGTGAAGATCGCGACGCCGTTGCCGTATTCGTGGTCCGAGGGCAGCGCCAGCGCTTCCTCGAAGTTCTTGGCGCGCACGACCGACAGCACCGGGCCGAAGATCTCTTCCTTGTAGATGCGCATGTCGGCCCTCACCCGGTCGAAGAGGCTGCCGCCGAGGAAGAACCCGTCCGGCTGATCCGCCAGCCTGAAATCGCGCCCGTCGACGACGAGGTTCGCGCCTTCCTTCACGCCCAGGTCGACGTAGCCCCTGACCTTGTCGCGGTGCTCGCGCGTCACCAGCGGCCCCATCTCGGACGTCTTGTCGGTGGAAGCCCCGATCTTCAGCTTCCTGATCTTCGGAGTCATCGCTTCGATCAGCTCGTTCGCCGTGCGGTCGGTGACCGGCACCGCCACCGAGATCGCCATGCAGCGCTCGCCGGCCGAGCCGTAGGCCGCGCCCATCAGCGCCTCCGCGGCGACTTCGATATCCGCGTCGGGCATGACCACCATGTGGTTCTTGGCCCCGCCGAGGGCCTGCACGCGCTTGCCGTTCACCGAGCCGGTGGCGAACACGTACTTGGCGATCGGCGTCGAGCCGACGAAGCTCACCGCGGCGACGCGCGGGTCGGCGAGGAGGGTATCGACGGCTTCCTTGTCGCCGTTGAGGACATTGAGGACTCCGGGTGGCGCGCCCGCCTCGAGCATCAGCTCGGCGAGGCGCAAGGGGCAGGATGGGTCCTTCTCCGAAGGTTTCAGGATGAAGGTATTGCCGCAGGCGATCGCCACCGGGAACATCCACATCGGCACCATCGCCGGGAAATTGAACGGCGTGATGCCGGCGCACACCCCCAGCGGCTGGCGGATCGAGTACAGGTCCATGCCGGTCGCGATGTTGTCGGAATATTCCCCTTTCATCAGATGCGGGATGCCGCAGGCGAACTCGACCACTTCCAGCCCGCGCTGCACCGAGCCCTTGGCATCGGAGAGCACCTTGCCGTGCTCGGAGGCGACCAGCAGCGCCAGCTCGTCGATGTTGCGCTCGATCAGTTCCTTGTAGCGGAACATGACGCGCGCGCGCGTCACCGGCGAAGTCTCCGACCACCCGGCGAAGGCTTCACGCGCGTTGGCGATCGCTCGCTCGACTTCTGCCTTCGACGCCAGCGGCACTTTTGCCGCGAGCGCGCCGGTCGTGGGGTTGAAGACCTCGCCGAAGCGGCCGCTTTCGCCTTTCAGATGCTTGCCGCCGACGAAATGGGAGAACTCGCGAACCTGGGCCAGCGTGGCGTCACGGGTATTCATGGGGTTTTCTCGGAATGGACCAGGGTGATCCCGGAATTATAGCGGGATTCGACCCGGCCCCCGGCGCGCGTCACAGTCTTTCGAGATTCCTTCTCATCCACAGGCCGAGGGCGAAGTAGGCGGCACCGAAGGCGAGAATCGGCCAGCGGTAGTCGAACAGCCCGATCGCGAGTCCCATCGCGGCGACACCCGCGCCCTGCCCGAGCGCCCAGCCCGAGGAGTACAGCGCGAGCGCCGTGCCGCGCCGTTCCGGCGCCATCTCGGTCGCCTTGGTCTGCACCGTGTTGTGCAGCATGTAGAACCCCAGGCCGAGGCCTATGGTGCAGGCGATGAACGCCTGCCAGACCGGAGTCAGCATGGCGAGCGAGTAGAACGCGAAGCACGCCACGCCGCCGGCGAGCACCAGCCCGCGCTGGCCGAGCTGCATCAGCAGCCGCCGAACCATGAGGCCGTAGAAGACGCCGCCGATGCCGAAGCCCGCGAGGAGCACGCCGATGAGCGTGAGGCTCAGGTCGAAGCGGATCTTGAGGTAGGCGCCGAGGAAGGAGAACGCGCCGAAGAAGATGAAGGTCTCGATGAAGCCCACGGCCACGACGCGGCGCACGCGCGCCGACCCGAGCAGCTTCAGGTGGCCTTCCAGCGGATTTCGCGGAAGCGGCGTCCCCTTCTCCTCGCTCCACTGGGCGCGCGTGCGAAGGAGGAGGATCGCCGCCACCACGGCGAATATCGCACCGATCAGCGCGAACGTCGCGCGCCAGCCCGCGAGGTCGGTCACGGCGCCCCCGATCGCGGGGCCCAGCGCCTGCCCGGAGATGGTGCCGATGATGAAGCGCGCGATCACCGGCTGGCGTTCCTCGGCGCGCACGCGGTCGCCGATGTAGGCCATGCCGAGAATGACCGGCGTCGAGGCGAACAGCGCGGTGACCAGGCGCATCGCGGCGAGGGTCGCGAGGTCCTGGGCGAACGCGCAACCGAAGCAACCCACCGCGGCGCCCATGAGAGACAGCGTGGCCACCCTGAGCTTGCCGAAGCGGTCGCCGATCGGCCCATAGAGGAGCTGCGATGCGCCGTACGCGAAAGCGTAGGCGGAGATGATCATCGCGGTCGAGGAAATCGACTCGCCGAAGTCCGCGGCGAGCCGCGGCAACATCGGCTCCACCGCGCGCAGCGCAATGCCGGAATTGGCGCTTGCGAGCGCCAGGAGAAAGATGGTTTCCCTCACGGAAACCGGGGACAGACCACACTTTCAACCGCGCGGACTTCGCTTGGCTCCGCTGCCGGAGTGAACGGCCGGTCCCCGTTCCTGACTAGAGGCGCGGCATCACTGCACCGTCGCGCCGGAATCCCGCACCGCCTTGCCCCACTTCTCGTACTCGCTTTTCACGTACGCGCCGAACTCCTCCGGGGTGTCCGGCGCGGGCACCATTCCGGTCGGAGCGAGGAGCCTGCGTACGTCATCGTTGTCCAGCAGCTTCCTGATCTCGCCGTTCAACTTGGTGACGATGTCGCGCGGAGTGCCTTTCGGCGCGAGCATGCCGATCCACACCAGCGCTTCGTACCCGGGCACGCCCGCTTCGGCGATGGTCGGCACGTCCGGCATCTCCGGCGAGCGCCTGGCCGTGCTGACACCCAGCGCTTTCAGCCTCCCCGAGTTGACGTGCGGGATGGCGATCGGGGTGCCGACGAAGCTCATCTTGACGATGCCCGACATCAGGTCCTGCTGCGCGGGTCCGCTGCCCTTGTACGGTACGTGGTTGAGCTGGATGCCCGCCATGTGGGCGAACAAGGCCGTGACCAGGTGCTGGGCGCTGCCGTTTCCGGAGCTCGCGAAATCGATCTTGCCGGGCTGCTGCTTCGCCAGCGCGATCAGCTCCTTCACCGTGTTCACGCCGAGCGAGGGATGCACGACCAGCACATAAGGCCCCCCCGCGATGCGGATCACCGGCGTGAAGTCGGCCAGCGCGTCGTAAGGCAGCTTCTTGTACACGTGCGGAGTGATCACGAAAGGCGTCGCGGTGAGCAGAAGCGTGTATCCATCGGGCCTGGCTTTGGACACGAAGTCGGCACCGATCGTGCCGCCGGCGCCGGCGCGGTTCTCGACGAAGAATTGCTGGCCGAGCGTCACCGAGAGCTTCTGCGCGATCATGCGCCCGGGCACGTCGGTCGTGCCCCCCGGCGAGAGCGGAATGACGATGCGCACCGGGTGAGTCGGATAGGCCTGCCCCCACACCGCCGCGGCCAGAACCATGCCGTATGAAAGTGATGCCGCCTGCAAGAGACTCCTGTTCAATCGCATTTTTCCTCGCTCCTTTCATGAATTTCTCGATAGTGAATTTCAGCGCCTCATCCCCGATAGACCGGCTCCGGCTGCGAAAAGAACGAAAGCAGGATCTGATAGACCATCAGATAGTTCTTCTGCTGGAAACTCGCGTGCGAGATACCGGCCATCACGGTGAATTGCTTGTCCGGGTTGGGCAGGCGCTTGAAAAACTCGAGCAGATCGTCGACGCCCGCGATGCCGTCCCACTGGCCCCGCATGACCATCGTCGGCACGGCGATCTTCGCCGGATCGACGATGGGAAGCCGGGAGCACATGTCGACGTAGGTCCCGGTGGGTACCGAATCGTCGAGCGCGATGATCGCCTCGGCAAAGGCGTTGACGGTCGCCTCGTCCGCCGATCCGGGGTGGTCGCGCGCGAAGATACCCTGCACGAAAGCGCGGTCGATCGGCCGCCGGTTCTTCGAAATGAACTCCGGGAGCCTCTTCCTTCGATCGGCGAGCGTCGGGCTGCCCTCTCCGGTCCAGACGAAGGCGTCGAGCGCCAGGCGCGCGACGCGCTCCGGGTGTCGCTGCGCGAACAAGGCCGCCCGCAGCGCTCCCGACGAGATTCCGTAGACGAGCAGCTTGCCCGCGCCGGTCGTCGCGAGGACGTACTCGCTGCCGGCGGCCAGGTCGTCGGCGCCGTTGGAGATGTCGCAGTTGATCGGGCGCGACTTGTCCGAGCGCCCGTAACCCTCGTGATCCATGCACCACGCATCGAAGCCGCGCGCGGCGAAATAGTCCATCACCGAGGACTCGGGCCGCCCCGGCACCTTCAGGTCGAAGGTCGGCTGCGAGGCCATCGAGGACCCGTGCACGAAGAGCACGGTGCCGCGCTTCGGCGTCCCTGCCGCAGGCGGCTTCTGCCACAGGAACAGCCGGACTTTCTCGTTATGGGCGCCGCGCTTCTCGGTCCAGTGCTCTCTTCCGGAAACCGCCGGTTGCGCCGCCGTTGTGACCTGATTCACGTCTGCTCCTGCGAAAAAAGGCCGAGTTTAGCACCGGCGGGCGCCGCGCTGTCGCGTTCGCCGCCCGGTCACGGGCAATCGAACGGCAGCAGCTTCGCCGCTTCTCGTACGGCGCGGTGCTGCCGCTGACATCGGCAGATCGCGCGCTCCCGGGGGAGGAGGGTCATGCGGAGGGCGGCTCAGGCGTAGTATCGTTCCGGATTGCAGGAGTCGCTCGCTTTTTTGTAGAGTATCCCTTATTTTTCCGGGGCCGGCCCGCAGGCGGCCCCTTCCTCGGAGCATCCACATGACGGCCAACATCAAGGTCCAGGAACGCAGGAATTACATCGACGGACAGTTCGCCGGAAGCGGAAAGCAGTTCGCCAAGATCAATCCGGTCGACGGCACGGTGGTGGCGCAGGTGCACGAAGCCGACCGCGCCATGGTCGACGCGGCGGTGCGCGCGGCCAGGGCGGCGCTCAAGGGGCCCTGGGGAAAGATGCCGCTGCAGGCGCGCGTCGATCTGCTGCGCAAGGTGGCCGACGGCATCGAGAAGCGCTTCGACGATTTCCTGCAGGCGGAGGTCGCCGACACCGGCAAACCGGTGTCGCTCGCGAGCCATCTCGACATCCCGCGCGGCGCGGCCAACTTCCGCGTGTTCGCCGACATCGTGCGCACCTACGGCACCGAGTCCTACTTCCTCGACACACCCGACGGCAAGGGCGCGGTGAACTACGCCCTGCGAAAACCGCTCGGCGTGGTCGGCGTGATCGCGCCCTGGAACCTGCCGCTCCTGCTCCTGACCTGGAAGCTCGCCCCGGCGCTCGCCTGCGGCAACACCATCGTCGCCAAACCTTCGGAGGAAACGCCTTCGACGGCGACGCTGCTCGCCGAGGTCATGCACGAGGCGGGAGTGCCCGCGGGCGTGTTCAACGTCGTGCACGGTTTCGGCCCGGGCTCCGCCGGGGAGTTCATCACCACGCATCCGGAGGTCAACGGCATCACCTTCACCGGGGAGACCGCGACCGGCGCCGCCATCATGAAGGCGGTCGCCCCGACGGTGAAGCCGATCTCCTTCGAGCTCGGCGGCAAGAACGCGGGAATCGTGTTCGCCGACTGCGAGTTCGACGCGGCGGTCGCCGGGATGTCGAACGCGATCTTCTCCAACACCGGGCAGGTGTGCCTCGCCCCCGAGCGCGTCTACATCGAGCGTCCCATTTTCGACCGCTTCGTCGCCGCGCTCAAAGCGAAGGCCGAAGCGCTGGTGCTCGGCTTCCCGCAGGACAAGGCCACCAACATGGGCCCGCTGATCTCGAAGCAGCACCGCGAGAAAGTCCTGTCCTACTACGAGCTGGCGAAAAAGGAAGGCGCCGCCGTGGTCACCGGCGGCGGCGTGCCGAAATTCGGCGATGCGCGCGACAACGGCGCCTGGATCCAGCCGACGCTGTGGACCGGGCTGCCCGAGAGCGCGCGCACGGTGCGCGAGGAAATCTTCGGCCCGTGCGCGCACCTCGCGCCCTTCGACCGCGAGGAAGACGCGATCGCGATGGCGAACGACACGCCCTATGGGCTCGCCTCCACCGTCTGGACCACCAACCTCTCGCGCGGCCACCGCGTCGCGCAGGCGATGGAAGTCGGCATTTCCTGGGTCAACTGCTGGTTCCTGCGCGACCTGCGCACGCCCTTCGGCGGAGCGAAGCTCTCCGGCATCGGACGCGAGGGCGGGTTGCACTCGCTCAATTTCTACTCCGAACCGACCAACGTCTGCGTCAAACTCTAGACCGCGAAGCGCCACCCGACGTGAACGGACCCCCGAGCACCGAAACCGCGGCCCCGCCGTCCGCTCAGGCGGAGCCCGACGGCGCGACGCCGTCGCATCTGGAGGAGCATCGCCGGGCGGCCCACCGCGCCGGGCTGAGCTACGTCACCGACGGCGACGCGGGAATCCAGCGCAAGCGCAACGGCAAGGGCTGGACCTTCATCGCGCCCGAGGGCGCCCGGATAACCGATCCGGCCGAGCGCAAGCGCATCCAGGCGCTCGCCATTCCGCCTGCCTGGACCGAGGTCTGGATCTGCCCGGATCCGAAGGGCCACATCCAGGCCACCGCGCGCGACGCCCGCGGGCGCAAGCAGTATCGCTACCATCCGCTGTACCGCGAAACGCGCGACAAGTCCAAGTTCCGCCGCATGCTCGAGTTCAGCGAGACCCTTCCGGAGATTCGCGAGCGCGTCGAGCGCGACCTGCGCGCGCGCGACCTGACGCGACGCCAGATCCTCGCGACCGTGGTAAGCCTGCTCGACAAGACGCTGATCCGCGTCGGCAACGACGAGTACGCGCGCGACAACCGCTCCTTCGGCCTCACCACGCTGCGCGGGCGCCACCTGGAGATCAAGGGCGCCAAGCTGCATTTCAGCTTCCGCGGCAAGAGCGGCGTCGACCACACGGTGTCGATCACCGACCGGCGCCTCGCGCGCATCGTCCAGCAGTGCCAGGACCTGCCCGGGCAGGAGCTGTTCAAGTACCTCGACGCCGCGGGCAAGCGCCAGACGATCTCCTCGGACGATGTCAACGCCTACCTGCGCGAGATCACCGGCCGCGACATCACCGCCAAGGACTTCCGCACCTGGGCCGGCACCATGCTCGCCGCGCGCGAGCTCTTTGTCCTGGGACCGGCGAAGAGCCAGCGAGAAGCCGAGCGCAACATGATCCGGGCGATCGATGCCGTCGCCAAGCGTCTGGGCAACACCCGCGCCGTGTGCCGCAAGTACTACGTCCACCCCGGCCTGGTGCGCACCTACCTCCAGGGCCTCACCGCCCCGCTCGCCCCGGTTCCGGCGCCGAAGAAGGCGCGCCGGGAACGGCCGATCGCGGCGCTCAGGCGGGACGAAGTCGCGGTGCTGCAGTTCTTGCAGGAAGACGCGGCGGAGGCGTGAGCCGGGACTCGCCGGCGACAATCAATGAGCCGATCCCGATTGAACTCCATTGAGCTCGATCACCTGTTGGTCCCGGTCCGGGACAGAGTGAACTCGGCCAGGCTGCTTGCCTCGCTCCTTGGAGTGCCTTGGGCTGAAACCGGAGTCGGGCCGTTTTCACCGGTCTACGTGAACGACGGCCTGACCCTCGACTTCGACCAGGCCGATTCTGCGTATCCTGTTCAGCACTATTGCTTTCGAGTGGGCGAGCGGGAGTTCGAAGCGATCCTCGGAAGAATCAGGGCTGCAGGCATCAAGTACCGCAGCACGGTGCAGGGTCCGGTGGACATGACGGTCAATACGCAGCATGGCGGCAAGATCGTGTACTGGAA
>JBATEB010000316.1:0-3890 GCA_049663805.1 Burkholderiales bacterium | reverse complement strand
CGGCTGGCGGTGATCACCAACGGCGGCGGTCCGGGCGTCATGGCGGCCGACCGTGCCGCCGATCTCGGCCTGGCGCTCGCCGAGCTCTCCCCAGCCACCATCGAGGCGTTGCGTCGGGCGCTCCCGTCCCACTGGTCGCAGGGCAACCCGATCGACCTCATCGGTGACGCCGACAGCGAGCGCTACCGCGCGGCGGTCTCCGCCTGTCTCGCCGACGAGGGCGTGGATGGCATCCTCGCGATCCTTTCGCCGCAGGCCATGACCGACGCGGAAGGGACCGCGCGCGCGGTGGCGGACGCGGCGCACGGCGCGTCCAAACCGCTGATCGCCTGCTGGATGGGCGAGGCGAGCGTCGCCGGAGCGTGGAAGCTCCTGCAGCAGGCCTCGATTCCGGTATTCCGCACGCCCAACCCCGCGGTGGAGATGTTCGCGCACCTCGCCGCCTTTTACCGCAATCAGCGCACGCTGCTCCAGGCGCCCGGACCGCTCGCTCACCACGAGCCCCCCGACCGGCACGGGGCGCAGCTGGTGGTCGATGCCGTGCTCGCGGAGGGACGCAGGGTCCTCTCCGAGACCGAATCGAAAGCGTTGCTGGCGGCGTTTCATGTTCCGATCGCCCGAACGGCCCTGGCGCGCTCGGCGCACGAAGCCATGCTGATGGCGCAGGAAATCGGTTTTCCGGTCGCCCTCAAGATCGATTCGCCCGATATCACGCACAAGAGCGACGTGAGCGGCGTCCGGCTGAACCTCGCGAGCGCGGAAAGCGCGCGCTCGGCGTACCAGGAAATGCTGGAGGAAGTCGCCCGCAAACGGCCCAAGGCCCGGCTCACCGGGGTGACGGTCGAGCCGATGATCGTGCGCGCCAACGGTCGCGAGCTGATGATCGGGGTGATGCGGGACACCGTGTTCGGCCCCGCCATCACTTTCGGTGCAGGGGGCACGGCGGTGGAGGTGCAGCGCGACCGCGCGGTCGCGCTGCCGCCGCTCAACACCTTTCTCGTCGCCGAGATGATCCGCAGCACCCGCGTCTCGCGCCTGCTGGGCGCGTTCCGCAGCATGCCGCCGGTCGATGTCAACTCGCTCGAGTCGGTTCTGCTGCGGGTGTCGGAAATGGTATGCGAGCTGCCCGGAATCGAGGAGCTCGACATCAACCCCCTGATCGTCGACGAAGCGGGCGCGGTCGCCGTCGACGCGCGCATCGTGGTCAGGGACCCGCGGCCGATGCGCAACCGCTACGCGCACCTGGCGATCCATCCGTACCCGGCGGACCTGGTGACCGACTGGCAGCTCGCCGACGGGACCTCCCTCCTGCTGCGTCCCATCCGGCCCGAGGACGCGCAGATGGAGCAGGAATTCGTGCGCGGCCTGTCGGAGGGGAGCCGCTACTCCCGCTTCATGAACTCGCTTCGGGAGCTGACCCCGGCGATGCTCGCGCGCTTCACCCAGATCGACTACGACCGGGAGATGGCGTTTGTCGCGGTGAGGACGGAGAACGGTCACGACGCCGAAATTGCGGTGGCGCGCTACGTAACCCATCCGGACGGCGAGACCTGCGAATTCGCCGTGGCCGTGGCCGACGCCTGGCAATCCAAGGGCGTGGGCCGGCGGATGCTGGGGCGCCTGATCGAGGTGGCGCGCTGGCGCGGGCTCAAAGTGATGGCCGGGCAGGTGCTCGCGACCAATCAGCCGATGCTCGCGCTTTGCGCTAAGCTCGGGTTCGAGATAATCGACCACCCGGAAGACGCGGCCCTGAAGGTCGCGACGCTGGCCCTGGATGCGGGCCGCGGAGTGGTCTGAAATTTTACCGGAGGCAGGCAAATGGCTGACACCGATGGAAGCGAAAAACGGGAAGGCAGCGAAGTCGATCTGGAGAAGGTGGCGCGGCTCGTCGACGAGCTCGAGCGGGACCTCGCACAGGTCCGCGGCGGCTCTCGCGACGTGCAGCTCCTGAGGGACGAGGTGGAGACGCTCAAGAACGTGCTGAATTCGCCGATCCGCCGCCACCATTGGGTGAGAGAAGGGCTGCACGGGATGCGCGCCGCGATCGAGGCCGGGCTGGAAACCGCCGTCGCCGACGGCCTGAAGGCCGGGCGATACATCGCCGAGATCGGAAGAATTCTCGGGATGTGACGGCCGGGTCGCGCGTGGTCGATCCCACGAAGTCCCGCGAGCGTCCGGCCGGGGACGAGCTCGCCCCCGCGCAGAGCTCGCCGGCCGGGAACCTTTTCCCCGCGGCGCTGCTCTCGCCGGCGTGCTATCCGCATGCGGCCGCCCGGGTCGAATTGATCGAGACGCACATTTCGTGGGTGTTCCTCGCGGGAGACTATGCGTACAAGCTCAAGAAACCCGTGCGTCTCGGTTTTCTCGATTTCAGCACGCTCGAGGCGCGCCGGTTCTACTGCGGCGAGGAGTTGCGGCTCAACCGGCGCACCGCGCCCGAGCTGTACCTGGAGGTCGTGCCGGTCGCGGGAACGCCCGATGCGCCGCGGGTCGGAGGGCGGGGCGCGGCGATCGACTACGCGCTCAGGATGCGGCGCTTTGCGCAGGAGGCGCTCGCCGACCGTATTGCGAAGCAGGGCGGATTGAATCCGGGCAGGATCGACGCGCTCGCCGCGGCGCTCTCGGCCTTCCACGCGTCGATTCCCGCGGCGCAGCCGGAGGAGGGATTCGGCGCGCCCGGGCGCGTCGCCGCGCCGGCGCTTTCGAACTTCGACGAAATCGCGGACCTCGTCCGGGATTCGCCCGACTCGCCGCGGCTCGCGCGCCTGCGTGACTGGACGTCCGCGGAGACGGCCCGGCTGGGGAGCGCGTTCGCCGCGCGAAAGCACGGCGGCTTCGTGCGTGAATGCCACGGCGACCTGCATCTCGGAAACATCGTGTTCCTCGAGGACCGGCCGGTTCCCTTCGACTGCATCGAGTTCAACCCGGACCTGCGCTGGATCGACGTCATCAACGAAGCCGCGTTCCTCTTCATGGATCTGCTCGATCACCGGCTGGAGGCGGAGGCGTTCCGTTTCCTCAACGCCTACCTCGAGGCGACCGGAGACTACGCGGGCCTGGGTGTGCTGCGGTTCTATTGCGTCTATCGCGCGATGGTCCGCGCCAAGGTCGCGTGCATCCGCGTTCGCCAGTCGCACGGCGACGCGTCCGCGGAGGAGTACCGCGGCTACCTCGACCTCGCGGAATCGCTGGCGAAGGAAGCTCGCGGCGGCCTGGTGCTGATGCACGGGCTGGCGGGGTCGGGGAAGACCGGCGTCTCGCAGATCCTGCTCGAGCGTATCGGTGCGGTGCGCGTGCGCTCCGACGTCGAGCGCAAGCGGCTGCACGGCCTGGCGGCCCGGGCGCGCACCCACGCGCCGCCTTACGCGGGAATCTATGCGCCGGAGGCGACGCGGGCGATCTACCACAGGCTGGAGCAGCCTGCGCGCGACATCGTCGCATCGGGGCGGGTGGCCGTCGTCGATGCGACGTTTCTCGCGCGCGCCGAGCGCGACCGGTTCCGCTCGCTCGCCGGGGTCCTCGGCGTGCCCTGCGTCATCGCTTCCTGCTTCGCCGCCGAAAGCACCCTGCGTCGCCGGGTGGCGCGGCGCGAGGCGGAGATGAACGATGCCTCGGAGGCGGGCGTCGCGGTGCTCGAAAATCAGCTCGCGACCCGGGAGCCGCTCGGCCCGGACGAGCTCGCGCTCGCAATCGGCGTCGATTCCGAAGCGGGCGCGGAGGATTTGCACCGGACCCTGGACGCCGTCGCCGTCCGGCTTTTCGGTGAGGTGGCGCATGCGCCGCGTTGACGTTTTCAACGGCGACGCGGACGGCCTGTGCTCGCTGCGCCAGCTTCGTCTCGCCGAGCCGGCCGAGTCGCAGCTGGTGACGGGCGTGAAACGCGACATCTC
>JBATEB010000315.1:0-28708 GCA_049663805.1 Burkholderiales bacterium | reverse complement strand
CTCGGTCTTCGCCCGCAAGCCCTTGACCGTGCGGTTGAAGACTTCGACGCTGAACTGCGGGTTGATCACCGCGTCGACGATGTTGCGCACGGCGAGCAGGTGGATCTGGGGCTCCTCGAACTGGATCGCCTGGCAGCCCGCGTCGGCGAGCTCGTGCAGCTCCTCGTTCAGGGCGTCGCTGATGGCGTAGATCCGGTCCTTGATATTCTTGTAATGCTTGTCGGCTACCGCGAAGGCCACCAGCTCCGGGCCTATGGTCCCGACTTTGACGGGCTTCTTCGTCAGCCGCTGGGCGGTTTTCCACATCGGCGTGTATTGCAGGTCGCCGCGCCCGACCGGGCCGACGATGTTCGACATGACCCGCGCCTCCAGGTAGTCGTGCAGGATGTGACCCGGCGGGAACCACAGGCCGCCCTTGCCGGCGGGCGTGGGACGGGGATTGCCGCGCTCGAAACCGGCCATGTGGCGGGTCGGATAGGAAGTCCAGCTCTGACCTCCGACATCCTGGTCGAAATGGGCATCGCCGTCGGTGACGATGTCCAGCCCGGCGCTCTCCTGCTCGCGCAGATAGACCGAGACGGCATCGACGTACTGCTCGCGGAAGGTCGAACTCACCATCGCGTCGAGAAAGGACCGCGTGCCCAGGTTTTCCGTATACCAGCCTGGGCGCGGCAGCGAGCCGGTGATCGTGGTGGGTAGAATGATGTTCTTGGTGGCTCGATACATGGTCGCGTTTCCTCCGCACGATGTCCGGGATTGAGTTGGCCTGATTGTCTCACGTGCCGTGCTCGCATTGGCAAGGAGCACGAGCGATCCCGCCGCGAGAAGCGCGGAGTTTACCCCGCCACAAGAGTGGGCAGCGGCCGCAACGCAGCCCACCGGTCCGTCCCACGCTGGAAATCAGCCTATACTGTGCGGTGTTTACGTCACGGTTCGACACGGGCCCGCGCCGAAAGCCGGCGGACGGCGTGGGGATCCGGTTCAGGGGGGTGCGCATGTCGACGATGAATCGCCTGTTCCAGCTGATGGCCGACAAGAGGGCCTCGGATATCTTTCTCTCGGTCGGCTCGCCCATCAACATCAAGATCAACGGCGTCGCCTTGCCGATCAACCAGCAGGCACTGGATGCCAACACCATCCAGAGTCTGTTGCAGGAGATCATCGATGACAAGCAACAGAGGGAATTCGAGAACACGCTCGAGCTGAACACGGCCTACACGCTGCAGGGGGTGGGCAGCTTCCGCATCAGCGCGTTCCGTCAGAAAGGCTCCCCGGCGGTCGTGGTGCGCTACATTCCGAGCAACATCCCTCCCCTCGATTCGCTCGGCCTGCCCCCCGTCCTCAAGGACCTGATCCTCGAGAAGCGGGGACTGATCCTGATGGTGGGCGCCACCGGGGCGGGCAAGTCCACCACCCTCGCCGCGATGCTCGACTTCCGGAACGAAAACAGGACCGGACACATACTGACCCTCGAAAACCCGGTCGAATTCATTTTCCAGAACAAGAAGTCGATCGTCAACCAGCGCGAAGTCGGAACCGACACTCTGGACATGAAGGTCGGTTTGATGAACGCGCTGCGCCAGGCGCCGGACTGCATCATGATCGGCGAAGTCCGCGACAAGGACACCATGACCTCGGCGATCCAGTATGCGCAGTCCGGGCACCTGTGCCTCGCCACACTGCACGCCAACAACAGCTACCACGCGATGAACCGCATCATCAGTTTCTATCCCCTGGAAAGCCGGGCGTCGCTGCTGCAGGACCTGTCGGCGACGCTCAAGTGCGTGATATCGCAGCGGCTGGTGAAGAACATCAAGGGCGCCCGCTCCGCGGCGGTGGAAGTGATGCTCAACAGCCGCTATATGGCGGAGCTGATCGAAAAGGGCGAGATCAGCGAAATGAAGGAAGCGATGGAGAAAGCGCTGACCGCCGGCTCCCAGACTTTCGAGCAATCGCTGTTCAAGATGATTCGCGACGGCACCATCACCCAGGAAGAGGCGCTCACCAACGCCGACTCCGCCAACAACCTGCTGTGGCTCATCAACAACACCGAGGCCGGGGCGGAGATGGCCGCGGGGAAAAACCCGAGTTCCGAAACCCGGCCCGGCGATGCCGGGCCGGCGAGCTCGTACAGCGCCTTCAAGCTCGACGTGAACGAGACCGAACGCGTATAGGAACCGGTCGCGTAATGACGGGACGTCCCCCCTCGATCTCCCGCCATGGCGGCCGCTGAAACCGCCGCCGCAGTGCAGCTCGCGCGCGAGCTGATCGCTCGCCGCTCGATCACCCCCGAGGACGGCGGCTGCCAGGAACTCCTCGCCGGCCGCCTCTCCGGCGCCGGGTTCAGCATCGAGCCGGTTCGGCGGGGAGCGGTAAGCAACCTCTGGGCGCGGCGAGGCGGTGCGTCACCCCTGGTGTGCTTCGTCGGGCATACCGATGTCGTCCCCACGGGTCCGCTCGAGCAGTGGCACAGCGACCCGTTCGCGCCGACCGAGCGCGACGGCAAGCTCTACGGGCGCGGGGCGGCGGACATGAAGACTTCGATCGCCGCTTTCGTCGTGGCGGTCGAACACTTCGTCTCGAAGCATCCCTCGCACGCCGGGTCGATCGCCCTGCTCCTCACCTCCGACGAGGAAGGCCCGGCCGTGAACGGCACGGCCAAGGTCGTCGAGCTTCTCAAAGCTCGCGGCGAGCGCATCGATTACTGTCTCGTCGGCGAGCCCACCAGCGTCGCGAAACTGGGCGACATGATCAAGAACGGACGCCGCGGCTCGCTCTCGGGCGCACTGCGCGTCAGGGGCGTGCAGGGCCATGTCGCGTATCCGCATCTGGCCAGGAATCCGATCCATCTGGCCGCACCGGCGCTGGCCGAGCTTGCGGCCACGGAGTGGGACGCGGGCAACGAATACTTCCCGCCGACCACGTGGCAGGTATCGAACATCCACGCCGGCACGGGTGCGACCAACGTCATTCCCGGCGAGGTGGAGGTCCTGTTCAATTTCCGCTTTTCCACGGCGAGCACGCCCGAGGGACTCAAGCAGCGTGTCGCTTCGGCGCTCGAGCGCCACGGGCTCGACTACGCGATCGAATGGTCCCCGCCGGGAATGCCCTACCTCACGCCCCGCGGCAGGCTCACCGGTGCCCTGGGCGGGGCCATCCTCGAGGTGACCGGACTCACGCCCGAAATCAGCACCAGCGGCGGCTCCTCGGACGGCCGCTTCCTGGCCGAGCTGTGCCCCGAGGTCGCCGAGTTCGGACCGGTCAACGAGTCGATTCACAAGCTCAACGAGCACGTCGAGATCGACTCGATCGAGCCGCTGCGGCAGATCTATCTGCGCGCGATCGAACGGCTCCTCGCACCCTGAAGAGCTCCCGCTCCCGCGCCCGGATCGACGCCGCGCAGCCCACCCGGGTGCGCGACCGGCTCCGGCACGCCGAGCGGCGATTCCGCGCCGCCGGGCTGCGCTTCGGACACGGCACCCACGGCCCGCGAGAAGAAGCCGCCTGGCTCCTCGCGCACGTCCTGGGCCTCGCCCACGAGGAACTCCCGGCAGCCCTCTCCCGCGAGCTCACGCGCGCCCAAAGCCGCTCGCTATCGAGGCTGATCGAGGAGCGCGTGCGCACGCGCCGGCCGCTCGCCTACCTGATCAAGGAAGCCTGGCTGGGCGAGCGACGCTTCTACGTCGACCAGCGCGCGATCGTGCCGCGCTCCTACCTCGCCGAGCTGCTGCACGATCGCCTGCAACCCTGGGTCCCCCGCCCGGCGGGCGTGCGCCGGGTGCTCGAGCTGTGCACCGGATCGGGCTGCCTCGCGATCCTGCTCGCGCTGGCGTTCCCGCGAGCGACGGTGCAAGCGACCGACCTTTCGCGCGCCGCGCTCGCGGTCGCCCGTCGCAACGTCCTCGCCTACCGCCTCGGTCGCCGGGTGAAGCTCGCCCGCGCCGACCTGTTTCGCGGGCTCGCAGCCGAACGCTACGATCTCATCGTCGCCAATCCGCCCTATGTCGACGCTGCATCCATGGTAAAGCTGCCTGCCGAATTCCTGTATGAACCCCGGCTCGCGCTCGCTGGCGGGCCCGACGGCCTGCAATTCGTCAGACGGATTCTCCGGGACGCCGCCGAATTTCTCCGGCCTCGCGGGATCCTGGTCGTCGAAATCGGCCGCCACCGCTCGAGGCTCGAGCGGGCGTTCCCGCGAATCCCGTTTGTCTGGCCGCAGACGAGCGCCGGCTTCGATCGCGTCTTCGTGCTGAGCCGCGAGGACCTGCCGCGACAAAGCTGATGACCTTACAATAGGCGCACCATCCCGACGCGCACAACGCCCATGAACGACCCGGCCCCTCTGAAAATCTGGAACGATTACGAGCGCCCGCACCGGGACCTGCGGGAGTTCCTCGCGCGCATCGAGCGCGCGGGAGAGCTTCTGACCGTTCCCGGCGCGCACTGGAACCTGGAGATGGGCACGCTGGCCGAGGCCGTCAACGAACGTTCCAACGCCCCGGCCGTGCTGTTCGACGAGATTCCGGGATATCCGCGCGGTCTTCGCGTGCTCTCCGGATCGACCAACTCGATGCGGCGCCTCGCGATCACGCTGGGGTTTCCGGTTCCCGGGCACCCGCTCGATGTCGTGCGCGCCTACCGCGACCGGATGAAGAGCCACCGCCCGATCCCGCCGCGCGTGGTTCGTGACGGCCCGGTGCTGGAGAACGTCCTGCGCGAAGGCGAAGTCGACGTGCTCAGGTTCCCGGTGCCCTTCCTGCACGAGCTCGACGGAGGCCGCTACATCGGCACCGACGATCTCGTCATCATGCGCGACCCCGAAGACCACTGGGTCAATTGCGGCACCTACCGGGTAATGGTGCACGACGCGAAGCGCGTGGGCATCTGGATGTCGCCCGGCAAGCACGGACGTCAGATCCGCGAGAAGTACTTCAGGCAGGGGAAGGCCTGCCCGGTGCTGGTGTCCTGCGGCCACGATCCCCTGCTGTTTCTGGCGGGCGGCAACGAGCTGCGCTTCGGCCTGTCGGAGTACGACTACGCCGGCGGGCACCGCGGCGAGCCCTTCGACGTGATCGAAAGCGAACTCCACGGCCTCCCCATGCCCGCCCACGCGGAAATCGTCCTCGAAGGCGAAATGGTCCCGGGAGAAGTCGCGCCGGAGGGCCCGTTCGGCGAGTTCACCGGGTACTACGCCGGAGGCAAGAGCGAGCAGCCCGTGATCCGGGTGCGGCGCATCTATCACCGCACCGATCCGATCCTGACCATGGCCACGCCCATGCGCCCGCCCTCGGATTTCTCCTACAGCAAATGCGTGATGAAGTCCGGGATGATCTGGGACGAAGTGGAGCGCGCCGGCATCGGCGGCGTAAAAGGCGTCTGGTGCCACGAAGCCGGAGGCGCCCGCATGTTCAACGTCATCGCCATCAAGCAGGCCTACGCCGGCCACGCCAAGCAGGCCGCGCTGGCGGCGGCGAGCTGCCAGTCGGGGGCTTATCTGGGGCGCTTCGTCGCGGTCGTCGACGACGACATCGACCCGACGAACCTGTTCGACGTGCTCTGGGCGATGTGCACCCGCTGCGACCCCGCGGAGGACATCGACATCCTGCGCAGGATGTGGAGCGGTCCGCTCGATCCGCGCATTCCGCGTGGCACCACCTGGAACTCGCGCGCGCTCATCGACGCCTGCCGCCCCTACGAGATGCTCGCGGAGTTTCCGCCCGTGGCCCGGGCAAGCCCCGAGCTGCGCGCCAGGGTCGAGCAGAAATTCCGGGGCATCCTCTCGAAGCTCTAGATCGCCGCCGCTCCGGGCCGCGGGCCTGGGATATAATCGGTCTCCTGCGGTGGCCGTAGCTCAGCTGGTAGAGTCCCGGATTGTGATTCCGGTTGTCGTGGGTTCGAGTCCCATCGGCCACCCCAAAGACCACAAGGCCTCTGCGCTCAGCCCAGCGGGTTTTCCTTGACGGACAATTCACCGCTGAAGCCAGGGGTGTCGCCGGGCACCGCAATCCCGTGCTTGAAGCTGCCCTGAACGGCGCACATCGTTCTCGTGTTTGATTCCGCCCCCTCTGCGCACGCCCGAGCGGAGGCGATCGGAGCGAGTCTAATGGTAAAGAAATCCTCGAGCGCCGCGCGAACATCGCGCTCGTCCCGCTCCTCGTCATGCAGGGCGTGCCCGACGACAACGTGCTGTCGGCGATGCAGGAGAAATTCGTCCCCGCGCACAAGGCCGCGGGCGGCGAAATCGGTTACCACCTCTTCGAAAGCGACGGCCGACACGTTCGCTCCGACGGTACGGCAAATCCTGGCTAGCTAAGTCGGCGAGAACGCGAACTCGCGGCAGGGATCCGGCGCTTGCGCGCCGTGCGGGCCTTGAAATTTGTCGCTGAGCTGGAGCAGGTGCCGCGCTTCGTTCCGGTCGCGCATCTGGCAGGCGAGTCTGGCGTAGGCGCTCCACACGTCGGGGTCGGTCTGCCCCCGCGCCTCGATATCGCGAAAGCCGCGCTTCATGAGATCCCAGTCCGCGGCCGAATCGCGCACCGTGCAGTCGCATGCACGCCCGAACATGCGCTGATAAAGGACCGGGTACAGGGAAGCGCCGAGCCGGGCCTTGGACTGCCCGACGGCGAGTAGCGCGATTTCCTCCACGCGCTGATAGTCGCCGCCCCACTTCGGCATCGCGAACGACATCGCCGTGGCATAGATGCCGACGTAGTCCGGCCAGGACTTGCTCGCCGCGGCGAGCAAGTCGGAGCGTCTCCCCTCGAATTCGGGAAGCTGGTACGCGATCGTCAGCTTCAGCCGGTACCAAGGCCCCATTTTCTTAACCTTGCCGGGCGCGGACTCCAGGATCGCGTCGGCCTCCCTCAGCTTCCTCCGGTAAATGTTCCAGGCCTCGGGAGAGACGGTTCCGCTCGCACCATATCCGCGCGCATTCCATCCTTCGCCGTAGCGGACCATCGCTTCAGCGACCTTGACATAGCCGTCCTCGCCCTTGGCTTTCGTCCAGGCGCCGAGCAACTCATAGGAAAGCTCACCGGCATGGCCGAAGACGCCGTTGAGACCGGAGTACCAGGCGTCGAAGAGGTATTCGCCCGGGGAAAACTGTTCGCGCGAGTAACCGAGCTCGTTCTCGGCCCGTTGCACTAGATCGAAGTCCCGCGCCATCAACAGTTGATTCACCCGATAGGCGGTCGCCGGGTAACTCGTCCAGTCCTTAGGGGCGCAATAGCTGCCCGCGACCTCCATCGCGCCCGGCATGAAGCACTTGGGCGGCCGCTCGTCCCACGGGTAGGTCTTGGGTCGCAGTCGCCCTCCAGGTCCCTGAGCCTGAGCCGAAACGACGACGCACGCGAACGACAGTGCGAAGAAGAACTTCAGTGCCGGTTGATGCATGACCGTCCCCTTTCCAATGCCGCGAGAAAGCGCGCACCGCGAATGGTCCGCGCATACGCGAATCCTGTCAAAGCACTCGTTCACGAAATTCGTTCTACAGCGACCGCAGAAAATTCAGCACGTCCTGCTTTTCCGCATCCCGGAAGCTTGTCGTAATTCTTCACGACGCCGTTCGCTTCCGATTCGTCGCCGGTCCAGTAGTGCCCGCTGCGGTGCGCCTGGATCGCCTCGCGCAAGTCCGACGTTCTTCCGTCGTGCAGGAAGAACAGCCGCTGTCCCAGGCCCCATAGCGGGGCGGTGCGGAATTCCCGCGGCCCCGCCTGCCCCTGGGTGACCCCGTCCTCGAGCCCCGGGCCCATGTCGTGCGTCAGCAGATCGGAGTAAAGGTTCACCGGCTGGTTGCGCAGGGCGGCCACGGTGCTGTTGCCGGTGTGCAGCGTGGGCGTGTGGCAGAGCGCGCAACCGACATCGCCGAACACCTTCCGGCCGCGCGCGATCGAATCGGCGCCTCCGGGCGTGTCGGGCGAAGGCGCCGGCGGCGCGAGGAAGCGTGCAAAGAACGCGAACTTCTCGATGGCGCTCGCCGACTCCGCCGACGTCGGGCCCGCGGTGTTGGTGACGTCGTTGGGAACTTCGGCGAACTGGCAGCCCGTGGTTTCGTCGCGCTCGGTCTGGAAGAGCTCGTTGGTGATGCCCATCTCGACGTTGTAAGCCTCGCCGGAGAAGAGCAGCAGCGATTTGTTCTGCGCCTTCCAGCCGAAGCGCGCCACGGTGCCGTCGTTGCCGTTGTTGTTCGCCTGGCCGGAGACGGCGTGTCCGGCGAGGACGAAATTGGGTCGGCCGACGATATCGAGCTCTTTCTTCCGGGTCACATCCCTCCCTCGGTTGGCGAGGATTTCCTGGTCGGGAATCTGCTCGATCAGGCCTCCGCCGAATACGGGGCTGGGAATGCGGATGATCACGTTGCGATTCGCGAGCGCGCGCCCGTTTCGGCGGCGCTTCCTCCTGCGATCGTTGCGCTTCAACGCAGCAGCTTCGAACCGAAGAATATCGGCGAGAGCGCGCGTACGATGGGCAGCGACGCCTGCGCGGCGAAATCCTCCAGCCGCAGTTCCGGATGGTTCGGGCGGATGCGCTCGAACTGGTCCCGCGCCCTGGCGTCGGCGGGCGGCGGAATGGTGGCGTCGATCATGACCTTGGAACCGAGACGCTGCCACAGCCCGGTGCCCGGCGCGCCCAGTTCGGGCAGGCTCGCGTCCATGGCGTGGTTGTGCGTGCCCGGGATGACGATGATGTCCTCGCTCGGATTGACCCGCGTATTGATCGCCCAGAGGATCTCGGCCGGATTGAAGATGTCGACGTCGGCATCGACCGCGATCGCGACCTTGGGGTGCTGGTACTCCGAGGAAAGCGCCGACATCAGCAGGTTCTTCGCCTCGCCGTAGCTGCGCTGCGTCATCTGGATAACGACGCCGAAGATGCCGGGCAGCGCCAGCACGTTGTGCAGGTTCGCGCCGCCGCCGATGTCCCTCAGGCGCCGGTAGATGGTCGCGCTCATCGGCACCTTGTGAAAGACGCATCCCTCCATCTCCGAGCCGTTCTGCAGGTTCTTGAAGATGGCGTCCTTGCGGCGCGTCATGTGCTGGTACTCGACGATCGGATTCTTGCCGGTGCCGGTGACGTAGTAGTCCTGGAATTCGGAGAAGGGTCCTTCCTCCTCGCGCAGGTGCGGCAGGATGTGCCCTTCGAGCACGATCTCCGCGTCCGCCGGCACTTCGAGATCCACGGTGTCGCACTTGACGAGCCGCGCGGCCTCCCCCATATACGCGCCGGCGACTCCGAACTCGTCGACCCCGTAGGGCGCGGTGGTCGAGGCCGCGGCGTAATAGAGCGGGTGGTGGCCGATGAAGATCGCCACCGGCATCGGCTGGTTCTTCGCCTGGTACTTGAGGTAGTTCTTCCAGGTGTGGCGCGGGTAGAGGAGGATCCCGGTCTTGCCGGGCCCCTTGATCTGCAGACGGTGAAAACTCACGTTGCGCGCGCCGCTGTCGGGGTCCCTCGAGACCACCAGCCCGGAGCCGATCACCGGCCCGCCGTCGCGCTGCCCGGCAACGTGCACCGGAAGCTGCGTCAGGTCGAACTCGCCGCGCTTGAACTTCAGCTCCTTGACCGGCGCGTCCTTCACCAACACCGGCTCGATCAGCTTCAGCATGCGCTCGGCGACCAGCGGGACCAGCTCTTCCTCGCGCGTGCCGAAGGCGAGCGCGGCGTGGCGGAGGTTGGCCGGCGCCTGGCCGAGCGCGCGCCAGCCGTGCGGGAGCTTCTCGAAGAGCAGCGCCTTCTCGCGGCTCTGATAGAGCAGCGCACCCATCTGCGTGAGCGGATCGACCGGCTTGTCGATGCGGATGAGCTCTCCGGCGGCGTCCAGCTGCGCGATCCAGCTCCGCAAGTCCTTGGCGGTGTTCGATGTCATGGGGTCTCCGGCTCGGCTTCTTTCGATTGTTTGCGGGACACGCCCGGCATCGGGCGGCCCGGGTCTGGTCCGTCGTTGATGACCGGCTCATTTTGACACAGCGGACGGGCACGGCGTTTCGAGAGGCGGTCGGGGCCCGGAGGCGCGGCGGAACGAATGGCCGTAAAATGGCCGCGACACCGGACAGGGAGGAAGCGATCATGGCGAACCACCGCACGCGGGGGATACTCATCGGCACGCTTGTTCTCGCCGTGGCGGGCGGCGCACAGGCGGCGGACTATCCGAAGGGACCGATCAGCGTGATCGTTCCGCTCGCTCCGGGAGACGCGGTCGATATCGCCGCGCGCACCATCGGGGATGAGCTCTCGAAGTCCCTCAAGGTTCCCGTGCTCGTGGTGAACCGGCCCGGCGCCGGCGGGGCACTCGGCGTCGACAACGTGGTCAAGTCGAACAAGGACGGCTACACGATCGGCTTCACCATGAACGCCGCGCTCACCTTCAGGCGCGTGCTCGATCCGCAGACCGCGACCTACGACCCGATGAAGGACATCACGCCGCTGGGACTCGCGATGCGCACACCGAGCATCGTCGCCGTGCGCAGCGATCTGCCGTACAAGAATTTCGCCGAGCTGGTCGCCTACGCCAGGGCGAATCCCGGCAAACTGCGCATCGGCACGCCCGGAGCCGGCTCGGCCGGCGAATTTGCGGTCTCCACGATCAACTCGCTCTCCGGCATCGACCTGATCGCGGTGCCCTTCAAGGGCGCTTCGCCCGCAGTCACGGCGCTGCGCGGCGGACACGTCGAGGGCGTGGCCCTCGCGCTGGGCGTGCTGAGCAGCCACCTGAAGAGCGGTGCATTCCGCGGCATCGTCGCCTCCAGCGGCTTTCCGGATTTTCCCGACATTCCGACCCTCGCCGCCCTCGGGCATACTCAAAAGCTGCTCGGCGTATGGGCCGCCTTCTTCGCCCCCGCCGGCGTGCCCGCGGAGGTCAGCGACGTTCTGGTGCCGGCGATCCGGAAAGCGGTGAAAGTCCCCGCGGTCGTGGCGAGGCTGCACGGATTGGGGATGGTCGAGGACTATCAGCCGCCGGAGAAGCTGCTCGACGAAATCCGCGCCGAACACCGGGTCGTCGAGGCCTTTGCGCGCAAGGCGGGGATCGTCAAGTAGCGGCGCGCGACGCGCGCCTCGGGATCCCCGACTGGGTAATCGTGCTCAGCGCATCGACGGCGGCGCAAGGCCGCTCCGGTGAAAGGCTGGTGCGCCCGGCGGGAGTCGAACCCACAACCCCCAGCTTAGAAGGCTGGTGCTCTATCCAGTTTGAGCTACGGGCACGGGTCGAGTACGCCGTCGCCGCCGGCGATGGTGGCGCGCTCGCCGGCGGAAATCTGGTCGGGGTGGAGAGATTCGAACTCCCGACACCTTGCTCCCAAAGCAAGTGCGCTACCAGGCTGCGCTACACCCCGTGGGCGTGTCGCATCTTACGCCCCGCTCGCTGAACCGGTCAACGCCGGGTGGCAGCGTGACTTTGGCCGCGGATCGCTTGCCCCCCCGGTGGATTTCTGGTATCAAACTACCTTCCTGCCGTCCAGGAACGAGGAGACCACGACTTGCAGGTGCTCAACAGGACCCACCCACCCTACCTGCCGAAGAAAGGGGAGGAGTACATGAACCCCGGGCAGCGCGCGCACTTCAGGAAAGTCCTCGAATCGGTGAAAATGGAGCTGTCCGAAGACATCGACCGCACGGTTCACGCCATGCAGGACGATGCGACCGTATTCGCCGACCCCAACGACCGCGCCAGCCAGGAATCCGATATCGCGCTCGAATTGCGCAACCGCGACCGGGAGCGCAAGCTCATCAGGAAGATCGACGAGACCATCGCGCGCATCGACAGCGACGATTACGGCTACTGCGAGAAGTGCGGCGTCGAGATCGGTCTGAAGAGGCTGGAGGCGCGACCCACCGCGACCTTGTGCATCGATTGCAAGACCCTGGACGAACAGCGGGAGAAGCAGGTCGCCAAGTGACCGGCTGACGGCGGAGCCGTCCGGCCGGTCATCCCGAGGAGCGCAGCGACGAAGGATCTCTGAAAATGAAAAGGCGCCGTCGGCGCCTTTTTCCCGCCGCCGCAGTGCGGTTCAGGACTGCGCCGCCGCCGCTTCCTTGACCGCTTTCATGCTCAGCCGCACGCGTCCCTTCTCGTCGGCTTCCAGCACCTTGACCTTCACCTGCTGTCCTTCCTTGAGGTGATCGGAGACGTTGTTGACCCGCTCGTGGCTGATCTGCGAAATATGGAGCAGGCCGTCCTTGCCGGGGAGCAGCTGCACGATTGCGCCGAAATCGAGCAGCTTCAGCACGGTGCCGTCGTAGATCCGGCCCACCTCGACGTCCGCGGTGATGTCCTCGATGCGCCGCTTTGCCGCTTCACCGCCTTCGGAGTTCACGCAGGCGATCGATATCGTACCGTCGTCGGAGATCTCTATCGTCGTCCCGGTTTCCTCCTGGAGACCGCGGATCACGACCCCGCCTTTGCCGATGACGTCGCGGATCTTCTCCGGATTGATCTTGATCTTGATGATCCGCGGCGCGAAGCTCGAAATCTCCGAGCGTGACCCCTCGAGCTCCTGTTTCATGATCCCGAGTATGTGCATGCGGCCTTCCCGGGCCTGGGCGAGCGCGACCTGCATGATTTCCTTGGTGATGCCCTCGATCTTGATGTCCATCTGCAGCGCCGTGATGCCGCGATCGGTACCAGCCACCTTGAAGTCCATGTCGCCGAGATGATCCTCGTCCCCGAGGATGTCGGTGAGCACCGCGAAGCGCTTGCCTTCCTTGATGAGTCCCATCGCGATGCCGGCCACGTGAGCCTTCATCGGCACGCCGGCATCCATGAGCGCCAGGCTTCCGCCGCACACCGATGCCATCGAGGACGATCCGTTCGACTCCGTGATCTCCGATACCACCCGCATCGAATACGCGAACTCCTCGGCGCCGGGCAGCACCGCAGCGAGGGCGCGCTTCGCCAGACGTCCATGCCCGATCTCGCGCCGCTTGGGCGTTCCCATCCGTCCGGTTTCGCCCGTGGCGTACGGCGGCATGTTGTAGTGGAGCATGAAACGCTCCTTGTATTCCCCCATCAGCGCATCGATGATCTGCTCGTCCCGGCCCGTTCCCAGGGTCGCGACGACCAGCGCCTGGGTTTCGCCCCGGGTAAACAGGGCCGAGCCGTGAGTTCGCGGCAGCACGCCTACGCGCACGCTCACCGGACGCACGGTGCGCGTGTCGCGACCGTCGATGCGCGGTTCGCCATCCAGAATCTGATTGCGCACTATCTTCGATTCCAGGTCGAAACAGATCTCCTTCACCACGTTCGCGTCGGGTCCGCCTTCCTTGCCCACGCCGATTTCCTCGAACACCCGCTTCCAGATGCCGTCGATCGCCTCGGACCGCGCCCGTTTCTGGCGCAGCGCAAATGCGGCGCGCAGATCGCCCTCGGCGAGCTCCTTGATGCGGCCCACCAGCGTCTGATCCTTGTCCTTCGGCTTCCAGTCCCAGGCCGGCTTCGCGGCCTCGTCGGCGAGTTCGTGGATGGTCTGAATTGCGGCTTTCATCTGGTCGTGCCCGAAAACCACCGAGCCCAGCATGACATCCTCGGGAAGCTCGCTTGCCTCGGACTCGACCATGAGCACCGCGTGCTCGGTGCCCGCGACCACGAGGTTGAGCTGGCTTTCCTTGATTTGCGTCGCCGATGGATTGAGGACGTACTGGCCGTCGATGTAGCCGACGCGCGCCGCGGCGATCGGCCCGTTGAACGGGATGCCCGACAGCGTCAGCGCGGCCGATACCCCGATCAGCGCCGGGATATCCGGGTCCACCTCGGGATTGCAGGACAGGACCTGCGCGACGACCTGCACTTCGTTGTAGAAACTCTCCGGAAACAGCGGCCGGATGGGGCGGTCGATCAGCCGCGAGGTCAGGATTTCCTTTTCGGACGGACGCCCTTCACGCTTGAAGAATCCGCCCGGAATCTTGCCGGCAGCGTAGGTCTTCTCGATATAGTCGCAGGTCAGCGGAAGGAAATCCTGCCCGGACTTGGCCCCCTTCGCCGCGACGACCGTGCACAGCACCACGGTATCGTCCATCTTGACCACGACCGCGCCGTGTGCCTGGCGCGCGAACTCACCGGTCTCCAGGGTGACCTGGTGCGCGCCGTACGTAAACGTCTTGCTGATGGGAGTTAGCCGCATGATTTTCTCGCTGAATTGACGGGACCCGGGCGATCTGCCCTGGGATTCTGACGGTATCGGCCCCGGCGGAGTGGCGCGGGGCCGATAGGGGAGATCACGACGCCCCTCGGAAGTCGCCGGGCATCGAGACGGTTACTTGCGCAGGCCAAGTTGCTCGATCAGCTGATGGTATTTCCCGTTGTCCCTGCGCTTCAGGTAGTCGAGCAGCTTGCGCCGCTGGCTGACGAGCTTGAGCAATCCGCGCCGCGAATGGTGGTCCTTGACGTGCGCCTTGAAGTGGTCCGTCAATCCGTTGATTCGGGCCGTAATCAGGGCGACCTGTACCTCGGGCGAGCCCGTATCGCCGGCGCCGCGCTGGTGCTGCTGGACGATCTGCGCTTTCTGCGTGACGCTAACCGGCATGCTCGCTGTCTCTTCGACCGAAAGGCGGGCATTTTACCTTGGAATCAGCGCCTTCTACAAGAGAAACCCCGGACACGGCCGCCGTCACCATCATTTCAATGCGTAGCGAGAAGCCGCCTGGGCCGCAGCGTGCCTTCGACCCCGACGGCGCCGGTGCCGAGGAGCCGGCCGCCGTCGTCGAACACCGCGACCTCGCCCTCCCCCGAGTCCACCCGGACCGCCTGCCCGTGTCTGAATCGCACGGCCGCTTCGCGGCCAAGGGTGAGGCGCGGCCAGGACCCAAGCAGCGCTTCGCAGGGCAGGACCCGCGAGCGCCGTCCCTCCGGCGAAAGCGCCTCCAGCGCCTCGAGCGTCAGCGCCCGATCCAGCCGGAACGGTCCGACCGCCGTGCGCTCGAGGCCCGCGAGATGCGCGCCGCAACCGAGCGCCGCGCCCAGGTCCTCGGCGAGCGACCGGATGTAGGTGCCCTTGCTGCACTCCACGAACAGCACGGCGGAATCCTCGAAGAACTCCTCCAGCTCCAACCGGTGGATCCGAACTCGCCGCGGCGCGCGCGGGACCTCCTCCCCGCGGCGGGCGTACTCGTACAGGGGCCTGCCCTTGTGCTTGATCGCCGCGTGCCGCGGCGGGATTTGCTCGATCTCGCCGCGAAACCGGTCCAGGGTTTCCAGGAGCGTGCCGCGGGAAACCCCTACCGGCATCGACGCGAGTACCGCGCCCTCCGCGTCGCCGGTTGCGGTGCGCACGCCGAGCCTGATTCGCGCCCGGTAGGCCTTGTCCGCGTCGAGCAGGGCCGCCGCAAACCGGGTCGCCTCGCCAAGCCCGATCACCAGCAGCCCGCTCGCCAGGGGGTCCAGCGTCCCGGTATGGCCCGCGCGCCTGGCGCCGAAGAGTCGCTTGGTCCTCTGCAGCACCGCGTTGGAGCTGGGTCCGGTGGGCTTGTCGATCAACAGCACCCCGCTGATCACGTCGGGCGGATTTTCCATGGACGAACCTAATCGGACTTCTTGCCGGTCACCGCGGCATCGATCAACTGCGACAGCCGCACGCCGCGCTCGACCGAGGCGTCATGCTGAAAATGCAGCTCGGGTGTCACGCGCAATCTCAGGCGCCGTCCGAGCTGCGTGCGCAGGAAACCCGCCGCGTGCCCGAGCCCGGCGAGCGCGCCCTCGAGCGCCTGCGCGTCGCCGAGCGCCGTGAAGAAAACCTTGGCATGGGCGAAGTCCGGGGATACTTCGACCCCGGTCAGCGTGATCAGCCCGACCCGCGGGTCTCTCAGCTCGACGCGCAGCAGCGCCGACAGCTCCCGCTGGATCTGGTCGGCGACGCGCCGCAGGCGCTGCTGATTGGCCATGGAACCGTGGAACCCCGGGGTTTGAAAGATCGCGAGCCAGACGACGCGCGAATGCGGCCTTACGATCTGCTACAGGGTCCGGGCGACCTCTTGGATTTCGTAGATTTCAAACTGGTCACCAACCTTGAGATCGTTGTAACCCTTCACCGACATTCCGCACTCGAACCCCGCCTTGACTTCGCGCACATCGTCCTTGAAACGCTTCAGGGAATCGATCTCCCCGGTATGGACGACCACGTTGTCGCGCAGGACCCTCAGCAGTGCGTTGCGGCGGACCAGACCCTCGAGCACGTAACACCCCGCGACCGCGCCGACCTTGGAGATCTTGAATACCTGGCGCACGTCGACGAGCCCGACCACGCTCTCCTTGCGCTCCGGAGCCAGCATCCCCGAGAGCGCCGCCTTCACCTCGTCGACGGCCTCGTAGATGATGTTGTAGTAGCGCACGTCCACGCCCGAGGCTTCCGCCGCCCGGCGCGCCGCGGTGTCGGCGCGCGTGTTGAATCCGATGATCACCGCCTTCGAGGCGAGGGCGAGATTGATATCGGACTCGGTGATCGCCCCCACCGCGCTGTGCACCACGTTCACCTTGACCTCCTCGGTCGAAAGCCGCGTGAGGGCGTGCACCAGCGCCTCCTGCGATCCCTGAACGTCGGCCTTGATCAGGAGCGGCAGCACCCTGACGCCGCCCTCGCCCATCTGCTCGAAGAGGTTCTCCAGTTTTGCCGCCTGCTGCTTTGCGAGTTTCACGTCGCGGAACTTTCCCTGGCGGAACAGGGCGATCTCGCGCGCCTTGCGCTCGTCGCCGAGAACCATGACGTCTTCCCCCGCGGAGGGAACGTCCGACAGTCCCTGGATTTCAACCGGTATCGAAGGCCCGGCCTCCGATACCGCGCCGCCGGTCTCATCGAGCATCGCGCGGACCCGCCCGAACACGCTGCCGGCGAGCACCACGTCGCCGCGCCTGAGCGTCCCGGACTGCACCAGGACGGTCGCGACCGGCCCCCTGCCCTTGTCGAGTCGCGCCTCGATGACGATTCCCTTGGCCGGGCTGTCCACCGGCGCCTTCAGCTCGAGCACTTCCGCCTGCAGGAGCACTTGCTCGAGCAGTTCGTCGATTCCCGTTCCGGTCTTTGCCGAGACCGACACGAACGGCGAATCGCCGCCATACTCCTCGGGAACGACGCTCTGCGCGACCAGCTCCTGCTTGACCTTCTCCGGATTGGCCTCGTGCTTGTCGATCTTGTTGATCGCCACCACGATCGGGACCTCCCCCGCCTTGGCGTGATTGATCGCCTCGATCGTCTGCGGCATCACGCCGTCGTCCGCGGCGACCACCAGAATGACGATGTCGGTGATCCTGGCGCCGCGGGCACGCATCGAGGTGAAGGCCTCGTGACCCGGCGTATCGAGAAACGTGACCATGCCGCGGGGCGTTTCGACGTGATACGCGCCGATGTGCTGCGTAATGCCGCCGGCCTCGCCCGAGGCGACCTTGGTGCGCCGAATGTAGTCCAGAAGCGAGGTCTTGCCGTGATCCACGTGCCCCATGACGGTCACGACGGGCGGGCGCGGGATGAGTTCGACTTCCCTCTGCACGGGCGTCTCGGCGAGCAGCGACTCGGGATCGTCGAGCTTCGCCGCCTTGGCCACGTGCCCCAGTTCCGTGACCAGGATCATCGCCGTATCCTGATCCAGCACCTGGTTGATGGTCACCATGTTCCCCATCTTCATCAGCGCCTTGATCACTTCGGCGGCCTTCACCGACATCTTGTGGGCCAGCTCGCCGACGGTGATGGTCTCGGGAACCATCACGTCGCGCACGATCGGCTCGGTCGGCGCGCTGAATTGTTGTGCACCGTCGGCGGCGGGCGCGGCGGCGGCGGATCGGTGTCGCGAGCCCTTCGGTGTGTGCCAGCCGGAGGCGCCCTGAACGTCCCCGCGCGTCTTGATGGTGCGACGCTTGACCCCTTCGTCCTTCCACACCCGGATCTCTTTTGCCTTCTTGGCGCCCTTCTTCTCGACGCCCGGCGCGACTTTGGGCTTGTGCAGGGTGGTATCGGCTCCGGGGGTCCCGGGCGCCCCGGCCTGGCCGGGTTTGTGTTCGGCCTCGAGCGCGAGCTTTCGTTCGCGCTCATGCTTCTCCGCCAGTTCCGCCGCCTGGCGCTGGGCGAGCTCCGCCTCGCGCAGCCGCTCCTGCTCGCGCAGCTCGACTTCGCGCGTATCGACCGCCGGCGCCGGGGGCGCGGGCGTCTCCGGCGCGGCACCGGGCTCGGCGTCGCGCTTGATGAAGGTGCGCTTTTTCTTGACCTCGACCTGGATGGTGCGGGCCTTGCCGCTCGCGTCGGACCGCTTGATGATTTCCGAAGTCTGCTTGCGCGTCAGCGTGATCTTGTTCTTGGGCTCGGAAGACCCGTGCGACTTGCGCAGATATTCCAGGAGTTTCGTCTTGTCCTGCTCGGAGAGAACGTCCTCCGCAACCCGCTTGTGAACGCCGGCGGCCCGCAGCTGCTCGAGCAACTGCGACGGCGGCACCTTCAGCTCGCCGGCAAACTGCGCAACGCTCGTCTGGGCCATCGACACTTCCTATTCCTGGGCGAACCAGTGTTCGCGCGCCTTCATGATCAGGACCTTCGCGCGCTCGGCTTCGATCCCCGTCATCTCGACCAGGTCGTCGAACGCAAGGTCCGCCAGATCGTCGCGCGTCCTCACGCCGGAGCTCGCAAGCTTCGCCGCCAGGTCCTTGTCCATGCCCTCGAGATTGACCAGCGCCGGATCGAGGTTTTCCGCCTGCTCCTCGCTTGCGATCGCCTGTACCAGGATGGCGTCGCGCGCGCGATTGCGCAGCTCGTTGACCGTGGTCTCGTCGAAGCCCTCGATCTCCATCATCTCGTTGATCGGCACGTAGGCCACCTCCTCCAGCGTCGAGAAACCTTCCTGGATGAGGGTGTTGGCGACTTCTTCGTCGACGTCGAGCCGCTCCATGAAGAGCTTCCTCACCGAAGAGGCCTCCTGTTCGTTTTTTTTCTGCGACTCTTCCTCGGTCATGAGGTTGATGGCCCATCCGGTGAGCTCGGAGGCGAGGCGCACGTTCTGGCCGCTCCGCCCGATCGCGATGGCGAGGTTTTCCTCGTCCACGACCACGTCCATGCTGTGTTTGTCCTCGTCGACGAGGATGGATGACACTTCCGCCGGAGCAAGCGCCCCGATGACGAACTGGGCGGGGTCCTCCGACCACAGCACGATGTCCACCCGTTCCCCCGCGAGTTCCTGCGTCACGGCCTGGACCCGCGCTCCGCGCATGCCGACGCAGGTACCGATCGGGTCGACCCGTTTGTCCCGGGAATGGACCGCGATCTTCGCGCGGATTCCCGCGTCGCGCGCCGCCGATTTGATTTCGAGCAGCCCTTCCTCGATTTCCGGCACTTCGAGCCGGAACAGCTCCATGATGAATTCCGGCGCGGTGCGCGAAAGAACGAGCTGGGGACCGCGCACGTTGCGGTCGATGCGCACGACAAAAGCGCGCACCCGGTCGCCGACGCGCAGATTTTCCTTCGGGATCATCTGCTCGCGCGGCAGGACCGCCTCGACCCGTCCGACCTCGATGATCGCGCTGCCGCGCTCGATCCGCTTGATCGCCCCGTTGATGAGTTTCTCGCCGCGGGACAGAAAATCGTTCAGCAGCTGTTCGCGCTCGGCGTCGCGGATCCTCTGCAGGATGACCTGCTTCGCCGTCTGCGCGCCGATCCGCCCGAAATCGATCGGCTCGAGCGGCTCCTCGATGAAGTCCGCGAGCTGGATGTCGGGGTATTGCTTCTGGGCCTCCGAAAGCGCGACCTGCTGGGAGGCGTTCTCGACCGCCTCGTCGGCGACCACCTGCCAGCGACGGAACGACTCGAAATCGCCGGTATTCCGGTCTATCGCAACCCGCACATCGACGTCTTCGGAAAAGCGCTTCTTGGTCGCCGATGCGATCGCCATCTCCAGGGCGCCGAACACGACCTCCTTGTGGACGTTTTTCTCGCGCGCGAGCGCGTCCGCCTGCAGCAGCAATTCGCGGCTCATGTATCCGGCCGGCATCATGGTTTGGGCACCAGGCGCGCGCGCTCGAGGTCGGCGAGGTCGAACGTGAGCCGGCCCCCGTCGAAATCGAACTCGATCCGGTCCCCGGACACCGCCCGCACGGTCCCGGTGAAATTCCTGCGACCGCTGACCGGATGGCGCAGTCGCACCCGGGCCTCGCGACCGCTGAACCGGGCGAAATCCGCGGCTTTCCTGAGGCGGCGATCCAGGCCCGGCGAAGACACTTCCAGCCGGTCGTAACGCACCCCTTCGACCTCCAGAACGCGCTGCAGCTGGCGACTCGCCGCCTCGCAGTCGGCGATGGTGATGCCGCCCCCGCTTGCTCCCGCGTTCATCGCATGTTCTTTCTCAATAAACACTCGTAACATACTTCCATTGTTGACATATTCAAAGTCGGCAAGCTGCAAACTCAGCCCCGCCAGGGTGCGCTCCAGCAAGGACTCGAGCGCGCTCGCCGCCATGTCTCATCCCCATGCATAAATAAAAAATGGGCTCGAAAGCCCATCCCGGAAACACGCGGAGTATATCAAGAAACCTGAGGCGGAACAATGGAAAACCCGCCCGGACCCCGGTTCACTTCGACTGAACCACCCGCCGCGCCCGGCGGCGCGACCGCAACGGCATTGCGACGGCTGCGACTCTGCGCGTCGGCGCCGGCGGCTCCCCTGCCTGCGGATCGAGGACCGCCAGCAAGGCGGCGGCCTGCCTGGGCTCGAGCTCACGCCACTGGCCGCGCGTGAGGTGAGACGGAAGGCGGAAGGGCCCGAAACGCACGCGCATGAGGCGGCTCACCGTGATCCCGAGCGCCTCGAACATCCGCCTGACCTCGCGGTTCCTGCCCTCGCGCAGCACGATCTCGTACCAGCGGTTCGACCCGCTCCCCCCGAGCGGCGCAATGCGGTCGAGCCTGGCGGCGCCGTCCTCCAGCATGACGCCCCGGGTAAGCTCGAGGAGCTGTTCGCGCGAGAGCTCTCCCCGTACGCGAATCGCGTATTCGCGCTCGATCTGGTTACGCGGGTGCATGAGCCGGTTGGCGAGCTCCCCCGAATCGGTGAAGAGCAGCAGTCCGCCGGTATTGAAATCCAGCCTGCCGACCGCGACCCAGTGCCCGCCGCGCATGCCCGGAAGATTCCTGAACACCGTCGGCCGCCCCGAAGGATCGCGCGCGGTCACCAGCTCGCCGGCGGGCTTGTGGTAGAGGAGCACGCGGGGCGTTCCCTCCCCGAACCTCAGTGTCAGCCGCCGCCCGTCGAGGACGACCCGATCGCCCGGCGCGATCCGTTGCCCCAGGGTGGCGGGCGCGCCGTTGACCGCCAGCCGGCCGGAGGCGATCGCGGCTTCCATGTCGCGGCGCGATCCGAGCCCGGAGCGCGCGAGGACCTTGTGAAGCTTTTCGGTGGACGCCGCGACGCTAGACCGGACTCGCCTGGGCCGTTGCGGGCTCGTCGGGCGAGGACTGCGTAGCGGGCGTCTGGGTCGGCGCGAGTTCAAGGGTCTTGGCGATTTCTTCCAGGGGCGGGAGTTCCTGCAGGGAGCGCAGGCCGAGGTCGTCGAGGAACGTCTTGGTGGTGGCGAACAATGCCGGCCGCCCCGGTACTTCTTTGTGACCGATCACATCGATCCAGCCGCGCTCCTCGATCCGCTTTATGACTTCGGCCGAAACCGTCACCCCGCGTATGTCCTCGATGTCGCCGCGCGTCACCGGCTGGCGATAGGCGATGATCGCCAGCGTCTCCAGCACGGCGCGGGAGTAGCGCGGCGCTCTCTCGGGACGAATGCGCTCCAGATACGCCTGGAACGCGGTGCGAGTCTGGAAACGCCAGCCGCTCGCGGTCACGGCGAGCTCGACGCCGCGGTCCTTCCAGTCCTCGCGCAATTCCTCGAGCAGGCGACGCAGGACGTCGCCGTCGATTTCCTCGTCGAACATCCTGCGCAGTTCCGGGATCGGGAGCGGTTCCTGCGCCGCGAGCAGCGCCGTCTCGAGCACCACCTTGATTTCACTCGGACTGAGCATGGGCCAGCTTTACGTAGATGGGTGCATAGGGTTCGGACTGGGTAACCTCGATCAGGTTCTCGCGAACGAGTTCCAGCACCGCCAGGAAACTGACGATCAGCACCGGTACTCCCCGCGCCGTTTCGAACAGCTCTCCGAACTCGGCGAAGCCGCCGCCTCTCAGCCGGCGCAGGATCAGGCTCATGTGCTCGCGCACCGACAGCTCCTCGCGGGAAACACGGTGATGCTGGGTCATCTTTGCCCGCAGCAGGAGCGCGCGCCACGCCTCCTGCAGATCGACGACGTTCACCCGGGGCAGCCGTTGCGCGAGGGTCTGTTCGACCCAGACTTCCACGGGCAGAAAATCCCGTCCCAGCTGGGGCATCGCCTCGAGCTTCTGCCCGGCGAGTTTCATCTTCTCGTACTCGATGAGACGCCGCACCAGCTCCGCGCGCGGGTCGCGCTCGTCTTCGCCCGGTGCCGCCGGCCGGGGCAGGAGCAGGCGCGACTTGATCTCCATCAGCATCGCCGCCATCACGAGGTACTCGGCGGCGAGCTCCAGATTCCTGGTCCGCATCACCTCGACGTATTCCATGTACTGCTCGGTGAGCCGCGCCATCGGTATATCGAGGATGTCGATGTTCGCTTTTCGGATGAGATAGAGCAGCAGGTCGAGGGGACCCTCGAAGGTCTCGAAGAAGACCTCGAGCGCGTCGGGCGGGATATAGAGATCCTGGGGCAGCTCGGTAAACGGCTGGCCGCGCACCTTCGCGAGGCGCACCGCCGCCGGACCCGGCGGCGACGGCACGGCCACGCCGGCTTCGACGGTTTCCCTCATGTGTAGGCGAGCCCCATCGCCTCGCGCACGTCGCGCATCGTTTCCTGTGCCAGCCGGCGCGCCTTCTCGCATCCGTCGGCCACGATGTTGCGCACCAGAGTCCGGTCGTCGAGGTACTTCTGGGCGCGCTCGCGTATCGGCGCCTGCTCCGCGATGACGGCGTCGATCACCGGCTGCTTGCATTCCAGGCAGCCGATGCCCGCCGTGCGGCAGCCCCGGTTCGCCCACTCGCGGGTCTTCTCGTCGCTGTAGACCAGGTGGAACTGCCACACCGGGCACTTGTCCGGGTCGCCCGGGTCGCTGCGCTTGACCCGCGCGGGATCGGTCGGCATGGTGCGGATTTTCCGGGCGATCGATTCAGGGTCCTCGCGCAGCGAAATCGTGTTGTTGTAGGACTTCGACATCTTCTCGCCGTCGACCCCGGGCAACTTCGAAACGACCGTCAGGAGGGCCTCGGGTTCGACCAGGATCATCCTTCCCGCACCCTCGAGAAAACCGAAAAGCCGTTCGCGGTCCGCCACCGACAGGTTGCCCTGCTTCTCCAGCAGGGCGCGCGCCGCGGCGAGGGCCTCGGCGTCGCCGCGCTCCTGGTACCGGGTGCGCATCTCCATCATCAGCTTGGCCTTGCGGCTCCCCAGCTTTTTCGCCGCGGCCTTGGCTTTTTCCTCGAATCCGGGTTCGCGCCCATAGACATGATTGAAGCGCCGCGCCACCTCCCGCATCAGCTCGATGTGCGGCACCTGGTCCTCACCGACCGGCACGAACTTCGCGCGATAGACCAGGACGTCGGCCGCCTGGAGCAGCGGGTAGCCGAGAAACCCGTACGTCGAAAGGTCGCGATCGGCGAGCTTTTCCTGCTGATCCTTGTAGCTCGGCACGCGCTCCAGCCATCCGAGCGGCGTGATCATCGACAGCAGCGTGTGCAGCTCGGCGTGCTCCGGCACGCGCGACTGGATGAACAGGGTCGCCTGGGCCGGGTCGATTCCCGCCGCCAGCCAGTCGATCACCATTTCCCAGACATTCTCCTCGATGACCTCGGGCGTTTCGTAGTGCGTGGTCAGCGCGTGCCAGTCGGCGACGAAAAACAGGCAGGGATGCTCGCTTTGCAGCTTCACCCAGTTCTTCAGCGCTCCGTGAAAATGCCCCAGGTGCAGGGCCCCCGTAGGGCGCATGCCGGAGACGACGCGTTGTTCGTACATTCGGGGGTCGCCTATAAGCGAAAGATCGCCTCGATCACATCGATCGAGACCTGCACCATCGGCATCATGATCGTGCCCAGCAGATGCGGGGGGAGGAATATCAGCATCAGCAGGATCGGAAGTCCGAAGGGCTCGAGCCGGGAGTATCCGAGCGCAAGACGGTCCGGGAGCAGGCTGACCGCGATGCGCCCGCCGTCCAGCGGCAGGATCGGCAGCAAGTTCAGCACCATCAGCACGATATTGATCGTTATCCCGGCCTCGGCCATCAGGCGCGCCGGGAACAGGAACGACCCTGCCGGGAGCCCCAACGACGCCTTCATGACCAGCGCCCAGCCGAGCGCCATCACCAGATTGGCGGCCGGGCCGGCCGCGGCGACCCACAGCATGTCGCGTTTGGGGCGGCGCAAGGCGTGAAAATTCACCGGCACCGGCTTGGCCCATCCAAAGAGGATCCCCGCGCCGCCGAACAGCTTGCTCACGACCAGGATCAGCAGCGGAACCGCGATCGTGCCGACGAGGTCGATGTGGCGTATCGGGTTGAGGCTGACCCGCCCGAGCACGAAGGCGGTGGTGTCGCCGAAGTGCCGCGCCACATAGCCGTGAGCGGCTTCGTGCAGGGTGATCGCGAATATGACCGGCAGCGCGTAGATCGCGATCGTCTGGACGAGGTTGAATTCCATGGCCGGCGGGCAAAGCGCTTTATTCTAACAGAGCGGCACGCCCGCTCCGCCGCCTTACCACGCGTGCCAGACGGATTTCATCTCCTCGTAGCGCTTCGGCAGCGCGCCGAGATCCGTTCTGCTCTCTCCCTCTCCGTGGAAATCGGAGCCGCGCGAGACCAGCAGCCCGAACTCGCGCGCGAGCGTCGCGAATTCGTGGTACTGCCCCGCCGAATGGCTGCCGGTCACGACTTCGATCCCCGCGCCGTCATGGTCCCTGAACTGCGCCAGCAGGCGCCTCATTTCGGACGGCGCGAGTCCGTATCGCCCGGGGTGCGCGATCACCGCGACGCCGCCGCTCGCGCGTATCCACGCGACCGCATCGGAAAGGGAGGCCCACTGATGCGGCACGTAACCCGGCTTGCCCTTCACCAGATAGCGCTGGTACACCGACCTCACGTCGGGCGCGTGACCGGCCTCGACCAGAAAGCGGGCGAAGTGCGTGCGGCTGATGATGTTGGGATTGTGGACGTAGCCCATCGCCCCGGAAAAGCTGCCGTGAATTCCGGCGCGCTCGAGCGACTCGCTTATCCTGATGGCGCGCCGGACGCGGCTCGAGCGCACCTTCACCAGCCCGAGGTTGAGCGCCGAGTTGTCGGGGTCGATTGCCAGACCGACGACGTGGATCGTGTTTTCCTCCCAGGTCACCGAGATCTCGACGCCGTCCACGAGGCGCACTCCTCGCGACGCCGCCTCCGCCCGGGCCTCGGGGAGCCCCGATACATCGTCGTGGTCGGTCAGCGCGAGCATGTCGACTCCGTTCGCCGCGGCGCGCCGCACGACCTCGCGCGGGCGCAACAATCCGTCCGAGGCGGTCGAGTGGCAATGAAGGTCGATGTTCATCACGGCATCTTACCCGAGAAACTCTTCGATGATTTCGGCGACTCTCCCGGGCTGGTCGTGATGGAGCATGTGACCTGCATCGGGGACGACTCGTTCCGCGAGGCGACGGAAACAGGCCTTGTGCGCGGCGAGATCGGCGCCCGAGAGCCCGAGCAGCTCGGGCATGCGCGTGCCTTCGCCGCTCACCCACAACACCGGCGCCGAGACTCTGCGCCAACAGGCCTCGGCCTCCGCGACGCGATAGAGCACCGGATTGACGAGCTTGTGCGCGGGATCGCTCGCGAGTTCGACGCGGCCGTCGGGCTTGACCCTGCCCCAGTGGCGTGCGAGGAACGACGCTTTCTCCCCGCTCAAGCGGGAATTGTTCGCGCGCAGGCGCTCGGCGAGCGCCTCGAAGGAATCGTAGTCGCGAAACCCGCGCTTTTCGCGCGCGAGCTCGCCCAGCCAGCGCGCGTAGCGCTCGGGCGCCCGCTCGGCGCTCGCCCCGGCCAGTCCGAACCCCTCGAGATTGATCAAGCGCGCCACCCGCTCGGGCCGGATGCCGGCGTACATCGCCGCGACGTTGCCGCCCATGCTGTGGCCGATGAGCGTGACCGGCGCCTCGGGCTGAAAATGGCCGAGCAGCCGGTCGAGGTCGGCAAAATAATCCGGAAACCAGTAGCTGTCGTGTCTCCCCCATTCGCTCAGGCCGAAACCGCGCCAGTCGGGGGCGATCACGCGCCAGTCCCGGCGCAACGCATCCACCACGAACTGGAACGACACCGAGACGTCCATCCAGCCGTGCAGCATGAACAGCTTCGGCGCGCGCGCCTCGCCCCAGCAGCGGCAGTGGTAACGCAGGCCGCGCACCGGGACGAATACGGATTCGCTCGGTTTCATCAAGCGCGTGATGATAGCAGGCGGCGTGCGTCTGATATCATCGGGCCGCAATCATGGCTCTCTATTCACTCGGCGAACGCAAAGTCGCATTCCGCGGCGAGGAGTGGTTCATCGCGCACAACGCCACCGTGATCGGCACCGTGGTCCTGCACGACCAGGCGAGCATCTGGTACAACGCGGTCGTGCGCGGCGACAGCGACATCATCACCCTCGGCGCGCGCACCAACGTCCAGGACGGCGCGGTGCTGCACACCGACCCGGGCATTCCGCTCACCCTCGGCAGCAACGTCTCCGTCGGCCACCAGGCGATGCTCCACGGCTGCACCGTCGGCGACGGTTCGCTCATCGGAATCGGAGCGATCATCCTGAACCGGGCCGTCATCGGCAGCCGCTGCCTCATCGGCGCGGGCGCGCTCATCCCCGAGGGCAAGACCTATCCCGACGGGGTGCTCGTGCTCGGCTCGCCGGGCAAGATCGTGCGCGAGCTGACGCCGGAGGAAAAGGAAGGGTTGCTGGAGAACGCCGACATCTACGTCCGGCGCGCGAAGCTCTACCGCGAGGAACTGAAGTCGCAGGAGCGCTAGCCGCTCTGCGCCAGCGCGCGCTCGCGGTCTCGACGCCCGAGCGCGCCGAGGTCTTGCCCGATGTGCCGACCGTGCGGGAGGCCGGATATCCCGAGATCGAATCGACCAACTGGAGCGGCCTGGTCGTGCCGGCCGCGACACCGCCGTCCGCGATTTCGCGCCTCAACTCCGAACTGGGGCGGGCGCTGCGGAACGCGGAGATACAGGAAAAGCTCAAGACTTACGGAATGTCCCCTGCCCCGGGCACGCCGGAACAGTTCGCTGCGCTCTTGCAGTCCGAGTCGGCAAGGTACGCGAAAGTCGTGCGGGAAGCGGGAATCAAGGCCGATTGACTGGCGGCAAGGCGACTCGCGCCGGCACGAACCTGGTGTATCCTTTGCAGAAGTAGTTGAGGGAAGCGTTCACCTCATGTCCGAGCTAGACATTGCAAAGGAGAAAATTGCCTATCTCAAGGTCTGGTTGGGGATTTTTGTGGTAACGGATATCACCGTCTTCGGGTGGCTCATCTCCAACCTTGGCACTGCCACGGCACCTCTTCTGTGGGGCGCTGTCATAGCCGCTGTAGCCCTGACCGCCGGTATCCTCCTGCTCCATCGGCGAATCGGGCGTCACATTGAATCGTTGAGAGGACTGTAACCATGGATATCGTCGTCGCTGCGTTGCTGGTTATCGTCTCACTAGTCTTTCTAGGCATAGCCATAGACGCTACTCGCGATCCCAAAGACCGCGGCTAGTCGCGTCCACTACGGGTCACACTGGATCCCCGCTTTCGCGGGGGGATGACGCGCCTTCCGGCGCGTCACTTCGGCGCCATGCGGATCGCGCCATCCAAGCGGATCACCTCGCCGTTCAGCATCTCGTTCTCGACGATGTGCCTGACAAGCTGGGCGTAGTCCGCGGGCTTCCCCAGGCGCGGCGGAAACGGCACCTGCTTGGCGAGCGCCTCCTGCACGTCCTTGGGCATGCCGAGCAGCATCGGCGTCTCGAAGATGCCGGGGGCGATGGTGCAGACGCGGATGCCGTCGCGGGAAAGATCGCGTGCGATGGGGAGCGTCATGCCGACCACTCCGCCTTTGGAAGCCGAATAGGCGGCCTGCCCGATCTGTCCGTCGTAGGCCGCGACCGAAGCCGTGTTGACGATCACGCCGCGCTCACCGACAGCGTTCGGCTGTCCCTTCGCCATCGCGACCGCCGCGAGCCGGATCATGTTGAAAGTGCCGATCAGGTTGATGCCGATGACGCGCGAGAACGACGCGAGCACGTGCGGCCCGTCCTTCTTCACCGTGCGCTCGTCGATCGCGATGCCGGCGCAATTGACCAAACCCTGCAGGGCGTTGAAGTTCTTCAGCGCCGCGTCGACCGCGGCCTGGCCGTCGGGTTCGCTGGTCACATCGCATTTGACGAAGCGTGCCTTTGCCCCGAGCTGTTTTGCCAGCGCCTCGCCTTTGTCGGCCTGAAGGTCGGCGATGATGACATTCGCGCCCGCTCCGGCGAGCATCTTGACCGTGCCCTCGCCGAGGCCTGACGCTCCTCCTGTGACGATAAATGTGCCGCCTTTGAGCTGCATAGGGACTCCTTAAGTTTTCTTCGCCGCTTTTTTCTTCTCCGGCATCAGACCCGGCCGGTCGCGCAGCAGCGGAGCCACCGCGTTCTTCGCAACCAGGTACACCCAGCGGTCGAGCTTCTTCTCGCGCTCCAGC
>JBATEB010000314.1:0-1766 GCA_049663805.1 Burkholderiales bacterium | reverse complement strand
GCGCCACGGCGGCCGCATCGGCCGCGCCGGAGCGCACCGCGCCGTAGCGCTCGGCGGGGAACGGGCGCATCGCGGCCTCGTCCCAGGTCTGCGTCAGCGTCTCGCGCGGCAGCATCAGGTACACCGGCCCCCGGGGATCGCTGTGGGCGACGGTGTGCGCCCGCCGCAGCGTCTCCTTGGTCATGACCCCGGAGGGCAGCGTCCACTCCCACTTGGCGTAGGGACGCACGATCCCCGACTGGTCGAAAGGCTCCTGGATGAAGTGCACGTAGTTGTCGCGCGAACCGGGCAGCTCGCCCCGCACCGTGTAGGGCGCCTTGCCCGCCATCAGCAAGAGCGGCAGCCGCCCGCGGCGCGCGTTGTGCATCGCCATCGCGGCATTCGCCGTGCCCGCGTCGACGTGCACCAGCACTCCCTGGCCGCGGCCGGTCGCCATGGCGTAGCCCACCGCCATGTGCATCGCGGTGTTCTCGTGCGGGCAGTTGAGCACGCGCGGGTACGTCTTCCCGTCCTTCTTCCAGCGCGCCATCTCCTCGATCAGCGGCGCGTGGTCGGTGCCGAAATTGGAGAACAGGTACTCGATCCCGAGGTCGTTCAGGCCCTCGAGGAAGTAGTGCGCGGTCGAGTGGAGCTTGACTTGCGGGGCTTTGTCCATAATGAATCCCAGGAATATCTACGCCGGAACCGTCTGAATTTTTCCGGGAAGCTTGCTCAAGATCAGCTCCTTGAGCTGAACCTTCTTGCTCGCATTGTCGATATCGATCCCGACGAGATTTCCCTTGGCGTCGTAGTCGAGCACTACACCTTCTGAAATCTCCCGGCTCTCGACGCTCGTCAACTCGGACAGATCGATGTAAAGAGAATCGGTCTCCGGGTGGTAATTGAGTTTCATGGCTTAAACCGCCGATCTGGAAAAGCGTTGTGGATGGTTACTTTATCCTCAAGCGTCACGACCCTCAAGTAACGGCCCTCTGCATTAGTTGACTCCCGCCGCGCGTCCTGGGAAAACGGCAGGTTCACGGCGCTCACACCATCAGGTCGGCCAGCGCCTTCATGTCGGGCACGACGAGGTCCGGCTGGTACGGCGTGCCGCCGAAGGGCCTGTTGCGGCGATCGATGTACGCCGAATGCATGCCCGCGGCCTTGGCCCCGATGCAGTCGAAGGCATGATTGGCGACGAACAGGACTTCGTCCATTTTCACGCCCACGATCTCGGCGGCTTTGGTGTAGGTCGCCACGTGCGGCTTGAACGAATGGGCGAGCGCGACCGAAATCACCGCGTCGAACGCAATCCCGTGAAAGGCCTTGGCCGCTTCCAGCATGTCGGGATCGCCGTTCGAGAGGACGACGATCCGGTATCGGGTCTTCAGCCGGGCAAGCGCTTCGGGGACGTCCGGGAAGGGCCGGAGCCGCTCGATCTGCGACACCAGGAAGCGGACTTCGTCGGCCGTGTGGGCGATTCCGGCGCGCGCGAGCGTGGTGGCGAGGGCGCGCTGCCCGATTTCCCGGTAAGGCGTGTGCTCCTTGTGGAGCAGGGCGTCGATCATGGAATTCTCGAAGTGAGTGCGCCGCCACCAGGTCACGAACGCGTCCGGACGCCCGCTCCACCCCTTCCCCTTCAGGTAAGGGGTCACCGCCTCCGTCAGGCCCTTCTGCATGTCCACCACCGTGCCGTACTGGTCGAACATGCACACCTTGATCTTCGACTTGAGCGTTTGCGTCATCGCGGCCCCGCCCACGGATGCGCCCGGTACCCGGCGAGCCCC
>JBATEB010000313.1:0-7833 GCA_049663805.1 Burkholderiales bacterium | reverse complement strand
CCCATGCCCATCGTGCTCTTCGGCACCGAGTACTGGCGCGAAGTCATCGACTTCGACGCGCTCGCGCGCCACGGCATGATCAACCCCGAGGACACCCGGCTCGTCCACCGCACCGACTCCGTGGAGGACGCCTACGACTGGATCGTGCTGCAGCTCGCGGAGAAGGCGCTCGGGCAGCCGGGGGCGACGTTGTAGGGAAGCCGCGGGCCCGATTCCGCCCGCGGCTTGACCGGCATCCGATCGAGGTGTTACCTTCGTGTTACTTGCGGAGGACGATTTCATGGCCGCTTCCACGACGCTGAAGCTTCCCGAGCGACTGAAACAGCGCATCGCCCCCCTTGCGAGGTCCGCAGGCAAGACGCCGCACGCCTGGATGTTGGAGGCGCTCGAAGCGCATACCGCTCTCGCCGAAAGACGCAAGATCTTTGTCGCCGACGCGCTCGCCGCGGAGAAGGAGGCCGAGCGGTCCGGCAGAGTCTACGCGGCCGGCGAGGTGCACCGTTACCTCCGCGCTCGCGTCGCCGGAAGGAAAGCGAAGCGCCCGAAACCGGCGCGGTGGTAGCGCCGGGCGATGACGAGGGTCGGCTACACCGCGCGGGCGCTCTCCGATCTGGAAAGGCTCTGCGACTTTCTCGCCGAAACCGATCCCTACTCCGCATCGCAAACGATCGAACTCATCCTCGACGCGGTGGCGGTACTCGAGCAGCATCCCCTGATGGGTCGGCCCGCCGAAGCCGATCTCCGCGAGCTCGTGATATCGCGCGGCAAATCGGGATATATCGCTCTGTACCGCTATGACGGCGTTCGGGACCGGGTTCGGGTGCTGGCGGTTCGCCATCAGCGCGAAGCGGGCTATGCCGAATAGAGTGGGCGGGGAGTACTGGATGTACGCGTCGTCCAACCGTTGGCGCCGTGAGGCGCGCGCCATTTGGAGCTTGAATTGTTAGTTCCAAGAACGCATCTGATTGCCTTGCAGCCCTCAGAGGGCTTAGTGGAGGCGGGGGCTTTGTCAGCTACTACAGAGGAGCGACTTTGAATCACGACCTTTCTCGGTTTCCATTTGCTGTTGCTAAACGCGCGAGCCGATCCGCATCAGCGTAGTAGGCAACTGTGCTCCGATAGGTCTTGCTCTTGAACCTCCTCCCCTCCCCCATCCGCGGCACGGCCTCCCCCGGCCCCGGCGCGCCGCCGCAGGGACTCGTCGCTTTCTACTGGCACTTCGTCAGCCAGACGAAGGGCTGGTACGTAGCGATGTTCGCGGCGAGTCTCGCCGTCGCGCTGCTCGACACGGTGATTCCGCTTTTCATCGGCAAGCTCGTCTCGATGATGGAAACGACCGACCGCAAAGCCGCGCTCGCACAGCAATGGCCGATGCTCGCCGGGATGATCGGGCTGGTCTTAATAATCAGACCGATCGCGATCCTCGCCGACATGGCGATCCGCCAGCAGGCGCTGATCCCCGGTGTGACGACGATGATCCGCTGGCAGGCCCACTGGCACGTGATCCGCCAGAGCTGGCCCTTCTTCCAGAACGATTTCGCCGGACGCATCGCCAACCGCGTGATGCAGACCGCCAACGCGCTGCGCGAGAGCACGATGGCGAGCATCCGCGCGGTCTGGTACATCGCGGTCTACGGCTCGAGCGCGTTCGCGCTGATGGCGGCGGCGGACTGGCGCCTGGGCCTGCCGACGCTCCTGTGGTTCGCCGGCTATATCGTGTTCCTGCGCCACTTCGTGCCGAAGCTGCGCGAGCTCGCGAAGACGAGCTCGGAATGCCGCTCCCTGGTGATGGCGCGCGTGGTCGACAGCTACACCAATATCCTCACGGTGAAGCTGTTCGCGCGCCTCGCCGACGAGGACGCCTACGTGCGCGAGTCGCTCGACCAGCACCAGGGCGCGATGGCCGCGCACATGCGGCTCATCACGCGCTTCATGATCTCGCTCACCGTGATGAACGCGCTGCTCCTCGTCGGCACCTCCGCGATCGGCATCGCGCTCTGGGCCCAGGGCGCGGTGAGCGCGGGCGTGGTCGCGACCGCCCTGCCCCTCGCCTGGCAGACCGCGAACGCCGCGGGCTGGGTGAGCTGGGAAGTGACCGGCATCTTCGAGGACATCGGCACGGTGCAGGAGGGTATGCAGTCGATCGCCGTGCCGCACGCGGGCGCCGACCGGCCGCTCGCGCGCCCGCTGGAAGTCTCGCGCGGCGAGATCCGTTTCGAGAACCTGAGCTTCGGCTACGGCCGGCGCGACGCGCCGCCGGTGCTCGATCGACTCGAGCTCGTGATCCGCCCCGGCGAGCGCCTCGGCTTGGTCGGCCGCTCGGGCGCGGGCAAGTCGACGCTGGTGAACCTCCTGTTGCGCTTCCACGACCCCGAGCAGGGCCGGATCCTCATCGACGGGCAGGACATCGCGAACGTCACGCAGGAGTCGCTCCGCGCGGCGATCGGCATGGTGACCCAGGACACTTCGCTCCTGCACCGCTCGATCGCGGGGAACATCCGCTATGGCCGCCCGGCGGCGAGCGACGAGCAGGTCGTGACGGCGGCGAAGAAGGCGCACGCGCACGGTTTCGTCGTCGGCCTGCGCGACTGGAATGGCCGCACCGGCTACGACGCCCACGTCGGCGAGCGCGGAGTGAAACTCTCCGGCGGCCAGCGCCAGCGCGTTGCGCTCGCGCGCGTGATTCTCAAGGACGCGCCCATCCTGGTGCTGGACGAAGCGACCTCGTCCCTCGACAGCGAAGTGGAAGCCGCCATCCAGGAGCAGCTCCTGGGCCTGATGGAAGGCAAGACCGTGATCGCGATCGCCCACCGCCTGTCGACCATCGCCCGCATGGACCGGCTGATCGTGCTCGAGGCGGGCAGGATCGTCGAGCAGGGCACGCACGCGGAGCTGCTCGCCTTGGGCGGCCACTACGAGAAACTCTGGCGGCACCAGTCGGGCGGGTTTCTCACGGCGGAAGTGTCGCCGGTAGCGGCGGACGACGAAACGCAGGAAGAATCCCTGCCCGACAAGCTCGACGACGCCGTTCCGGGCACGGCGAAGAACGTGCTGCTCAACGGCTGAGCGCTGCCGCCGGCCCGGCGGATTCGATACCGTAAAATACGCCCTTTTCGCCCGAGGCCGCACCTCGGGTCGGAATCTTGTCCGCCTCCTTTCCCCGCATCGCAGGCTCCGTCGCAAGGCTCGCCTGGCCGGTGCTCGTCGCGCAGCTCGCCGTGATCGCGAGCGGCGTGCTCGACACCATCATGGCGGGCCGCTACAGCGCGGTCGACCTCGCCGCCGTCGGAATCGGCGCGAGCGTCTACTTCAGCGTCTTCATCGGGCTCCTGGGCGTGGTGCAGGCGCTCTCGCCGATCGCCGCCCAGCTGTTCGGGGGAAAGCAGTACGAGCGCATCGGCGAGGAGACGCGCCAGACGGCGTGGCTCGCGCTCGCGCTCGCCGCGCTCGGCGTGCTGCTGCTCGCCTATCCCGAGCCGTTCCTGCGTTTGTCCGATGCGCCCCCGGACGTGGAAGCGAAGACCCGCGCCTACCTGCACGGAATCGCGTGGGCGCTCCCCGCGATGCTGCTGTTCCGGGTGTTCTTTGCGCTCACCACCGCCGTATCGCGGCCGCGCGCGGTGATGCTCATCAACCTGGTGTACTTCGCTCTCAAGGTGCCACTCAACCTGCTCTTCATCTACGGGATGCTCGGGGCGCCCGAGCTGGGCGGCCCGGGATGCGCGGTGGCGACCGCGATCGCGAGCTGGATGATCTGCGCGATCGCCTGGGCATATTGCGCGAAACATCCCTTCTACGCGCCTTTTCGCGTGTTTTCCCGATGGTCCTGGCCCGATCGGCGCGCGATCTGGACCCACCTCAGGCTGGGCATTCCGATGGGACTCTCGTTCTTCGTCGAAGTGACCTCGTTCACCTTCATGGCGCTGTTCCTCGCGCGGCTGGGCGCGGCCACCTCCGCCGGCCACCAGATTGCCTCCAATGCCACCGCGGTTCTTTACATGTTCGGGCTGGCCATCGGAAACGCGACCGGGGTACTGACCGCGCAGGCGCTGGGAGCCGGCGATCCGCGCGAGGCGCGGCACACGGGGCTCACCGGCATGGGCATCATGTTCGCGATTTCCGCCTGCGCCGCGGTGACGATCTTCCTGAGCGCGCACCAGATCGTGCTGCTCTACACCCGCGACGGCGCCGTGCTGGCGATCGCCACTCCGCTCATGGCCTTCGTCGCCCTCTACCAGCTCTTCGACACCGCGCAAGTGGTGATCGTCAACGCCCTGCGCGGCTACAAGATCTCCTTCATTCCGATGCTCGTCTACACCCTGGCGCTCTGGGGAATCGGCCTCGGCGGCGGCTATGCCCTGGGGCTCGAGCGGACAGCCGCCGCCGAGGCGCTCGGGCTCGCGACGCCCATGGGCGCCTCCGGCTTCTGGCTGGCGGGCGTGGCGAGCCTCATCGTCGCGGCGGGAATCCTGTTCGCGTATTTCCTCCGCGTGAGCGGCGAACGCGCGGCACCGGCGCGCTAGTGAGCGCCGCCTGCCGGCTTCGGGAACAGCGTCCCCCCGCCCGGCTGGGTCGCAGCCGCAGCGCCCGCGGCCGCCGCAATCGGGCCGCGTTCGGCGGCGAGACCGGCGGGATGCGCCGCAGCCTTGGCGGCGGCGAGCGCGGAAACGTCACCGGAGAGTTCGCCGCCTTCCTCGATCGCGACCTTCCCGTAGCGGATCTTTCCCGTGACCCTGCCGCTGGCTCGGATGATGAGCTGCTTGCGCGCGGTCAGCTCTCCCTCGAAACGTCCGCGGATCTCCGCAACGTCGATGCCGACATTGCCGACGAACACGCCGTTCTCCGAGATCTGGATGACCCGGCTGTCCATCGAAGCCTCGACCCGGCCCTCGACGACGAGCGTGTCGCAATCGGTGATCTCGGCCCCTTTCAGCTTGATGTCCGGCCCCACGATGAGCTTGCTCAGGGATTCCTCGCTCGGGCGCGCGGGCCTGGGCGTTTCGGTCCTGGCTTCGGTCTTCGGGTGATCGGCGCCGCCCGCACCCAGGGCTTGCTGCAACTGGCCGTAAGGGGATTGCGGGCGCGCAGGCGGCGGCACATTCTTTTTGAAGCTGTCGAGCACGGGGAAACTCCTTCTGTCGGTAGGTGCGATCGGGCTGCAGGGATGAAATCTCGAGGCGTAACCCTTAGCAACCCGCGTGCCACGCGCAATACACCCGAAAATCATGCAGTTGCCGCCGCCCCGCCGTGCCATCGTTGCGTGCCTCGTCGCCCGGCGGCGACGCCGTTTGCGCGGGGGAAATCAAGCGGCTGTTTGCAATGAAGATCGGCAGTCGTGCCGAGGCGACGGCCGGGGGGCGACGGCGAGGCTACCTCGGAGCGGCGTCTTTCGGTTTGACGAACTTCAGCACGAATTCGTCCACCGGGATCCTGGCGCGGAATACGATGGCGTCGCGAAGGTCGTCGGGGTTGCGCAGGAAATCGGCATCGGCGACAAGCTTGAAGCCGGCCGCCTCGATTTCCCGGCGCATGACCGACTCCTCGATCCGGTGAAGCGACTTCACCACGCTGAGCCCGGCGCCGGGCTGAGCCGAGTGGTCGGCGACGACGAGCGTGCCGCCCGGCGCGAGCGCCGCGAAAAGGCGCCGATTCATCCCGGCGCGATCGACGCCCATGAAAGCCGTGTCGTGATAGGCGAAGAAGAACGTGATGAGATCGAGTTCGCCCACGTCCGGGGGAACCGGATCGTCGTAGTCGCGCACGACGCGCACGACGTTTTTCATGACGGGCTTCCTCGCGCGCCCGTCGAAACGCTGCCGCACGCGATCCGGCAGGGCGGCCGAGTCCTGGGCGTAGACGATGCCGCGCGCGCCGACGGCGCGCGCGAGCAGCTCGGTCGAATATCCCCCGCCGGCGCCCATGTCGAGCACTCGCATCCCGGGGCGCGCCCCCGCGAAGGCGAGCAGCCGCTCCGGCTTTCTCCTGCGGTCGATCTGGCGATCGGCCTCCGAGCGGTCGGAACTGGCGACGATCGCCGAATAGTCGGCTGTTTCCAGGCCGCCGGTGCCGGCGCATCCTGCAAGTACGATCAGGCACGCCAGGCCGCAGAGCGGACCCGCCAGGAAACTCGAACCGGACTTCACTTCTTGTCCCCGGGTTCGACGGCGCTGCTGCCGCGGAATTTCGGCCTGCGCTTTTCGTTGAAGGCGCGCACGCCTTCCTTCTGGTCCTCGGTCCCGACAAGCCGGTTATAGGCCGCGAGCTCGAACTGCATGGCCGAGGCGAGATCCATGCCCAGCCCGTGGCGCATGGCGTGCCGCGCCTCGCGAACCGAGGCGGACGCGTTCGCCGCGATACACGCTGCGGTTTCCAATGTCTCGTCGAGCAGAGCGCCGGGATCGCACAGCCTGTTGACGACGCCCCAGGCGAGCGCCTCCTCCGCCGAGAACCGACGCGCCGCGAGGATCAACTCCTTCGCGCGCCGCTCGCCGACCGCGCGCGCGAGCGTCTGCGTCCCGCCGCCTCCCGGAATGATCCCCAGGGACACTTCGGTGAGCGCGAACGCGGCGGTCTTCGACGCGTAGGCGAAGTCGCAATGCAGAACGAGCTCGAGGCCTCCGGCATAGGCGGCGCCGTTCACCGCCGCGATCACGGGCACGCGGCAGTCGCGCACCGAACGAAACATGCGCTCGAAGACTTCGTGCTGGGCCAGCCACTGCGCCTCGGTGAGGGCGTTGCGTTCCTTCAGATCCGCGCCCGCGCAGAACGCCCTGTCGCCCGAACCCGTCAGCACGACGCAGCGCCATTTCTGCTCGGCATCGAGCCGGAGAAACGCGTCCGTCAGAGCGAGCGCGGTCCGGGTGTCGAAGGCGTTGGCGAGCTCGGGGCGGTCGAGCGTCACCAGGAGAACGTTTTCCCGCCCCTCCTGCAGCTTCAGCGTGTCGCTGTTCCGCATCCGTTTCGCGCCGCGGACCCGCCGCCGCCCCGGGACCGGATGACTCAGTTCGCGGGCTTGACGCCGTCCTTGCTCACGGTGACGCGGGCCGCGGTCAGCATGCCGTCGGGACCCGGGCGCGCGACCGTGAAGACGGTCGCGCCGGGCACCAGAAGCGAAGCGTCGCCGCGTACCGTCGTGAACATCGGCACGCCTTGGGGGACGAAAATTTTCTGCGAGCCGCCTTTGTACTCCAGCGTCAATTCGCGTCCGTTCGACTTCCGGACCTCGCTCTTGACGATCGCGTTGGTCATCATGGAACCCGGTTCGAGGTCCCAGGGCGTGTGCCCTTCGGGCACGACGCCGCGGAGCGCGGCCGGAAACAGTTGAAGCGAGATGGCTTCGAGCGAACCGTCCGCGCGTTTTCTGGATGCCGGCCCGACGAAGTCGCCCGGCTTGATGTCGGCGAGCGTGATCGCCTTGGCGTACGACACGCCGACCTTGTCGGCGAGCTTGACCTTGATTTCCTTGCCGTCGCGCGCCTTGAGCGAAAGGATGTTGCCCTCGAGGCCGGTGATGGTGCCGCGCACGCGCGTGGGCGCCTGCGCGCTCGCCGCCGCGCTCGCGACCGCCAGCATCGCGGCCAACAGGAAAGTTGCAGTCTTTTTCATGATTTCGAATCCCCTATCGGTATTGGTAGGCCCGTCGGCTCGAATCGATCGGGCCTGGGCACGGGCGCCTGGTAAACGCCGCCGTTCCCGGTTCCATTCCGGCGCGGTGCAACTATTTTGGCAGATTGCGCCCTAACAGGGGTCGACGCACGGAGGGTAAGGTTCCCCCGATTTAGTTGACACCTCGGGCTAACAGCTCGGAGGTGGTTTGTGGCGAAAGCTGGACCT
>JBATEB010000312.1:0-7600 GCA_049663805.1 Burkholderiales bacterium | reverse complement strand
CTGCTGACGGTTCCGGTCGTGTTTCCGATCGCGATGGCGCTCAAGATCGACCCGGTGCATCTCGCCATCATCGTCACGCTCAACGTCGAGATGGGCGTGGTCACGCCCCCGGTCGGCCTGAACCTTTTCGCGGTGAGCGGCACGTCGAAAATCCCCCTGGTCCAGGTGGTCAAAGGCACCATCCCGTTCTTCGTCGGCGACCTCGCCGTTCTGCTCCTGGTGATCTTCTTCCCGGCGCTTGCGACCTGGCTGCCGAACCTGCTGGTGACGGACGTCTTCAAGTGATGCAGCACGATGCCGGTATTTCCAGGGGCTTCCAAACTTCCGGGGAATTGAGTAAATTGGGGTACTTGAGGAGGAACGCAATGAAAACCATACTTGCCGCTGCCGCCGCCATTCTGCTCGCCGCTTGCCAGACGATGTCCCCCGAGGGGACGATCGCGAGCGCGGCGCTGAAGCCCACTACCGGCAACAAGACCTTCGGTGAAGCGACCTTCGAGCAAGTGGGTAACAAGGTCAAGGTCGTGGTGTTCGTGCAGGGCCTCAAGCCCGGGCAGGAGCACGGCCTGCACATCCACGAAGCCGGCGACTGTTCGTCGGGCGACGGCATGAGCGCGAAGGGGCATTTCAACCCGTTTGGCAAACCCCACGGGAACCCTTCGAGCGGCGAGCGCCACGCGGGCGACCTGCCGGCCCTCAAGGCAAACAAGGCGGGGCGCGCCAACGTCCAGATCGATCTCGACATCATCACGGTGACGCCCGGGCCGGCGAGCATCGTCGGCCGCGGCCTGATCGTTCACGCCGGCCCCGACGACTACACGACCCAGCCGACCGGCAACGCCGGAGCGCGCCTCGCCTGCGGCGTGATCCAGCCGAACTGAAGCCCGCCTGCCGCTTCGGCGCGGGTACGCCCGCACGGCAGGACCTCGCGGGGCGGCGTCTTCCCGGTCACCCCGCGGCTCCGAACAGGGCCCCGACGCCCGCGGTCAGCCCCATGGCAAGCGCGCCCCAGAACGTGACGCGCATCGCACCCACCGTCACGCTTGCGCCGCCCACGCGAGCGGCCAAGCCGCCCAGGATCGCGAGGAACGCGAGCGACGTTCCGGAGACGACGGGGATCAAGCTCGACTCGGACACCATGGCGACCGCCAGCAGCGGCATCGCTGCGCCGACGGCGAAGCTGGCCGCCGATGTGAACGCAGCCTGAATCGGCCGCGCGCTGAGCGTCTCGGAGATACCGAGCTCGTCGCGCGCGTGCGCGCCCAGCGCGTCATGTGCCATGAGCTGCTCGGCGACCTGCTTCGCGAGCGCGGGATCGAGGCCGCGCCCGACGTAGATCGCCGTCAGTTCCCGGTGCTCGCCCGGGCCGTCGGTTTCGATTTCCGTGCGTTCCAGGTTGAGCGCGGCCTCCTCGGAATCCGCCTGCGAGCGGACCGAGACGTATTCACCGGCAGCCATCGACATGGCTCCCGCGACCAGGCCGGCGATCCCCGCGACCATCACGCTGCCGTGGGTCGCGTTCGCGGCCGCGACACCGAGCACCAGGCTCGCCGTCGAAACGATGCCGTCGTTGGCGCCCAATACCGCGGCGCGTAACCAGCCGATGCGGTCCGTGCGGTGCCGTTCCTTGTGGCGTAGTGCCATTGTCGGGTGTTTTTTCTCTGGATCGGGCGTTTAACGTCGTGCTAACCGGCGGCGCGCTTGCGCGCCGTCCGACTCGAGCGCGTAGCTATACGTCTTTGCGTATCGACCAGACGACCCGACACGAATTTGTGCAGGACGCTCGCCATAAGCGTCTGGTATGGAACGCCTTCCTCTGCGGCGCGGGCCTGCAACCCCTCCAGGTCCCGCGACGAAATTCTTATGTTGACCCGCTTGTTCTTAAGCAACGTAGCCCCCGCCGCTGCCCTGAGCCGCGCGATCTCGCCTTTCTGGTTCCGAATGGGTTTCCATTCGCCTCGTTCGAAAGAGGCAAGAATTTCCTGTTCGAGCAGCCGTTCGCCGTTCATGTCACTTGTCTCCCGATATGAAATCCCGCGTCGCCTTGCGGCGATGAAGCTCACCAGCGAAGTTTTCCACGCGCTCTAAGTGAATTTGAGCGGCCTTCCCCGCCAACAATGTATCTAGGGAACTTCCAATGTACGGGATCGCCTGCATGACTGCGCGCAGAGTTACACCTTCGGAGTATTTCTCCCGCGCCTTGGCAATCATAGAACCCGATTTCTCTGATTCCCCCATCGCTAGTGTCCTTGTGACGCCGAACGTTCCGGGTGAGCCGATGCCGAGGAGCGCAGCGACGAGGGAACCGCAAGCGAGCGAAGCCCGCTTGCGGCGGTCGGCTCGACCCGGCGGTTAGGCATCAACAGTGTCTCCGTCGTCTTCGCCTGGCATGGCGTCGTGCAGCAGGTACGCGCGAGCGCGCTTACGGAAGAGCTGTGCGTCGGCTTCTTGGAGCCCTCGCACCGCCAGCAACTCCCCAATGGGGATGTAGGCAAGCTCCTCCAGCGTTGCTATTCCCCCAGCCGTCAAAGTTTGAGCCAGCCTTTCGTGCATGTGAAGAGTGCGCTGAAACATTGCCTCTGGGGATTCGTCGGGCCTGCTCATTCGTGGTGTACTCCGGTGCCCAAAGGTTGATGCCTAACGCCGTGGTTCACGTGCGCCGCCACAACGTGGTGGCGTCACCTGCAACCACTTGATACTGATTGAGGCCCCCGTTTTCGGTGGGCTTGGTAGCACAGCGCTACCATTGGAGAACGTGTTTGCCGACACGACCATTCTTTCCGAAAAGGAGGCCTCAAATGCGATTCTATACCCGGCAACATCAGTACTACTGCGGCGTGGACCTGCATGCGCGCACGATGTACGTGTGCGTGCTCGACCAGGAGGGCAACGTGCTGGTGTCCAAGGACATTGCCTCGGCGCCCGAACCGTTTCTGGAGCTGATCGCCCCGTACCGCGAAAACCTCGCGGTGGCAGCCGAGTGCATGTTTACCTGGTACTGGCTGGCGGACCTGTGCGCGCGCGAGGGGATCGTGTTCGTTCTGGGGCATGCGCTCTACATGCGCGCGATCCACGGCGGCAAGGCGAAGAACGACCGGATCGACGCGCACAAGATCGCGGCGCTGCTCCGGGGCGGGATGATGCCGCAGGCCTATGTGTATCCGCGGGAGATGCGCGCGACGCGTGATCTGATGCGAAGGCGCAACTACCTCATGCGCCAACGTGCCGAGCTGCTCTCGCACATCACCAACACCAACCACCAGTACAACCTCCCCGCCCTGGGGGTTCGACCGGCACGACCGGCCGAGCGCGCAGGGCTGGCTGCGCACTTTACCGATGTGCCGGTCAGAAAGAGCGTCGAAGTCGATCTCTCGGTGATCGAGCACTACGACCGGGAGTTGCCGCGGCTGGAGCGTTACCTCGAGTCCAACGCCCAGGCCCACGACCCGGTTGCGCTGGCGATCGTGCGCACCCTCCACGGCATGGGCAAGGTGTTGGGCTTGTCGATTCTCTATGAGATCCACGACATCGGCCGTTTCTCCCGGGTGCAGCAGTTCCTGTCGTACTGCCGCCTGGTGAAGCCCGCCAAAGAGTCTGGGGGCAAGATCCTCGGTCACTCGGGCCGCAAGATCGGCAACGCGCACTTGAAATGGGCGTTCTCGGAAGCCGCAGTGTGCTTCCTGCGCGCCAACAAACCCGCGCAGGCGTTGCGCGCGCGCCTGATGGCCAAGCATGGCAAGGGCAAAAGCCTCGCCATCATCGCGGCGAAAATCGCCCGTGCCGTGTACTTCATGCTCAGGCGCAGCGAGGCGTTCGACGCCGAACGCTTCTTCGCCCATTGAGCCCGATTCGGTGCCGGTGGCGCGCAACCGCAACCGTCTAACTGGAGCCACCAGGGCCCGCGGCCCGCAAACCATGCGGTCGACCGATGTCAGTGTGCCTTCGAGCACGCCGCGACCGTGGCCGCAACCACACGCCTGGCAGCCCTGACGCATTGATTGGACGCCGCTCACCGGCGCCGAACCGTTCCTCGATTTCGCACACGCTTCTTGCCTGCCTGCCCCCAACCCGAGCGCGGCACTAACTGGAGGGGATCCGCGTGATCCGAACCCGACACATTGAATGCGCCGGATGGGGCCTGCAGTCGTTTCCCGGGCGTCGCGCGCTACGCATGCGCGACGGCGCCGATTCGCTTTGCCGATCGGCGTCTGACCCACGATAGGTGTTTGGAGCAGGCCAGGCCTGCAAAACCTGCCGCCTGAAATAAAGTCAGGACCGGCAACCAGCGCGACGAGATCGTTGCACTCAGAACGCGAGCTTACCTCTTGCGAAGGAACTTCATCGCCCCTTGACACACCGGGGCCTCATAGGTGTTAGACCCGCTGATACAGGTCACCACCGCACCTTCCACATGCCGCCGCCTGTGCATGACCCGCAGTGTTGAATACTCTTCCAGTTGCCCATCCCCTCAAGTTTCTCAATACCCTTCTTCGCCTTGTTGGCTTTGGACGCGTTCTGCCATTTTGTGTGTCCGCAATCCGCGACTCGCACCAATACATCATGGTTAGGTGTGCTGTGAGTTTTCTTGTAGAAGCGGACTTCGCCTTCCTGCGGAGAAAGGTCTGGTTCGATTACCGACGCCGCCGGTTGTAACGGATGCCCCGCTTTGCTTTGGCTCAGTGCGTACTCTGCAACCTCGGCGCGGCTACTTTGCTTCGCGATCTCACTGCGCGCTTGGTCGAGCTCTGCCTTGAGCTGTTCGTTCTCTTCAATGAAGAGCCGTGCTAGCTGCAATTCCTCTGAGTTCGAGTCAGCGCGAGCTTCCAGGTCCGCGAACTGTTTTCGGGATGCGAGGTTCTGAATTGCTCGAATGCTTGGTGGGGGTTCCACCGCAAGTGCAGCTATGGGCATTACGGCTCTTCGCATCGTGCCGCGAAAGCGCAGCAGGCCCTTTCCATCGTGGTCATTGGAAAGAAGACTTGATGCCGTCCAAACGGTGTTAGGGATGTGCTTTTCACCGGTCGGAAACGTTCTGACTGGCCAGTAGAGTCTGACAGCACCGAGGTAGCAGGAGTCTGCCTTTCCCAACTCGCCGGTCATAGTCCATGCGGCTTCATCATCGATGGTGATAACAATCGCCAAGCCCGTGAGGTCGAATGCAAGTTCCTTGGCCAGATCTGGCCAGACTGGTTGGCCCTCGTTCGTCGAGACGACAACGATGGGCAATGTTCTGTTGTCGGCGCGTAGCTCAGCGACGAGGATTTCCGCTTCGTCTTTGCCCTCAATAGGGAGGGCCTTCCCCTTTCCAATCGCTGTCGCACCGAGCATCCAGTCTGGATATAAGCCCAGAATCTTCCGAATGACGCTCGGGCATCTGGGATCGGTGAAGACTGGTGCGATAACACTTGTAGTCGCCTTCACTGATAGCGTCGCTTGCACAGAGGTACGCGAGTCCGCCTCCACGATGTAGAGGGCTGTGGTGAAGGTTAGCCCCCCTTTCGAAAGCTCCTCCAAGCGAACTTCTTCGAGCGAACCCTTGTCGCCAGTTATGACCTTTCTGCTGTACGCGCCGTGGCTGTGATCCGTGAGGGACCGAAACATCCCCGTTTCCTGGCTCGGGTCCTTCACCCCCTTTTGTGACAGCCATTCACCTACCGCTCCTGATACGGCAACGGCCCGAGCATGCGCCTCAGCAGGCGGGAGAGCCGTGCTCTCGATCAGATATGAGCAGAGTGTTTGCATTGCAGCGGGTCTAAGGTCTGCGGTCGGTGCTACATCTAACCGACATGGTCGATTCTGTACGTGTATTCCAAAGGATCCGCATCGCCCCTGAAGTGATCAAAGCGCGTGAAAAGGTCCCCGACCTTGAGTGTTTTCCCCACAAGATTTAATCGCGTTACCGGGACTTCACCTTCCGCACAAACACTTGCATAACCGCCGTAATCAAGCACAACGTGCGATTTCTCGGGCCTCCCGCTAAAGGGAACTCGACTGCCATCCTCGATAAGGAGGCCAAAGCATTCTTCGTCAGCGACCGAGCCGTCCTTGTTAAGCGACACAACAATTGTCAGTCGGTCGTCCTGTGGTACGCCGTCCTCGATATACACAGCGGAAACGCGCACGCGCATACCAGACCTCTAACGTGCCGGTTCAGGCGCGCGCGGCTTCATGCGCGTCGCCTGCAACCGGGGGTTAGCCGTGATCCTTGCGCGCGCGCCAGTAACCCGGCTTTCGACGGAAGGGCGCGAGCGCGAGCACATAGACTTCAGATTCGCGAACAACGTAGACGACGGAGAATGGGAACTTCCTTGGGAAGACGCGTCGCGTGCCGTACTTGTACGGCGAGCCCGTCTCCGGAAACTCGGAGGCGAGCAGCGTCGCCTGTTCCACTGCGGTGGCGAGGCGTTCGCCGAGCGTAGGGCTGATGCTGGCGTAGTACTGAACCTCTTTGAGCAGTTCGACCCGTGCCGCGTCGTGGAACCGGACGAGCTTCACTTGATCAGGCGGCGGACCTCAGCGAAAACCTCTTCGGCGGGGATGAGCGTGGCTGTGCCGCTGTCGATCTCTGCGATTCGACGCTTGATCTCCTCGTCCCAGGCCGCTTCCACTTCCGGGTCAACTTCCTGGACGGTCGCGAGCAGCTCCTCCGCTAGGCGAACCCGCTCCTCCGGGGGTAGCGCGCGGGCTCTGCGTGAAAGTTCTTCGACGAGGTCCGACATATGAGCCTCCGATGCTGAGTAGTGGAGTCTACATCGTGCGACGGTCGATAGGTTGCTTCGTGACGGCTAACGAGGCTGTAGAAAAAGTACCCAAACGGGGCATTCTGACCGCTTGCGAAAACGCCCCCACTTTCTCTGGTCGCTTCGAACATCGCCGCCGTCGCGCACGAGGACGCGATCTACGAGGGGATCGCGGCTCTGTTGACCACCGATGCCCAATTCAATCGAGCATGCGCTCATATCGCATCGTAGAGTGTCGATGATCGCAGCGGGACTTTTTCTACAGCCTCAAACGTCGCCTTCAGCGGCGCGCCGCTTGTGGCGCGTCCGCTGCAAGAGCTGGTTCGGCGTCAGGCTCTATTGTCTGCCGCAACGCGCACATGAGCCGTGAGACCCTACGCCAATTTGACGACGAACGGGGTCTCGGTTTGATTTTCCGGGTCAAACTGCGACCGCCCCGTGAAATTGATGTGCTTGCCGTAGATGTGCAGCGACAAGGTCACCTTGTCAGTCTCGTTCCACACGATATGAATTCCTCCAGTCGGCATCGCGACGACCTCTCCTACGCCGAACACCTTTTCGCCGATTTTTTTCACTTTTGCATGTCCCCGGCGGGTTCGGTCGTCGACGCGTTCGAAGAACTTGTTCATCTCCGGTCCGTCCACGCCGGCCACCAGTGCCCAGGTGCCGTGGTCGTGAGGCGGGGTGCCCCGACAGGGTAGCCAACTGACAGCAAAAATCGCCAGCGTGTGGTCCGGCTCTTCGTGCAGCAGATGGACGCCGAATCCCTGTTCCGGGTCGGCATCATACATGTGCGGCTTGAGACATGAATCTTTCGCCAGTGCGGCACGGCGGGCGAGCGGGCGGGCTCGGCTCAATAT
>JBATEB010000311.1:0-3675 GCA_049663805.1 Burkholderiales bacterium | reverse complement strand
CGAGTGGGGCTGTGCGATCGAACATACCCCGAAGTGCATCCATACCGTGCGCGCGATCTCGATGCTGCCCGCACTCACCGGAAATATCGACGTGCCCGGCGGCTGGGTCTTCGGCATGAAGGGCCTGGGGCGCTTCCCGAGTCTGATCGAGCACCTGAGCCCGGAGGCGAACGCCAAGCGCCTCGGGGCGGAGCGCTTCAAGCTGCTCGGCGGTGAAGGCGCCGATCTTCCTGCCGCGCACATCCCGACTCTCCTGCAGGCGATGCGCGAGGGCTAGCCCTATCCGGTAAAGGCATTTCTCGTATTCGGCAACAACACGCTCACCACCTACGCCAACACCAAGCTCGTGCGCGAGTCGCTCATGAAGCTCGACTTCATGGTGTGCGCCGACCTGTTCATGACGCCGACGGCGGAACTGGCCGACATCGTTCTGCCCGCTGCTTCGTGGCCGGAGCTCGACCAGATCGTCGGCCTTCCCACCGTCGCCGCGAACGTGGTGCTGGCGCAGCAGAAGGTGGTGCAGATCGGAGAGTGCAAGCCGGACGAAGAGATTTTTGTGCTGCTTGCGCGTCGTATGAAGCTCGGCCTGTGCGAGGAACCGGTGAAAGACGTTCTCAATCAGCAGCTCAAGGCCGGCGGTTTGGGGATGAGCTTCGATCAGCTCGCGCGGCAGGGCTACTACAAAGTGCCGTTCAGATACCGCAAGTACGAGGAGCGCGGCTTCAAGACGCCCACCGGCAAGATCGAACTCTACTCGACCCGCTTCGAGGAGATGGGCTACGCGCCGCTGCCGTATTACGAGGAGCCGCCCGAGAGCCCGGTGTCAGCGCCCGAGGTGGCTCGCGAGTTCCCGCTGGTGCTCACCACCGGCGCGCGCATCCCGTATTTCTTCAACTCCGAGCACCGCCAGCTGCCCAACCTGCGCAAGGCCTACCGCGAGCCGCGCGCCGAGATCCACCCCGAGACCGCTGCCCGTTACGGCATCGCACAGAACGACTGGATGTGGATCGAGACCCGCCGCGGGCGCATCCGCCAGAAGGCGAAATTCGCCCCCGGCAGCGACCCGCGCGTCATCCACGCCGAGCACGGCTGGTGGTTTCCGGAGGAGGGCGCGCCCGAATACGGGGTGTGGCGTTCGAACGTCAACGTGCTCACCGACAACACCCCGCCGTATGACCCGCAGATGGGCACGTACCAGCTGCGGGGGCTGCTGTGCCGGGTGGAGAAGGTGCCTGATTGAACTCCGGGGCAAGGGCAAGTGAGCTGACGGCAGGTATGATCACGGCCGCGCAAGCCATGTTCAAATCCCGTCCATGCTCTCCTACCGCCATCAGTTTCATGCCGGCAACGTGTCGGATGTTTTCAAGCACGCGATCCTGACCCGGCTGCTGGTCGCGCTCACCCATAAAGACAAGCCGTTCTGCATGCTCGATACCCACGCGGGCGTCGGACTGTACGACCTGCGGCATCCGTGGTCGCAGAAGACCGAGGAGTGGCGGCACGGCGTCGGCCGCATCTGGGATCGCGCTGACGCTCCGTCGGGCCTGGCGCCCTATCTCGACGCGATCCGCGCGGACAACGCCGACGGCCATCTCCGCCGCTATCCCGGCTCACCGCGCATCGCGCGCCGGCTGATGCGTGCCGACGACCGCCTGGTGTTGTGCGAACTGAACAAGGACGACTGCGAAGCGCTGAAGGCGGTATTCGAGGGCGTGCGCCACACGGCGATCCACAACCAGGACGGCTTCTCGGCCATTCGTGCATTCCTGCCTCCGAAAGAGCGCCGTGGCCTCACCTTCATCGATGCGGCTTTTGACCAGTCCGATGAATTCGGCCGGATCTCGCGAGCGATCAAGGAAGCCCACGGACGATTCGCAACCGGTGTGATCGCGGCATGGTATCCGCTGATGGCGCCGGCAGTCATGCAGGCGTTCTCGCGCAGCCTGCGGGCGATCAAACTGCCAAGAACGTTGCAACTGGAGTTGTCGGTCCATCCGGCAGACTGGACGGCACACATCCGCGGCAGCGGGATGATCATCGTCAACCCGCCCTACGGACTGGACGGGGAAGTGCCGCCCTTGCTCGACTGGTTGTGGCGGGCGCTGTCCCCGGAAAAACACGGCGGCACGCGCTGCGAATGGCTCGTGCCGGGGTAATCTTCCGGAAGGACTGCGGATCGGCCTTTCCGGGGCGGCGGCCGGTTCGAAAGTTCAATCCGGGCTTGCCAGCTTTACCGTCGGGAAATACGCGCGAAAACGGGCGACGTCACGGGTCAATATCGGAATCCGCAGGACCGCGGCATGGGCGCCGACGAGAAAATCGGCGAGCACGCCGGCCCGCGTGCCGCCGCGCTTGCGGTAAGCGGCGTGCGCGCGCCCGGCGAGAAACAAGGCATCGAGCGGGAGCTCGCGCAGATCGAGGCCGGCCGCGGCGACCTCGGCATCAAGCGACTCCTTGCTGGAAGCGTATGCGGCCAGCTCGGCATAGATCACCGCGTTGATCAGCAACGGGCCCCGCGCGTTCCAGGTCTCGAGTTGCGCCTGCGACCAGCCTGCCCAAATGCGATCGTTTTCCAGAACGTCGATGATGACACAGGAGTCGACCAGGATCATTTCTTCCCGGCTTTGAATCCCGGGTCGCGCGCATCCTTGTCGTAGCCGCGCAGCAGATTCATGATCTCGTCGGTGGTCATGCCGCTCTTGCGCGTACCGCGCAGTGCAACGAAGCGACTGCGGGGACGGGCGCGCTTCGAGGATCGCTCCACCTTTCGCAGCAGCACGTCCCCTTTCGGGCCGACCTCGAACTCGACTCCGCTGCCCGGCCGGATGCCGAGATGCTCCCGCACCCGCTTGGGAATCGTGACCTGGCCTTTGACCGTCACCTGGTGCGCCATGGAAGCCCCCTGGTATTACCACAGTGCGCTATGGTAATACCCCAGGGTTGGGGAGCGCAACTCCCAGTGGTTCCAGGACGCTCATTGGATCAATGCCGGCGGCACGCCGCCGCTCGCCAGTTGAGCCCTGCGCTTGCGCAGACGGCTGAAGCGCATCAGGGTGTCCACCAGGTCGTCCTCGGTCGACAGCTCGATGCAGTCGGCGCCAGCGTCGGACAAGGCGGCGCGCAGGGCGGTCTCACGCTCGGCGGCAAGGGAGGAGAAGCGAGCGCGGAAGGCGGCGTCGTGGATGTCGACGAACAGCTGCTGCCCGGTCTCGGCATCCTCCACGATCACCAGACCCAGATCGGGCAACTCCATCTCGAGCGCGTCGTAGAGCCGCACGGCCAGGATCTCGTGGCGCCGCCCGAGGAGGGACAGAGCGCGCGTCCAGCCGGGATCGCTGATGAAATCCGACAGGACGAAAACCACCGACCGGCGCTTGATCGCCTGCAGGGCGCGTCCGAGCAGTTCGCCGAGCCGCGTGGCTTTGCCCGGTCCCGGCGCGTTCCCGGTCTTCTGCATCCGATCCATGAGATGCAGGAGGTGCTGGCGCCCGCCTCGCGCGGGCAGGACCAGATCGACCCGGTCGGTGTAGAGCACGGCGCCGACCCGATTGCCGTAGCGGGTCAGCAGGCGCGCGACCAGCGCGACGAACTCCACCGCCCGGGCGCGTTTGGTGGTCGCTCCGCCGCCGAAGTTTACCGATCCGCTGAGATCGACCAGGAACCATGCCGTTACCT
>JBATEB010000310.1:0-2344 GCA_049663805.1 Burkholderiales bacterium | reverse complement strand
ATGCGGACCCCGTCAGCAGGGCATCGGCGCATGCCGGCGGCTGTAGTACCACCAGGTCATGGCGATGCAGGTGAGGTAGAAGACGATGAACACGTAGAGCGCCATCTCCGGCCCGCCGGTCATCGAGATCGAGGTGCCGTAGCTCTTCGGGATGAAGAAGCCGCCGTAGGCGGCGAAGGCCGAAGTGAAGCCGAGCACCGCGGCGGCCTCCTTGTTGGCGTCCTTCACCGCCTGATCCTGCGCGGCCTGGTCCTTGCCGCGCGCGTCGCGCATGCGCTCGGCGAGGAAGATCACCGGGATCATGCGGAAGGTCGAGCCGTTGCCGATGCCGGTGGTGAAGAAGAGCACGAGGAAGCAGACGAAGAACCCGGCAAAGCTGCCGCCGGAGCCCCCCGAGGGCAGGAACCAGAGCACGCCGCCGACCGCGAGGGCCATGACGACGAAGTTCCAGAAGGTCACGACGGCGCCGCCGAGCTTGTCCGACAGCCAGCCGCCGAACGGGCGCACCGCCGCCCCGATCAGGGGGCCGAGCCAGGCGTAGGTGAGGGCGCTCACCTCCGGGAACTGCGATTTGATAAGCAAGGGAAATCCCGCCGAGTAGCCGATGAACGAGCCGAAGGTCCCGAGGTAGAGCCAGCACATGATCCAGTTGTGCTTGCGCTTGAAGATCACGGCCTGGTCGCGGACCGAAGCCCTGGCGTCCGCGATATCGTTCATGCCGATCCAGGCGGCGATCGACGCGATCACGATGAAGGGCACCCAGACGAACGCGGCGTTCTGCGCCCAGATCTGCACCGTTTGCCCGGCTGCCTTGACCACGGTCTGCGGACCTCCGGCGAGCGGTCCGTATACGCCCGCGGCGATCACCAGCGGCGCGAGAAACTGCACCGCCGAGACCCCGAGGTTGCCGAGGCCCGCGTTGACCCCCAGCGCCGAGCCCTTGCGCTCCTTGGGAAAGAAGAAGTTGATGTTGGCCATGCTCGAGGCGAAGTTGCCGCCGCCGAAGCCGCACAGCAGGGCGAGCACCAGCAACGTCGCATAGCTCGTCGACGGGTCCTGGATCGCCACGCCGATGCCGATCGCGGGGACGAGGAGCGACGCGGTCGAGAGCGCGGTCCAGCGCCGCCCGCCGAACACCGGCACCATGAAGGAGTAGAAAATGCGCAGGGTGGCCCCCGAGAGCCCCGGCGCCGCCGCCAGCCAGAACAGCTCGTTGGCGGTGAACTTGAACCCGAGCGAGGGCAGGTTGACCGCCACGACGCTCCAGAGCTGCCATACCGCAAAGGCGAGGAACAGCGCCGGGACCGAGATCCAGAGATTGATGTTGGCGATCGCCTGGCCCTGCTGCGCCCAGAATTGCTTGTCCTCCGGGCTCCAGACGGTGAGGGTCTTCGACATGTCAGGCTCCTTGCGGTGCTGCCGCGCGGCGCGGAACGATCCCGGTGCGGTACGTCGACATCGGCGAAACGAACGAAATACCCACACCGACATAAAGGTGATAGTCGACCGGCTTTTTTTCCTCCGTCATTCCAGGGCACAATTTAGGGAATTCGGAATGCGAGTCGGTTGATCCAGGTCAAACCGATCGCAGGTCGCGACCCTCGAATCGCAAGTCGATTGCGCCACCGGCGCCGGGGAAGCGGCGCGTTCCGGCGTCAGCGGTGCGGCGGGGCCTCGTGCCCGGCGACGGAGCGTCGTGACCTGCGCCGTCCGGGCTCGCGGCGCCGGACCGGGCGGGTCAGGGATCGATTTCCCTCGCTCTGATGGGAAGGGGGCTGAGCGCCTGTCGCGGCCGTTTCGGCCGCCACCGCGAGGGTTGCGGCAGCCGCAGCGCAGAGGGCGCGGTGAGGAGCTTGCGGCGCATGGGAAAACTTCTGCTGGTCGGGTGGTTCATGAAGGATGTCATCCGGGGATGCGCTCTCCGCGGTGCACGGCATCGCGGCGACGTACATCGGGATACTGCGCTCAGGCGCGGCCGGCGTATGTTCGCTGACCGACACAGGCACCCCGTAACCCCCTCGCGGCGGCGGGCGGGCTGACCGGCTCCTTCGTACCCCGCGGCCGGCTTGTCAGGACCAACCCTGCACGCGATGTCAGGAATCCCCGACATACGAACGGACTCGGGTGGTTTAAATTCATGATCGCGGGAGCGAGCCGGCGCCGAGCCGCCGGCAGGCGCCCATGAAGCCTGGAGGCAGCCGCCATACTTTCACCCGATGGCCCGAAGCAAAACCGACTTCTCGCGACCCTGCCCGCGAAGGATTACCAGCGCCTGCTGCCGGACCTGGAACTCGTGCCGCTGCCGCTCGGCACGCTCGTCTACGAGCCCGGCGGCAGACTGGAC
>JBATEB010000309.1:0-35906 GCA_049663805.1 Burkholderiales bacterium | reverse complement strand
CGCGAGCAGCCGTTCTTCTTCATGAAGGCGGCGCACGACCTCGTGGCCGAAGGCGGAGCGATCCACTATCCCCCCATGACCGGCAACTACCACTGGGAAACCGAGATGGTCGCCGTCATCGGCGGCGGGGGCTACAAGATTTCCGCCGACCGTGCCAATGATCACGTGTGGGGATACGCGGTGGGCCTGGACATGACCCGGCGCGACCTGCAGCAGGCCGGCAAGGACAAGGGCAGGCCCTGGGGTTTCGGCAAGGATTTCGATCAGGCGGCGCCGATCGGCGCGATCACCCCGGCCGCCAAGGTCGGGCATCCGAAGAAGGCCAGGCTCTGGCTCAAGGTCAACGGAGAGTTGCGACAGAACTCCGACATCGACCAGATGATCTGGAGCGTGCCCGAGCAGATCGCGTTTCTCTCGCAGTATTACACGCTCGAAGCGGGCGATCTCATCATGACCGGCACGCCGGCCGGGGTCGGCGCCGCCAAACCCGGAGACGAACTCCTGGCCGGAATAGAAGGCCTGGGCGAGCTTCGGGTGAAGATCCTGCCGCCGAAGTAAGCGCGCGGCATCCATTCATCGGAGGTCCAGGTGAGCATCAAACGGCATCCAGGCGGAAAACTGTTCAGCGCCGCGGTTCAGCACAATGGCCTGGTGTACGTGGCCGGCCAGGTCGCCGACGACCTTTCTCTGGACGTCGGGGGCCAGACCAGGCAGGTCCTGAAGAAGATCGACGCCCTGCTCGCCGCTTCCGGGACGAGCAAGGCGAAGCTGCTGTGCGCCAATGTCTGGCTCACCGATATCCGCAACCGCGACGAAATGAACGCCGCCTGGACCGCCTGGGCCGATCCCGCCAATCTGCCGGCGCGCGCGACCGTCGAGGCGAAGCTCGCCGATCCGCGGATGCTGGTCGAGATCATGGTGGTATGCGCGACCTAGGTGGAGTCACGCGCGGCCATCGCGATCCTCGCGCTGTTTGCGCTGGCTTGCTCGCCGGAGCTCGATTGGCGGGACCTTAGATCGGCCGAAGGGGACTTTTCGGCGTTGATGCCGTCGAAGCCCCGCTACGAAGTCCGGGCGCTCGAGGGCACCCCTCCGGTCACGATGCACTTGTGGTCCGCCCGTGCCGCAAACAGCTTGTTCGGCGTCGGCTACGTCGACTACCCGGTGGCGGACGGCCGGGTGCTCGAGCGTACGCGCGACGCGTTGGTAGGAAACATCCGCGGCCGCCTGCTCGAAGACGTTCCCGTGGCGCAGGCCGGGCTCAGGGGACGGGCATTCGTGGCCGAGGGCGGCGATTCGCTGTTGCGAACGCGCCTGCTCGTGTCCGGCACGCGCCTGTATCAGCTCGTGGTCCTGGGCCGGGGAGCCTCCGTGAGCGATGCGGATGCCGAGTTCTTCCTGTCCTCGTTCCACCCGCTCAAGCCGGCGGCCGCCGAATAGCCGGTCACTTTCGCCAGAAGGCGGGGGTGACGACGACGAACAGCGTAAACAGCTCCAGCCGCCCCAGCAGCATGGCCACCGCACACACCCAGGTCTGAAAATCGTTCAGCACCGCGTAGTTGGTTGCCGGACCGACTTGGTTCAGGCCGGGGCCGGTGTTGGTGATGCAGACGATCGCCGCGGAGGCGGCAGTGACGATGTCCAGCTCCGACGCGGTAAGCAGCATGGTCACCGCCGTCACCGACCCGCCCCAGATCAGCATGAACGCCAGCACGGCGAAGACGATGTTGTTTTCCACCCTCTGTCCGGAGAGTTTCAGCGGCAAGTACGCGCGAGGATGAATGATGGACTTGAGCTCGCGCACCGCCTGGCGAATCATCAGCTCGGCGCGGATCATTTTGATCCCGCCCCCCGTCGAACCGGAGCAGGTCGCAAAGCAGCACAGAAACAGCATCCACACCGGAGCGAAGATCGGCCACCGGTTGAAATCGGCGCTCGCAAAGCCGGTCGTCGTCACGATCGAGATGACGTTGAAGGCGCTGTGGCGCAGCGCCGTCGAGAACGTCGGATAGACGTGATTGGCGAACAGGAAGGCGGCGATACCGAGGACCGAGAAGGCAAGCAGCACGAGGTACGCCCCTGCTTCGGGATCGCTCCGGTAGGGCGCCAGGCTCAACTTGCGGAATGCGAGAAAATGAGTGCCAAAGTTGAGACCCGCAACGACCATGAAGAAAATCGCCGCGCCTTCGACAACCGGAGAATCGAAAAAGCCGAAGCTCGCATCGTGGGACGAGAACCCGCCCAAGCTCATGGTCGAGAACGAATGGACGACGGCGTCGAACCAGGTCATTCCCGCCGTCTTGAATACGAGCACGCACACCAGGGTCATGACCGCATATACGAGCCATAGACCCTTGGCGGTCTCGGTGATGCGCGGCGTGAGCTTGGTATCCTTCATCGGTCCGGGCGTCTCGGCTTTCATGATCTGACTGCCGCCGACTCCAAGCAGCGGCAGAATCGCCACGGCAAGCACGATGATGCCCATCCCGCCCAGCCATTGGAGCTCGCAGCGCCAGAAATTGAGGGAGGGCGGAAATTCGTCCAGTTTGCTCAGGACCGTGGCCCCCGTCGTGGTAACGCCCGCAACGGTTTCAAAATACGCGTCGGTGAAGCTCAAGCCGGGAAGCTGCGCGAGTAGCGGCAGAGTGGCGAACGCCGGCAGTACGGTCCACACCAACGCGACCAGCAGGAATCCGTCGCGGGGCTGGAGTTCGGCCCGCCGTCCCCGGGTTGCGATCCACAGCGCGGTCCCTCCCGCGAGGGTCGCGACGAGTGCTCCCGCAAATGAGTTTCGTGCCGCATCCCCATATCCCAGGGCGATCCCCAGAGGCGCCAGCATGGCGAGCGCGAAGATGACGATGACCACGCTCAGAACGTTGAGAACGGGAAACAGCTTCACCATGACGCGAGGACCGGATCAGACGAAGCCGACGCTGACTTCGAAGAATTTCTCCACCTTGGGCAGGAGCTTCTTGTCGGTGACGAAAACGATCACGTGGTCCTCGGCCTGCACCACCGTGTCGTGATGGGCCATGATCACCTTTTCGCCGCGAACGACCGCGGCAATAGTCGCTCCCTTAGGCAGATCGATTTCCTCGATCTTGCGCCCGACACAGCGGCAGGAGTCGCGATCTCCGTGAACCACGGCTTCGAGCGCTTCCGCGACGCCGCGACGCAGGCTGTGCACCCGCGTAACGTGGCCGCGCCGCACGTGGGCGAGCAGCGTGCCGATGGTCGCCTGCGCGGGTGAGATCGCGACATCGATCTCGCCGGCCTGCAGGAGGTCGACGTAAGAGCGTCGGTTGATGAGCGCGACGACGCGGCGCGCACCCATCCGTTTGGCGAGCAGGCACGACATGATGTTGTTCTCGTCGTCGTTGGTCACGGCGACGAAAAGGTCCATGTCGGAGACGTTCTCCGCCTCCAGCAACCCTTCGTCGGTAACATCGCCCTGCAGCACCAGCGCCCGGTCGAGGCGGGTCGAGAGCGTTTCGCAACGCTTCTTGTTGTACTCGATGATCTTGATCGAGTAATCGCGCTCGATGGCCCGCGCCAGCCGCAGGCCGATATTGCCGCCGCCGGCGATCATCACCCAGCTCACGGGCTTGTCCATGCGCCTCAGTTCGTGCATCACCCGGCGGATATCCTCGGTCGCGGCCAGGCAGAACACCTCGTCCCCCGCCTGGACCACGGTGTCGCCCTCGGGCAGGACCGGGCTGTCGCCGCGGAATATGGCTGCGATCCGGGTGTCCACGGACGGGATGTGCTTCCGCAGATCCTTGAGCGGATGACCGACCAGGGGGCCCCCCTGAAACGCGCGCACCGCCACGAGACTCGCCTTGCCGTGCGCGAATTCGAGGACCTGCAGCGCTTCGGGGAACTCGATGAGCTTCGCGATATAGTCGGTCAATATCTGCTCTGGGCAAATTGCAAGATCCACGTCAAAGCAATCCGGGCCGAGGACACGCTCATTTGTAAGGTAGTCGGTTGCCCGCAGACGGACGATACGCGTTGGCACGTTGAAGAGCTGCTGTGCGAGCTTGCATGCGACCAGATTCGTCTCGTCGCTCTGCGTCACCGCGATCATGAGATCGCAGTCCTCGATGCCTGCCTCAAGAAGAACCGAGGGGTGCGCGGCGCTGCCGACCACGGTTCGCAGGTCGAGCCGGTCCTGGAGGGCGCGCAGTCTTTCCCCGTCGACATCCACGACCGTGATGTCGTTGGCTTCGGATACCAGGCTCTCCGCTACGGACGAGCCGACCTGACCCGCTCCGAGGATGACGATTTTCAAGGCAGATATCCTTGCGAAAAAGGACGCATTCTATTCCCAATCCCCGCCATATCCCTCAGTCTTCCTTCCGACCGGCCAATATCCCGAGCGCCTTCAGCTTGCGATAAAGGTGGGTGCGCTCCAGACCGCTGCGCTCGGCCACGCGTGCTATGGATCCGCTCGCCTGAGCCAGGTGATGCTCGAAATAGGCGCGCTCGAACGCCTCGCGCGCCTCACGAAGAGGCAGTTCGAGCGACAGACCGGCTTCCGCGGGCCGACGCGCGAACTGGGGCAGTACCCGTTCCGCATCGCCCGCCCCAACCTCCTCCTCCAGGCTCGTGAGTGCCATCGTCCGCACCGCCGCGGCAAGGTCCTCGAGATTGCCGGGCCAGGAGAAATGACGCAGGACATTGAGGGCACCGGTGGAAAAAGTACGCGGCGGGCAGAACCGGGTTTCCACCAGCTGCTCGAGCATGAGATTTGCAATCTCGGGGATATCCTCGGGATGGTCGCGAAGGGGCGGGAGCGCGATTACGATGCCGGCCAGCGCCTGCATCAGCGACGGATCGAAGCCGCGCGATGCGACCAGATGCTTGGGCTCTGCCGCGGTGAAGGACACCACCCGCATGTTGATTTTTTCGGCGCGGGCGGTAAAGAACGCCAGATGTTTCTGCTGATTTCGCGACAACGCCGCGAGTTCCTCGACGAAGAGAACGCCCCCGGCGGCCTGCTGCAGCAGGTCCTGGGACCTTTCGTTGAGCGCGTGCATCGCATCGATCCAGGGAGCGTCGGGTTGCTGTAGATAGCGGGCGTACACCTCCGGCATCGCCCCCTTCTCTCCCCGCATGAGCACGGTCGCCCCGGCGCTGGAGATCCGCGCCAGCCGCTGCTTCAGCTCGGTGAGGACCGCCGATCGGCCGAAACCGGCGATGCTGAGCGGCATCACCGTGCGCGACTCGCCGGCGCGCAGCGCGCGCTTGACGGTGGCAAGCAGCTTCTGCAGCGCGATGGGCTTTTCCAGGAAATCCATCGCGCCGATTCGAGTCGCTTCCACGGCGGTGTCTATCGTCCCGTGGCCGGACATCATGATGACCGGCATCGTGAGCTGGCCGCCGGTCGCCCATTCCTTGAGCAGCGTGATCCCGTCGGCGTCCGGCATCCAGATGTCGAGGAGCACCAGGTCCGGCCGGCTTCGGGCGCGCAGCGAGCGTGCCGCGGTGGCATTCTCCGCGAGCTGCACCGAGTGGCCCTCGTCGGCGAGAATTTCCGAAAGCAGCTCCCGGATTCCGACTTCGTCGTCAACGACCAGTATCTGGGCCATGACCGATCAAGCGGCCAGCGGAAGCGAAATTCGTACCGCCGCGCCGCGACCTCCCTCCTTGTCGACTCGGTTTTCTATGCGGATGGTGCCCTGATGTTCGTCGATGATCCGCTTCACGATCGCCAGCCCCAATCCCGTTCCGGTGGCCTTGGTCGTGACGTACGGCTCGAACGCGTCGTTGATGATCGCCTCCGGAAAACCGCAGCCATTATCGATGATCCGCAGCCACACCCGCCCGCCCAGATGTTCGGTCGAGACCTCGATCTTCGGGTTGCTGCTCCGCGAAAGTGCGTCCTGGGCGTTCTGCAGCAGGTTGTGGATCACCTGTCGCAGCCGATCGGGGTCGCCTCGCACGCGCGGGATGCTCTTCTGGAGGTTCGCCTGGATGCGGGTTCCGGAGTGCTCGTACAAAGCCAGCACCTCGGAGACCAGCCGGTTCAGGTCCAGGCCCTCGAATTGGGGCGGAGGGGTTCGGGCATAGTCGCGGAAATCATCGACCATGTTCTTCATCGCGGTGACCTGCGCGACGATGGTCTCGGTGGCGTGGTCCAGCGACTGGGCCGCCTCGGGAGGAAGCTTGTCGCCCAGCTTGGCCTGCAGTCGTTCCGCGGCAAGCTGGATCGGCGTAAGCGGGTTCTTGATCTCGTGGGCGAGCCTGCGGGCGACCTCGCCCCATGCGGTGGCTCGCTGCGCCGAGATCAACTGCGTGATGTCGTCGAAGACGACCACATGGCCGCCTCCGCTCGCCTCGGGCAGCCGCGAGCCCCTCAGCAGAATTACCGCTCCGCGGTCGCGCATCTCCATCTGGTGCCGCCATGTCGCCTCGCGGTGCCGGCCGAATTCCTCACGCAGCACACGCGCAAATTCCGTGAGCGTGGGCCAGTCCTCGAGCTGGAGTTCGATGAGCGGCGTTACGTTCTCGTGGAGAATGCTGCTCGCGCCGTTGTTGGCGATCCGAAGCGCGAAACCGCGGTCGAACACCAGCACTCCCGCCGACAAGTTGGCGAGAATGCTCTCGAGATACGCCTTGGCCGTCTCCAACTGCACCTGGTTGAGCTGTGCCGCGCTTCGTGCCTCACCGAGCTGCTCGGTCATGCTGTTGAATGACTGCGTCAGTATGCCCAGCTCATCCCGGCTCGTAACCGGGGCGCGACGCGAGAAATCTCCCTTGGCCACCGCCTGCGTGCCCTCGGCGAGAACCGCAAGGGGTTTTGACAACCGTCGCGAAAGGAGGAACGCGAGCGCCATGGCCGACAACAGCGCGAGCAGCAGCGTCAACGTCAAGGTAAGGATGTAGATCTCCTTCAGGCCCTGGCGCGAAAGAGACAGCTCCTTGTAGGCACGATAAACGCTCTGCACCGACTCTCCCTGGTCGGCGAGACCCTGAGGCACCCAGTGCGTAAGCTGCAGCAGGCGCCGCTCGGCGGCGGCTGGGCTGTCGATCGGCACCACGACCCGGAGCAGGAGGCCTTTGTCTCCGACCGGTTCGACGGCACGGTAGCCGCGCTGCTGCGCCTCCTGCAGCGCCTTGATGCCGAGGGCCGGCGCCGGCGGCCCATCGGCGACACGCCGCGCGCTGGCCAGCGGACTCCCGCCCCGGGTCATGAGGACCGCGTCTTCGACGTAAGCCTGCTCCCGCAAGCGGTTGAGCATCTCCGGCTGTCGCGGCGTCGGAGTCTCCGAAAGGTCGAGCGCCATCACGTGAGCCTTGAGCAGCAGGTCGTTCAGCATGACGTCGAGCGCGGCGCGGCCGAGATTGAGCCCGCCTTCGAGCGCGCGTTCGACGCGGACGTCGAACCAGGACTCGATGCTTTTTGCGAGAAATTGCAGCGACACGGTATACACGAGGAGTCCCGGCACGACGCCCACCAAAGCGAACATCACCAGCACCCGGAAAGTGAGGAGGGAACCGAAAACCTTGGTGCGACGCTGCCTGGCGAGAATCGTGAGTTGATACGCGACCAGCCCGAGGAGAGCCACGGCGATCGCCGCGTTCAGAGCGAGCAGGAGCGGGTAATACTCGGCGAACAACGGCGAGTTCGCAGTCGCCGCGGCGAGCAGGTACAGCAGGATGCCGCCGAGGGCGGCGCTGCCGATGAGCACGTAGGTCATCGCGCCTCCTGCACGGGAGCGAGCGGCGTGAATGGAAACCGCTTCCACTCCGAGGCGAGGCTCCATTCGCGATTGGTGACCGTGCTCATGCGAAACGGCGTCGGCAGCTGCGTCGGATCGAGGCGAAGGCGCACCGACGCGACATACTGCCGGCCGTTTTCTATCTGGTCCCGGCTCAGGACCAGCCAGCCATGAACCGTGCCGAGCGCCGCAAGCGCCTCGCCAAGCGTGGGGAAATTCTGATGCAGCGTCCCGCTCGACAGCCTGAACTGCTGCGCCAGCGGCAGATAGGACAGGCGAAGCTCGAGCTTCTCGGCGGCCGCTTTCTCGTCAAACCAGTACCACCGCGGCCGCGTGAGCTCGAACTCGACAATGAACCCGAGCGACACGCCGTTGTTCAGCGCTTCGCGCAGCGGCGCGGTCAGCTCGAGACGAAAATCCGCGTACAAGGCGTAGCGCGTTTCGGCCACCTCCAGCGCCGCGTTGTTCACCTCGATCGGCTCGGCCAACGCCGCCGCGGCGCACCACCACGTGAGCGCCGCCGCGAATCGAGGCAGGATCTTGTCCATGCTTCAGCCGCGGCGCCTCAGCAACGCGTAGAAAAAACCGTCCGTCTCGGCGCTTGGCAGAATCTGGCCTTCGCCGAGCCCGGCAAGCGGAAGCGCCTCGGCTTCCGGGTGTCGAGTCAGAAAGCTCCTCACTTGCTCGCTGTTCTCTTCGGCGAACACCGAGCAGGTCGCGTATAACAGCTTGCCGTCGCTCGCGAGCACGGGCCACAGGGCATCGAGCAGTTGCGCCTGCGTGCGTCCGAACGCAAGGGCGTCGGCCCGCCTGCGCAACCACTTGATATCGGGATGGCGCCGTACCACCCCGGAGGCCGAGCACGGCGCGTCGACCAATATCCGATCGAACGGCCTTCCCTCCCGGAACCCCTCCGGATTGCGGCAATCGCCCACGATGACTTTCGCGGAGAGTTTGAGGCGCGAGAGATTTTCGGCGATACGACGCGCTCTCTCCCGGTCCACGTCGACGGCGACGACCTCGCAATCCGCCAGCTCGAGGATGTGGGCGGTCTTGCCGCCCGGGGCGGCGCAGGCATCGAGGACGCGCATGCCGTCTCGCACGTCCAGCAGGGGTGCCGCGCGTTGCGCCCCGGCGTCCTGAATCGATACCTCCCCCGCGGCAAAACCCGGGAGCTTCTCGACTCTGCAGGGCCTTTCCAGCAGCACCGCCTCCTCTCCCAGGGGTCGCGCCGGGATTCCCGCCCGGGCGAGCTTGCCGAGGTAGTCAGGCGTCGAGAGCCGCCGCCGATTGACCCTGAGAACCATGGGTGGATGCCGATTCGATTCGAGCAGGACGGTCTGCCATTCGCCGGGATAGGCCGAGCGCAGGGCGTCTATCCACCATTGCGGGTGGCGGTACCGACCCGGTTCCGTCGCCTCGATTTCCGGGAGCATGGCGTCCATGCGACGCTGGAAGCTGCGCATGACGGCGTTGACGAGGCTCTTTGCGCGTGAGTGCCCGAGCAGCACAGCCGCCTCGACCGCCTGATGCACGACCGCGTGTGCCGCCTGCGGGCGGGCAGCCAGTTCGGCCATGGCCGCGAGCAGCAGACCCCGCAGCGGCGAGTCGGTGAGCGGCTTCTTCAAGAGGCGCTCCAGGGCGACGTCGACCACGCCATAGCCGCGCAACGCGTTGTAACTCAGGTCCTGCGCGGCCGCCGCGAGCGCCTGGGCCGGCGCAGTTCTCTTGAGGTCGGCCAGTGCAACGCTCAGGCTCTCGCCTTCGGAAACCCGTCCGAGGACGCCCGCCGCGGCGACGAAGGCTTGGGCGAGGGAGGGGGCACTGAAGGCGGTGGCAGACACGGGCTCACTGCGTAAGGTCACGAGCGTTGCTCGCATTATAGGCGCCACGGGGCGGAGGTACGTCTTAACCGCCGGGGGTGTCGAACCGCTCGCCGGCGGAAAGGGGGAAACCTCGCAGAAACTCGGCGGCCGAGAGGCGCTTTCCCCCGGAACGCTGCAGTTCCTTCAGAAGGACGGCGCCTTGCCCGCAGGCGACCGTCACCCCGCCGGGTTCGCTCCTCAGCACCTCTCCAGGCCTCCCTTGCTCGAGTACGGGAGCACACTTCCAGATCTTGAGTTCGATCCCGCGAATACGGGTGCTCGCTCCCGGTGACGGGCTGAGCGCCCGGACGAGACGGTTTATCCCGACAGCACCGCTGTTCCAGTCCAGTCGAAATTCCCGCTTGTCGAATTTTGCCGCGTAAGTCGCGCCTTCGGCGGGTTGAGGCATCGCTCTCATGCCTTCGGCCTCGAGCTCACCCAGGACATCCACGATAAGCCTGCCTCCCAGCGCGGCGAGACGATCGTGCAGCGTGCCCGCCGTGTCTTCCTCGGCGATCGGGATGGACCGCTGCCGCAGCACCGGACCCGTGTCCAGCCCTTCGTCCATCTGCATGATCGATATGCCGGTCTCGCGATCTCCGGCGAGTATCGCCCGCTGAATGGGCGCTGCCCCGCGCCAGCGGGGCAGCAAGGACGCGTGGATATTCACCGCCCCGTATCGGGGGAGATCGAGGAGAGCGCGCGGCAAGATCAGCCCGTAGGAGGCCACCACCAGGATCTCGGGTTCCCGTCGACCGAGCTCCTCAGGCAGGCCGGGGTCCTTCAGGCTTGCCGGCTGATCCACGGCGATTCCTCTCTCTGTGGCGAGTCGCTTGACCGCAGAGTGCGAGGGAGCAAGACCGCGCCCCGCGGGGCGGTCCGGCCGCGTCAGCACGCTGCACACGACATGCCTGGATCCAAGGATCGACTCAAGGCAACGCGCCGCGAACTCGGGGGTGCCGGCGAAAACGACCTTCATTCGCGCGAGTCGGTCTGCAAACGAAGCGGAGGGAAACGGACTGTCGCCGATCTTTTTTCGGGCCCGCGGGAATCTCGCGGTCCCGCACCGATTACGAGGCGGCCTGACCTCACGCCGGTCTCAGGCCGTCTTGCGGAGCTGTTGCTTCTGGAGCTTGGCTTTGATGCGCTGTTGTTTGAGACGCGACAGGTATTCAACGAAGACTCTTCCCTCGAGGTGATCCATTTCGTGCTGGATACAGACCGCGAGCAGGTTTTCGGCACTCAGGGTAAAGGGCTGTCCATCGAGTCCCAGCGCCCGGACGGTAACGGACTCCGCGCGTTCGACCGGTTCGTAGATCCCCGGCACCGACAGGCAGCCTTCCTCGCGATATTGCACGCCTTCACGGACCAGGATTTCCGGGTTGATCAGCACCAGCAGCTGGTCGCGGGTCTCGGAGGCGTCAACGACAATGACGCGCTTGTGCACGTCGACCTGGGTTGCGGCCAGACCGACCCCGGGTGCCGCGTACATCGTCTCCGCCATGTCGCGAGCGAGCGAGCGGATGGATGGGTCGACTTTGCGTACCGGTGCGGCCTTCTTGCAGAGCCTCGGGTCCGGGTAGCGCAGGATATTTAGCAACGCCATAATTACTTGCAAATTGAACTAATTAGAGGCAAACTTTAATGCGGACTATAAACTGCGTGCCGCGAAGCCAACTCTCAGGATCGCGGCGGGCAACTCGATACGAGGCAGGCATGCAAAAGTCTATCACAGCTCTCCCGGCGCTCATTCTCGCGGGCGCGGCATGGGTGGCGCTCGCCCAAGGTGATCTGACGCTGCGTGAGAACGCGCCGGATCGCTATGTCGTGCAGCGTGGTGACACGCTCTGGAGTATCGCCACGAAATTCCTCAACGATCAGTGGCGCTGGCCGGAAGTGTGGCGCATGAACCAGGAGCAAATCAGGAACCCCCACCTGATTGTGCCCGGCGACGTGCTGGTTCTCGACCGGAGCGTGTCCCCGCCGCAGCTGCGCCTGGGGGGGCGGGAACGAGGTGCCATCGCCCCCGGGGATTCGGATGCCGTGAAGCTCTCCCCGCGCATCTATACCGAGGACTTGCGCCAAGGCGCGATCCCTTCGATTTCGCCCAGGGCCATAGAGCCATTCCTGACGCAGCCTCTGATCATCGAGGAAGGCGGCCTGGAGAAGGCTCCGCGCATTATCGCCACGGAAGAAAACCGCGTGAACATCGGGGCGGGAAGCGTCGCCTACGTGAGCGGCGTCGGCGGCTCCGAGGCACCGGTCTGGCAGGTTTACCGGGCGGGACGGGCGCTCGTCGACCCGGAGAACCAGAGAACGCTGGGTTACGAGGCCGTGTTTCTCGGTACCGCCGAGATCTCCCGCAGCGGCGAGCCGGCCACGGTGCAGATCCTGAATACCAAGAAGGAAATTTCAGCGGGAGATCGATTGATTCCCGCGCCGCCGACGACCATCCCCATGTATGTGCCGCGCGCGCCGAGTGTCGTATTGGACGGCCGGATCATCGGGCTCTACGACGCGCTCGCCACGAGCGTGGGCGGACGTGATTCGATCATTTCCATCAACCGGGGCAAGCGCGATGGCCTGGAGGTCGGGCACGTGCTCGCGGTCTACCGCAACGTCATCGTCTACGATCAGCGGGATTATCTGAGGTCGCGCGACCGCTCCCCGGCGATCCAGCTTCCCCCTGAGCGTTACGGCCTGGTTTTCATCTTCCGCACTTTTGATTCGGTTTCCTACGCACTGGTAATGGAAAGCTCTCGGCCGGTCCAGCCGGGAGATATCGTCCGGAACCCCTAAAGGGGATCCTCGCGGCGCCCCCGGGGCCCAAGCGCATGACGGACTACGGCGAGCTGGCTGCGTGGGTCGAGCTAAGCCTGATACCGGGTCTGGGAGGACAGACCCTTCGAAGCCTGCTCTCGGAGTTCGGGTTGCCGCACCGGGTCCTGGATGCCAGCCGTTCGGAACTCTCCCGCGTTGTTCCCGAGGGGACAGCGGGCCGAATCCTGGGGCGAGACAACCGTGCCGAGGTGGAAAGGGCGCTCGCCTGGGCTTCCCAACCCGGCCACGCGGTGCTCACTCTGGCGGACGCCGAATATCCCCGGCTGCTCCTGGAGATTCCGGATCCGCCGATCCTGCTCTATGCAGCGGGCAAGGTGCCGCTTCTGTCCTCCCCCGCGCTCGCCATGGTGGGTAGCCGAAACGCGACGCCTCAGGGCCTGAACAATGCACATACCTTTGCGCGTGCCTTCAGCGACGCCGGTCTCACCATCGTCAGCGGCATGGCGCTCGGGGTGGATACCGCCGCCCACCGCGGCGGGCTGGAAGGGCCCGGTTCGACCGTTGCCGTGCTGGGTACCGGCATCGACATCGTCTACCCGAGGCGCAACGGACCGCTGTCCGAGGAAATTTCCGCGAAAGGGACACTGGTGTCCGAATTTCCCCTCGGTACCCCGCCTGCTGCCGGCAATTTCCCGCGGCGAAACCGGCTTATATCCGGCCTTGCGCGCGGTTGCCTGGTCGTCGAAGCGGCGCTCGACTCCGGTTCGCTCATAACGGCGCGCCTCGCAACGGATCAGGGCCGCGAGGTATTCGCCATTCCCGGTTCGATACACTCGCCGCTGTCCAAAGGTTGTCACGCGCTCATCAAGCAGGGAGCGAAACTCATGGAAAGCGCGCAGGACGTGCTCGAGGAGCTGGGGTGGGCCGCGGCTCGCGAGACGATGTCACGGAAGCCCGGAAAGGGTCACGACTTTCTCGACCAGATGGGTTTTGATCCGTGCGATATTGACCGGCTGATCGCTCGCAGCGGCTTGACGACGGAAGTCGTATCGGCCATTCTGCTTGAGTTGGAACTTGAGGGAAGAGTGGCCAGCCTCCCCGGGGGGCTATACCAGCGCATTTCCTAAAGGGAATCCATCGCGAATGTTCGACATACTCGTATTCCTCTTCGAGAACTACTATCAAACCGAGGCGTACCCCGATCAGGACACCCTCGAGCGAAAACTGCACGCCGCCGGATTCGAGAACGACGACATACACGACGCGCTCGACTGGTTGAACACCCTGACGCACCTCCCAGGCGAGGGACTGCCGGAGTCGCTCGACACGCGACCCTCTTTCCGCGGCTACACGACCGATGAGGCGGAAAAAATTTCCGTGGAAAGCCGCGGATTCATAGCTTTTCTCGAAGGCGCAAGAATCCTCACGCCTCTACTGCGCGAACTCATCATCGAGCGCGTCATGGCGTTGCCCGACGAGGTCGTCGGTCTGGACAAGCTCAGGGTGATTGTCCTGATGGTGCTATGGACCCGCCGAGGCAACGTCGATGCACTGATCTTGGACGAACTCATCCCCGATGACGACAAAAAACGCCAGATGCACTGAATCCCGTTAGTCTCACGCTCGTCGCTGTACGCCGCGCATCGCGGCTTCTTGCTTCACCTTTCGATTACACTTATTATTCTGCGCTTTGCGCGGGTACGCTCCCGCGTTGTCTCGCCGGGCCCTCGCAAGTCGCGTCACCGACCACCGGAAGTTGTGGCAAGATGCGCCGCGCCTGGGTTGTATCGATTCTAGTTCATGTCAAAAAAACTCATCATCGCCGAGAAGCCCTCCGTTGCAAACGACATTGCCCGGGCGCTGGGCGGGTTTGCGCGTCACGGGGACTACTACGAGAGCACGGACTACGTGCTCTCCTCGGCGATCGGCCACCTACTGGAACTCGTTCCCCCGGAAGGGGTCGAGGTCAAGCGGGGCAAGTGGTCGTTTGCCCACCTGCCGGTTATCCCGCCGCATTTCGACCTGCAACCGATCGAGCGCGGCGAGGATCGGCTCAAGCTGCTGGTGAAATTGCTCAAACGCAAGGACATCACGGGCGTGATCAACGCATGCGATGCGGGGCGCGAAGGCGAGCTGATTTTCCGGTATATCGTTCAACACGCCGAATGCAGGAAGCCGATAGAGCGCTTGTGGCTGCAATCGATGACGCAAGGCGCCATTCGCGAGGGTTTCGAGCAACTGCGCAAGGACCGTGACCTGCGCCCGCTGGCCGATGCTGCGGTGTGCCGCTCGGAATCCGATTGGCTTATCGGGATTAACGGCACGCGAGCGATGACCGCCTTCAATTCCAAGGAAGGCGGTTTCTACAAGACCACCGTTGGCCGGGTTCAGACCCCGACGCTCGCGATCCTGGTGGAACGCGAGGAGCGAATACGCAATTTCACGTCGCGCGACTTCTGGGAAATTCACGGCACTTTTGCCGCGGCGCAGGGAGAGTACAGCGGGCGGTGGTTCGATGAGAATTTCCAGAGGGTCAAGGAAGACGCAGAGGCAAGACCGGAGCGCCTGTGGGACGCGAAACGGGCCGCGGACCTCCAGGCACGCTGCCTGGGAAGACCGGCTGTCGCCACCGAGGAAGCGAAGCCCGCTTCACAACTTTCGCCTCTGCTCTATGACCTCACCAGCCTGCAGCGCGATGCCAATGGCCGCTTTGGTTTCTCCGCGAGAACGACGTTGTCGCTTGCCCAGGCTCTGTACGAGAGACACAAGGCACTGACGTACCCCAGAACGGATTCACGCGCGCTCCCGGAGGACTACATTGGCACGGTGAAGAAGACGCTCAGCGCCCTTGCCGCCCAAAAAGGTCTGGTGTTCTCGCGCCACGCGGCGCAAGTGCTGAAGAAGGGATGGGTCAAACCGAACAAACGCATTTTCGACAACCAGAAGATCTCCGATCACTTCGCAATCATTCCCACGATGCAGTCACCGCGAAATCTATCGGACGCGGAGGCGAAACTCTACGATCTGGTCGTGAAGAGGTTTCTCGCCGTATTCTTTCCGGCCGCGGAGTACATGGTCACCACGAGGATCACGCGTATCGAGGGCGAAGCGTTCAAGACCGAGGGTCGAGTCATGACCGAAGCCGGCTGGCTCGAGGTCTACGGCAAGGAGGCCGGTGCCGACGAGACCGCGACGCTGATCCCGATCAAGAACGGCGAGAAGGTGCGTACGCTGAAGATAGAAGTGCGCGCAAACCAGACCAAGCCGCCGGCGCGATTCACCGAAGCAACGCTGCTCTCTGCAATGGAGGGTGCCGGAAAGCTCGTCGAAGACGAGGACCTGCGCGAGGCCATGCGCGAGAAGGGTCTCGGTACGCCCGCGACCCGGGCGCAAATAATTGAAGGGCTGATCTACGAAGACTACCTGCATCGGAATGGCCGCGAATTGCAGCCGACTCCAAAGGCGTCGTCCCTTCTCTTCGCCTTGCGCCACTTCGGAGTGAGCGAACTGTGTTCCCCCGAGCTCACCGGCAACTGGGAATTCAAGCTCAAGCAGATGGAGCACGGGGATCTGCCCCGAAGCGCGTTCATGCACCATATCGTCGATCTCACGCGCGAAATGGTGTCGCGCATCAAGGAAGGCCACATCCCCGAGACGGCGTTTCGAACCCTGGCGACGCCCTGCCCCAGGTGCGGCGGGAAGGTGCAGGAAAACTACCGGAAATTCAAATGCCAGAACTGCGATTTCTCGATATGGAAGGTCGTCTCCAGCCGGGAGTTCGCCCCCGAGGAAATCGAGACGCTGATCGTCAAGCGCACGGTGGGTCCGCTCACGGGTTTTCGCAGCCGCATGGGAAAGCCGTTCGCCGCGGTGGTTCGCCTTTCTCCCGATTTTCGAGCTGAGTTCGATTTCGGGCAGCAGGCCGGCGGAACCGAGGAAAAGGTGGATTTTTCCGGCCAGACCCCTCTTGGGCCCTGCCCGAAATGCGCCGGGCGCGTATTCGAGCAGGCGGTATCCTACGTCTGCGAGAACAGCGTGGGTCCGACACGTACTTGTGATTTTCGATCCGGGCGCGTCATTTTGCAGCGACCGATAGAGTTGGAGCAGCTGCAAAAGCTCCTCGCCACCGGGAGGACCGATCTCCTGCATCGATTCATATCCAAGAAAGGCAGACCCTTTTCGGCGTTCCTGGTGCGCGGCGCGGACGGCAGGGTGGGGTTCGAGTTCGCGCCGCGGCCGGCGAAAGCAACACGGCCGATTGCGGAAGCCGCAACGACAGCCGGTGCAGCCGCTCGAAGAACGCCCAAGGGCAAGCCCGCGCCGCGCGCGCCGCGAGGCGCGGCAGGCGCGCGAAAGACCGCGAACAAGCGGTCCTGACCCGCGGAGATCCCCGTCCCGCAGGGACGGTCAGATATCGAGCCTTGCGATCAGCGCGTTTTGTTCTATGAAGATGCGGCGCGGCTCGACGTCGTCGCCCATCAGCTTGGTGAATATTTCGTCAGCCGCGATTCCGTCCTCGATCTGGACTTTCAGCAGTCGCCGCGACTTCGGGTCCATGGTGGTCTCCCAGAGCTGCTCGGGATTCATCTCCCCGAGGCCTTTGTAACGCTGGATCGCCGCGCCTCGCTCGACCTCGCCGAGCAGCCATTTCATCGCCTGCGGGAAGTCGCTGATTTCTTCTTCCTTGTCCTCGCGCCTGATTACCGCGCCCGGTCCGACGAGACCTTGCAGGAGCTGGGCAATGCGGGCCAGCTGCTGATAGTCCCCTGAAGAGATGAAGTCCTCGTCGAGCACGCTCTTTCTGGCGTTGCCGTGGTAGGTTCGCTCGATCACCAGCTGGTGGCGCTCGTTCTTTCCGTCATAGCGCGCGTTGACGTGGACTCCGTTGCCATTGGCCGCCATGGCCTGCTTCAGGCTGAGGGCACTGGCCTCCGCCGATTGCGCGTCCGAGAGGTCCACCTTTACGCCGCGCATCAGCGCGGCGAGTGCTTCGCTGTCGATGACCCTGGACGCCCGCGCCACCACGGCTTCGCCGAACAGATAAGCCTTGGCGAGCTGCTCGAGCGTCTTGCCCTCGATCGGCTGCGCGTCCTTCTTGGGTATGAGCGATGCACCGACGAGCGCCTGGGCGAGCATGAACTGAGCGCGCTCGTGATCATCCTTGAAGTATCGTTCCTGCTTCCCCACCTTCACCTTGTAGAGGGGCGGTTGGGCGATGTACACGTGTCCGTGCTCTACCAGCTCCGGCATCTGGCGATAGAAAAACGTGAGCAGGAGAGTCCGGATGTGAGCGCCATCGACATCGGCGTCCGTCATGATGATGATGCGGTGGTAGCGAAGTTTCGAGATGTCGTACTCGTCCTTGCCGATCCCGGTCCCGAGCGTCTGAATCAGCGTGACGATTTCCTGCGAAGAAATGAGCTTGTCGAAACGCGCCTTCTCCACGTTGAGGATCTTTCCCTTCAGCGGCAGGATCGCCTGGAATTTTCGGTCGCGGCCCTGCTTGGCCGACCCGCCGGCCGAGTCGCCCTCGACGATGTAGAGCTCGCATCGCGACGGGTCCTTTTCCTGGCAGTCGGCGAGTTTTGCAGACAGGCCGAACGAATCGAGTACCCCCTTGCGGCGGGTCATTTCGCGTGCTTTGCGGGCAGCCTCCCGCGCTCGTGCCGCATCGACGATCTTTCCGCAGATGATTCGGGCATCGTTGGGCCTCTCGAGGAGGAAATTCTTGAGCTTTTCCCCCACCAGCTCCTGAACGACCGGGCCGACCTCCGAGGAAACGAGCTTGTCCTTGGTTTGCGAGGAGAACTTGGGCTCCGGCACTTTCACCGAAAGCACGCAGGAAAGGCCTTCGCGCATGTCGTCGCCGGTCGTCTCGACCTTGGCCTTTTTCGCAACTTCGTTTGTCTCGATGTATTGATTGAGACTTCGGGTCATCGCCGCCCGCAGGCCGGTGAGGTGTGTGCCGCCGTCGCGCTGGGGAATGTTGTTCGTGAAACACAGCACCTGCTCCTGGTACGAATCGTTCCACTGCATCGCCACTTCCACCGTTATTCCTTCCTTATGGGCGATCGCGTGAAACGGCGTCCCGTGCAGGACATTCTTGTTGCGGTTGATATATTCGACGAACCCGCGGACGCCGCCGGTGTGCGCGAAATTTTCCTCCTTGGCCAGGCGCTGGTCGACCAACTGGATTTTCACGCCGTTATTGAGAAAGGAAAGCTCGCACAGGCGCCGGGCCAGAATGTCGAAGTGATACTCGACAACGCTAAACGTCTCGGTGCTGGCCAGAAAATGCACTTCCGTGCCTCGTCGCTCGGTCTTGCCGGTGACCTTCAGGGGCGCGACCGCCACGCCGTTTCGGAATTCCATGAAATGGTTTTTCCCGTCGCGACGGATCGTCAGACGGAGCCAGTCGGACAGCGCATTGACTACCGAAACACCGACGCCGTGCAAGCCGCCGGAAATCTTGTAGGAGTTGTTGTCGAACTTGCCGCCGGCGTGGAGTTCCGTCATGACGATCTCTGCGGCCGACCGCTTCTGTTCGTCCTCCTTGTGGATTTCCGTGGGTATGCCGCGGCCGTTATCGATCACGCTGATCGAGTTGTCGGTGTGGATCGTGACGGTGATCTCGTTGCAGAAACCGGCCAGCGCCTCGTCGATCGCATTGTCCACGACTTCGAAGACCATGTGATGCAGGCCGGTTCCGTCGGACGTGTCGCCGATGTACATTCCAGGGCGCTTGCGGACTGCGTCCAGCCCCTTGAGCACTTTTATGCTGTCGGAGTCGTAATGGCCCTGGGGAGAGGCATCTTTCTCTTTATCGGACATTGTCTCTCCGCTCAGATCCGCATCGGCATGACGACATACTTGAAGTCGCTGCGCCCCGGTACGGTGAACAGCGCGCTGGAGTTGGCGTCTCCCAGCCCGCAGTCGACTTCGGCAACATCCAGGTTGTTGAGAACATCCACGAGATAGCTTACGTTGAAGCCTATGTCGAGGGTCTCGCCCTTGTAGGAAACGTCCAATTCCTCCTGGGCCTCTTCCTGCTCGGTGTTGTTGCAACTGATCTTCAGACTCCCGTCGGCCAGTATCCAGCGAACCCCGCGGAACTTGTCGCTCGTGAGGATCGCGGCCCGCTGCAAGGCCTGAAGCAGGGCGGTCCGCTCCAATCGCAATTTCTTCGGCTGGTTTTGCGGGATTACGCGACCGTAGTCCGGAAACTTCCCATCGACCAGTTTGGAGATGAGGGTGACCTTGCCGAAGCTGAACTGCGCGTGGGCCGCGGATAGTTCCAGCTCGACCGGGTCGTCGTTGTCGCTAAGCAGCTTCGACAGTTCGATGATGGTCTTTCGCGGGAGAATGACTTCCTGCTTCGGGAGATTCCTGGCCCCCGCTTCCTGGCCGACATAGGCCAAGCGATGGCCGTCGGTCGCGACCAATTTGAGCTGTCCTTCCTCGATAACCATCAGCAGCCCGTTGAGATAGTAGCGGATGTCCTGTTGCGCCATCGCGTACTGCACCAATGCCAGGAGCGCTTTCAGCTGTTTTTGTGGAACCGAGAAGCGTGTCGAGGGGCTTTCCGGTACGGCGAGTCTCGGAAAGTCTTCGGCTGCGAGGGTCTGAAGATTGAAGCGACTCTTGCCGGACTTGAGCTGGAGTCGCTTGTCTTGCAGAACCAGGGTGACGTCGGCTCCCTCGGGCAAGGCTCGAAGTATATCGAAGAGCTTGCGGGCGCCGACGGTTATTTTCTGGGGTTCGCCGTCGTCTTCCGTAGCCATGCGGGCGCTAATTTCGATCTCGATGTCCGTGGCGACGAATTCCACCTGTTTTTGATTTCGGATCAACAGAACGTTCGAAAGAATGGGCAACGTGTGGCGACGCTCGATTATTCCGGTGACTGCCTGGAGAGGCTCGAGCAGCGCTTCCCGTTTGCTCTTAAGAAGGTTCATTTAATTTCCTTGATTATGATGATGATCGCCGGCTTTTGGGTTGATAAGTCGCTTTACTCGTTGCTAATGACAGGGTTGGTCTCTGCGCAAGATGTGGACGAGCCGGTGAATTCCCCGTGGGGAAAACAGGAACAAGATTCACGTCGGGCTTCGGGACGATACTTGCTGACAATTCGTCCCCAGGTTTCTCGGGCAAGCGGTCATCCTTTCAGAACTTGCTCCAAAACGTGGTAGTCACGGTTGATATCGTGGTTCTTTTCCCGCAAAGACGCAATGGTCCGGCAGGCGTGCAGAACGGTCGTGTGGTCGCGATTGCCGAAGGCGTCGCCTATGTCGGGCAAGCTCATCTGGGTGAGGTCCTTGGCGAGGGCCATCGCGAGCTGCCTGGGGCGGGCGACATTCCGATTGCGTTTCTTCGAGTGCATGTCGGAGACCCTGATCTTGTAGTACTCGGCGACCGTCCTCTGGATGTTTTCTATCGTGATCTGGCGGTTTTGCGCGGAGAGAAGATCCTTCAGCGCTTCCTTGGCGGTGTCCAGGGTGATGTCGCGGCCGTTGAAGCGAGAATAGGCGATGACGCTCTTGAGCGCTCCTTCCAGTTCGCGCACGTTGGAACGAATGTGCTTCGCGATGAAGAACGCCACTTCCTCGGACAGAGACAGTGAAACGGCCTCGGCTTTCTTCAGAATGATCGCCACCCGCATTTCCTGCTCCGGCGGTTCGATCGCGACCGTGAGACCCCAGGAGAAACGGGACTTGAGCCGTTCGTCTATGCCGGCAAGGTCCTTGGGGTAGGTATCGCAGGTGATGATGAGCTGCTTGTGGGCCTCGATCAGGGCGTTGAAGGCGTAGAAGAACTCTTCCTGGGTCCGATCCTTGCCGGTGAAGAACTGGATGTCGTCGATGAGGAGGAGGTCCAGTGAGTGGTAATAGCGCTTGAATTCGTCGAAGGATTTCTGCTGGTACGCGCGGATCACGTCCGAGACGTACTGGGCGGCGTGCAGGTAACGTACACGCGCGCTCGGGTGTTGCGCGAGGACATGGTTCCCGACGGCGTGGATGAGGTGGGTTTTCCCCAGGCCGACTCCGCCGTAGATGAAGAGCGGGTTGTACGAGGTCCCGGGATGCTCGGCAACCTGGAGCGCCGCGGCGCGCGCGAGTTGATTGGCTTTTCCGGCGACGAAGCTGTCGAAGCAGAACTCGAGGTTCAGGCTCGAGCGATCCGGCGATGGCAGTCGACGCGCTTGGCGCGCGGGTCTTGCATCCGGGGCCGGGACAGGCGTCATCGCCGGATCCGGAGCGGTCGCGGCGTCCAGGGTCAGCTCCACCCGGATCGGCGAAGAAAAAAACTCGGCGCCCAGCACTTCGATTCGAGGCAGGAACCTCTCCTTCACCCACTGCAGCACGAAACGGTTGGGCGCGAGCAGCCGGAGCTCCCCGGACGGGGCCACCGAGGCATCGAGTCTTAGAGGGCGAATCCAGGTGTTAAATTGCTGAGCGGGAAGCTCTTTTTCAAAACGGCTTAGGCACGCGGCCCAGAAACCTTGCATGGATTCTCTTACGGTTTGAATCGGAAAACTGCGAGTCGCAATTCTACCTTTTTCAGGCGGAGTTATCCACAGCCCGGAGGCACCGCCGTCCAGGGTAGGGCATGCCGGGGCGCCGGGCTTATACCTTTGACATTCCTCAGTTAAGTAGCGTCTAATTGAGGGTTCTTTTTCAGCCTCCAGGAAGCGCCACATGAAACGTACTTTCCATCCCTCAGTGATCCGACGCAAGCGGACCCACGGGTTTCTCGTACGCATGCGCACCCGCGGAGGCCGGGCCGTCATTCGGGCGCGGCGCGCAAAGGGCCGGGCGCGCCTGAGCGTTTGAGCGCGCGCAGGCGTTACCCCCGCAGGCAGCGGCTCGGGACTCCCGATATCGTTGCCTTGCTTTCCGCGGGGCGAACCATCAAGCGGTCCGGTTTTGATGTGCTCCTCAAACCGAACGCGCTGGGAGTTCCCCGGCTCGGGTTGATCGTCCCCAAACGCGTGTTGCCGCGGGCGGTCGACCGCAATCGCGTCAAGCGGATGGTCAGGGAATGGTTTCGCAACAATCAGGCGCGGTTGGGAAATCGCGACTTCCTGGTTCGCGTAACGAAGAAGGTTGTGGTGATGGCTGAACTCGAACTGGGATTGGCGGTTCCGTGGTGAGCAAAGCGCTGTCTCTCCTCGTTCGGGGCTATCGCTACTGGCTCAGCCCCGTGGTCGGCGCGCACTGCCGCTTCCATCCCTCCTGCTCCGCGTACGCGCTCGAAGCGCTCGAGCGCCACGGGATGCGCGGGGGCTGGCTCGCTTTGCGGCGTCTGGCGCGCTGCCATCCGTGGCATCCCGGCGGTTACGACCCGGTTCCCTGATTTCCCGAGTTTCCATGGACGCTCGACGCCTCGTTCTCTTTGCGATTTTTTCGTTTTCACTCCTCATGCTCTGGGAGGCGTGGCAGAAGGAGCATCGTCCCGTCGCGCCAGCGGTGCCCGCCCGACCGGAAGCCGCGCCCGCCCCCGGCGCCCCGCCGGTTTTGCCGAGTCCCCGGGCCGGCGACGCCGTCCCGACGACCGCCCCTGCGGAAACCCTTCGGCGCGAGCGGGTGCGGGTGAAAACGGACGTGCTTGCGGCCGAGATCGACACCCTAGGCGGGGACCTCGCTTATCTCGAGATCCTGCAACACAGGGACAACAAGGATGGAAAGAAGAACCTGGTGTTGCTCGGGCCGGAGCACCGCTACGCGGTGCAGAGCGGTCTGACCGGGGGTCTGCCTTTTCACCGGACGATATTTACGGCGGCGGCTGCGGAACAGGTGCTTTCGCCGGGTGCAGACAAGCTCGAAGTTCGGCTCGAGGCCAAGACGCCTGAAGGGGTAAGGGTAACGAAAACCCTGACCTTTCGACGCGCCAGCTACCAGGTCGACATCAGCGAAGAGGTCGCAAACGGTACCGCGACGCCAATCTCGACGTACGCGTATTTCCAGATTACGCGTGACGGCAAGGCGCCCGCTGGAGACCCGTATATGGCGCAGACGTATACGGGGGCGGCCGTCTATACCGAGCAGGACAAGTTCCAGAAGATCTCGTTTTCGGATATCGACAAGGGAAAACTCGCTTCGAAAACGGCGGACAGCGGCTGGATTGCGATGATTCAGCACTATTTCGTCACGGCATTGCTCCCGCCGGACAAGGTGCAGCGGGACTTTTACGCCAGCAAGCTCGCCGACAATTTCTACTCCGTGGGCGTGAAAGTGGCGCTCGGGCCTGTCGCGCCGGGAGCCAGCGCAAGGATCGCGGTACCGATTTACGTCGGGCCGCAGGACCAGGATCACCTGAAGGCGGTGGCTACGGGATTGCAGCTGGTAGTCGATTACGGCTGGCTGACGGTGATTGCCGTTCCGCTGTTCTGGGTACTGAAGCTTTTCCACGGCTGGCTCGCCAACTGGGGCTTGGCCATCATCCTGCTCACGCTGGGTATCAAGCTGATCTTCTTTCCGCTGTCCGCCGCCAGTTATCGCTCGATGGCAAAAATGAAGTTGGTGACGCCCAAGCTCACCAAGCTCCGCGAGCAATACGGGGACGACAAGGCGAAGCTGAACCAGGCGATGATGGAGCTGTACAAGACCGAGAAAATCAACCCTCTCGGTGGGTGCCTTCCGATCGTGGTGCAGATTCCCGTTTTCATCTCGCTCTACTGGGTGCTCCTCGAGAGCGTGGAGTTGCGTCATGCTCCGTTCTACCTCTGGATCACCGACCTCTCCGCGCCGGATCCGTGGTACGTGCTGCCGACCCTGATGATGGCTTCCATGATCATTCAGACCAAGATGAACCCGACGCCGCCCGACCCCGTCCAGGCGAAGGTCATGATGATCATGCCGTTTGCATTTGGTGTGATGTTCTATTTCTTTCCCTCGGGACTGGTCCTCTACTGGTTGGTGAATAACATTCTTTCGATCGCCCAACAGTGGCAGATCACCCGCATGATGGGGGAAAAGAAAGTCACTCCGAAGCGCTGAGGTCTCCGGACCGCGGTCGACACGCACCAGCGTGACACCATGGCATCGCCCTCCGATACCGATGTGATCGTGGCCGTCGCGACTGCTCCGGGACGCGGGGGAATCGGGATCGTTCGAATCTCCGGGAAGAATCTCCGGCCGCTGGCGGTCGGACTCCTGGGGGCCGTGCCCGCGCCCCGGCTGGCGGTGCGAACGAGCTTCCTCGATGGCGATGGCGGTCCGATCGATGACGGTATCGCGCTCTTCTTTCCGTCCCCCGCGTCGTACACGGGAGAAGACGTGCTCGAGCTGCAGGGTCACGGAGGGCCCGTCGTCCAGCAGATGCTCCTGCGACGGTGCCGGGAGCTCGGGGCCAGGCTCGCGGAACCGGGGGAGTTTACGCGCCGCGGATTCCTCAACGAGAAGATGGATCTCGCACAGGCCGAGAGCGTCGCCGATCTGATCGAGGCCGCGACGGAGGCGGCGGCGCGCTGCGCCTTGCGCTCCCTGCGCGGAGAATTCTCGGAATTGATCGAGGGACTTGCAGGGCAGCTGGTCGAGCTGCGCTCGCTGGTGGAGGCGACCCTCGACTTCGCCGACGAGGAGATCGATCCGCTCGCCCGCGAGGACGCGCAGGAACGCATTCGTGACTTGCGATACCGCGTCGCGCGCGTGCTCGAGCGCGGTCGTCGCGGGAGCGTGCTGCGCAGCGGGCTCCAGGTCGTTCTGGCCGGCCGGCCGAACGTGGGGAAATCGTCCCTCCTCAATCGGCTCGCCGGGGAGGAACTCGCCATCGTCACCGCGATTCCCGGAACGACCCGCGATGCGGTGCGCCAGACCATCCAGGTCGAGGGCGTTCCGATGAATATCATCGACACCGCGGGCCTGAGGGATACCTCGGACGAAGTGGAGACCATCGGCATCGCCCGAACCTGGGAAGCCATCGGGCGCGCGGACGTCCTGCTTCTGGTCGTAGACGCCGGCACGGGCCTGGATGCAGGCGACGATGCCATCGTTTCCCGCCTTCCGGAGCACCTCAAGCGCGTCACCGTGTTCAACAAGATCGATCTGTCGGGCGATCGGCCGGGAGCGCAAGACGGGCCATTCGGCTGGCGCCTTCACCTTTCCGCGAAAACCGGGGAGGGGGTCGAGGCGCTCGGCCAGACGCTGCTGAAGCTGGCCGGATGGCAACCCGGAGGGGAAGACGTCTTCATGGCGCGCGAGCGTCACCTCGCTTCCCTCGAACGCGTCGCCGAGGCGCTGGAACGCGCTGAAGCGGCGATGTCGCAAGACGAGTTCCTTGCCGAGGAGCTTCGACTGGCTCAGCGGGAATTGGGAGCGATCACCGGGCAATTCAGCGCCGACGACCTTCTCGGGGAGATTTTCTCCCGTTTCTGCGTCGGAAAATGAATTTCGAGCCCAAGGTCTCCGCTGGGCTGTGCGACCACCGCGCGCGAAGCAACCCGTGCAAGTGGCGGTCTTAGCAGGGGAATTCTGAACACTTTCGGAATCGTGGTAGAGTTCGGGTCCCGATAGTTCGAACACGACCGGCGGCCGGGCAGAGTCCGCAAGGTCGTCATCGCGAGGCCCCGGAATGAACAAACCTGACGTCAAAGCGATCGATATGGGCGCTCCTGCGTACGTGCAGCATGGCGGCGCCAAGGAATGGGTTGCGCGCATTGCCGCACTCACCCGGCCCGACCGGATTCAGTGGTGCGACGGATCGAAGGAGGAATACGACCGGCTGTGCAACGAGATGGTCGAAACAGGTATGCTCAAGCGGCTCAATCCCAAGCTGCGCCCGGATTGCTTCCTCGCGCTTTCGGATCCCAACGACGTCGCGCGCACCGAAGACCGCACCTTCATCTGTTCCGAGCACGAGGTGGACGCCGGTCCCACCAATAATTGGGTCGACCCGCAGCAGATGCGGGCGACGCTGGACAAGCTGTTCGACGGGTGCATGCGCGGCCGCACGCTATACGTGGTTCCATTTTCCATGGGGCCGCTGGGATCGCACATCGCGCACATCGGCATCGAGTTGACGGATTCGCCCTATGTAGCGGTGAGCATGTTCGTGATGACACGCGTCAGCCGCAAGGTCTGGGACATCCTGGGAAAGAAGGGGCGCTTCGTGCCTTGCGTCCATTCCGTGGGCTGGGCGCTCGCCGCGGGCCAAAAGGACCTCCGCTGGCCGTGCAGCAAGAAAGACAAGTACATCGTCCACTTCCCCGAAACCAAGGAAGTCTGGTCTTTCGGCTCGGGGTATGGGGGGAACGCGCTGCTCGGCAAGAAATGCTTTTCGCTTCGCATCGCTTCGGTCATGGGGAAGGAGCAGGGTTGGCTTGCGGAGCATATGCTGATCCTCGGCGTGACGCCTCCTTCGGGAGAAAAGCACTACGTGAGCGCCGCGTTTCCTTCGGCCTGCGGCAAGACGAATTTCGCCATGCTGGTCCCGCCCGCGGCGCTGAGCGGCTGGAAGGTGTCGACCGTAGGTGAGGACATCGCCTGGATCAAGCCGGGCAAGGATGGGCGCCTCTACGCCATCAATCCCGAGTCGGGAATTTTTGGAGTCGCCCCGGGAACCTCGGAGAAGACCAATCCCAATTGCATGGCGATGATCAGGCGGAACACGATTTTCACGAACGTCGCGATGACTCCCGAAGGCGACATCTGGTGGGAGGGCATGACTGAACCCCCCCCCGCCAGGCTCATCGACTGGCAGGGAAACGAATGGACACCCGATTGCGGGAGGAAAGCCGCGCACCCCAACGCGAGATTCACCGTTCCCTCGTCGCAGTGCCCGTCGGTCGACTCGGACTGGGAGAATCCGGAAGGCGTGCCGATATCCGCCTTCGTCTTCGGCGGTCGGCGCTCGGACACGGTTCCCCTGGTGATGGAGGCTTTTGATTGGAATTCAGGGGTTTACATCGGCGCCACCATGGGATCGGAAACGACCGCGGCGGCAACCGGCAAGGTGGGGGTCGTCAGGCGCGATCCGATGGCGATGATCCCGTTCGTGGGATACAACATGGGGGATTACTTCAAGCATTGGCTGGAGCTCGGCCGCTCCGTACCCAGGCGGCCGAAGATTTTCTGCGTAAACTGGTTCCGGACGTCCCCGGACGGCAAGTTCATCTGGCCGGGGTTTCGCGAGAACATGCGGGTCCTGAAGTGGATCGTGGAGCGCTGCGAGGGCAAGGCGAAGGCGCTCGAAACCCCGCTCGGACATATTCCCGGTTTTTCGCATCTGGAGTGGAAGGGGCTGGAGAGCTTTGGCGCCGACAAGTTCGAACGCGTCTGCACCATCGACCGCAGCGAGTGGAGGCGGGAGTTGCAACTGCAGGACGAACTACTCCAGCTTCTCGGCGAGCGACTGCCCCCGGAGCTGGCGTCGCGTCGGGCCGCGCTGGAACGCGCTCTGGACTGGACCCAAGGGGCGCCGGGGAAAAGCCGCCCTCGGGCGGCTTTTCTTTTGACTGGTCCGGCTGTTTCGAGTGCCTGCGGGTCGCGCATTCGGCGCTGAGGGCCCCGGCCACGCCGGACGGCGCGGCGACCGGGGGGGTGTCGGTGGATTTCCTGTGTCTAAAGTCTGTATAGACTGTGGAAACGCTGTGCGGGAGTTGTTTCACGTGAAACAGGGAGCCTCGGCCCGCCTCCCACAGCGAAGATTCACGCCGGAATCGCTGTTTTCCGGTCGAAATTCCCTTTAGAATTTCGCCTCGTCTTCGCCCGGCCAACAAAGCGAACAGCATGCATTTCCCGTCTGAGTTCGATGTCATCGTTGTGGGCGGCGGTCACGCGGGCACCGAAGCCGCGCTGGCGGCCGCGCGTGCCGGTTGCGCGACCCTGCTGCTCACTCACTCCATCGAGACGCTGGGCCAGATGTCCTGCAATCCCTCGATCGGCGGCATCGGCAAAGGGCACCTCGTCAAGGAGGTCGACGCACTCGGTGGGGCCATGGCGATTGCCGCTGACGAAGCCGGTATCCAGTTTCGTATCCTGAATTCCTCCAAGGGACCCGCCGTCCGCGCGACCCGTGCCCAGGCCGACCGCCTGCTGTACAAACACGCGATTCGTTCGCGCCTGGAGAATCAGCCCAACCTGACCCTGTTCCAGCAGCCGGTCGAGGACCTCCTTCTCCAGGGCGACCGCGTGACGGGAGTCCTGACGCAACTCGGCGTGCCTATCTTGGGCCGAACGGTGGTGCTCACCACCGGTACCTTTCTTTCCGGGCTTGTCCACATCGGGTTGTCGAACCACGCGGCAGGTCGCGCGGGTGAGTTGCCTTCGATCGGCCTTGCCGCGCGGCTGCGCGAGCTCAAGCTTCCGGTCGGGCGCCTCAAGACCGGAACGCCGCCGCGGCTCGACGGCCGCACGATCGATTTTTCGGTGATGCGGGAGCAACCCGGGGATGATCCCACCCCCGTCTTTTCCTACCTTGGCGCGGCGCACCTGCATCCGCGCCAGCTCCCCTGCTGGATCACCCAGACGAACGAGCGCACCCACGAAATCATCCGCGGCGGGCTCGACCGCTCGCCGATGTATACGGGCGTGATCGAGGGCATCGGTCCGCGCTACTGCCCTTCGATCGAAGACAAGATTCACCGGTTTTCGGCCAAGACGAGCCACCCGATATTTCTCGAACCCGAGGGACTCACGACCCACGAGTTCTACCCTAACGGGATATCGACCAGTCTTCCCTTCGATGTCCAGGTCGACCTCGTGCGGAGCATTCGTGGCCTCGAAAATGCCCATCTGCTGCGGCCCGGATACGCGATCGAGTACGACTACTACGATCCTCGCAACTTGAAGTCTTCCCTGGAAACCAAGTCGATCTCAGGTCTCTTCTTCGCCGGCCAGATCAACGGCACCACGGGCTACGAAGAAGCCGCGGCCCAGGGAGTGCTCGCCGGCATCAACGCCGCGCGGCGGGTGACGGGCGAGCCCTCCTGGTGCCCCCGGCGCGACGAGGCCTACATCGGGGTCTTGGTCGACGATCTCATCACCCGGGGGGTCACCGAGCCCTACCGGATGTTTACCAGCCGGGCCGAGTATCGTCTCATGCTGCGCGAGGACAACGCCGACCTGCGGCTGACCGACATGGGTCGCCGGCTCGGCGTCGTGGACGACATTCGCTGGGATGCGTTCAACCGCAAGCGCGATGCGATCGTTCGCGAGCAGGAGCGACTCAAAGCGACCTGGGTCACGCCGCGATCGCTGCCGCCTGGCGTCGCCGAGCGGGTCCTGGGCAAGGCCATCGAGCGCGAGTACTCTCTGATGGATCTGTTGAAGCGACCCGGCGTGGGCTACGCTTCGCTTCAGGAGCTTTCGGGTCATGCTCCCGCCGTGGAAACGGCGGTGGGCGAGCAGGTCGAGATTCAGGCGAAATACCAGGGATACGTCGCACGCCAGCGCGACGAGATTGCGCGTGGCGAACGCTTCGAGAACCTCGTGCTTCCGGGCGAACTCGACTACGCGAGCGTGCGCGGTCTCTCCCATGAGGTGCGGCAGAAACTGAGCCTGCACCGGCCCGAAACCCTGGGTCAGGCTTCGCGGATTTCGGGCGTCACCCCGGCCGCTATCTCCCTGCTCCGGGTCCACCTGAGGCGGCTGGCGCGCGGCGCGGAGCGATCTGCGGCATGATCGTGGCCCCGGCACAGCAGAGCCAGGACGAGCTGGCAGCGCTTTTCGCGCGAGGTCTTGACGAGATGGGATTGGGCGTCGCCGAAGACTCCCGCATGCGGCTCATCGAATATCTCCGGCTCCTGGAGAAATGGAACCAGGTCTACAATTTGACGGCGATCCGCGACTTGAAAAAAGCGGTAGCGGTTCACTTGCTGGATTCGCTCGCGTTGACACCCTATGTCGGCACGGGTCGCGTGCTCGATGTCGGGAGCGGCGCGGGGCTGCCGGGGATACCGCTCGCCGTGGTCAGGCCGGAGCTGGCGGTCACTTTGCTCGACAGCAGCCACAAGAAGGCGGCGTTTCTCAGGCAGGCAGTGAGCGAACTCGGCCTGAAAAACGCGAAAGTCATATGCCAGCGGGTCGAGTCCTGGCGGCCGGAGGAGAGCTTCGACTGTGTCGTTTCCAGGGCGTTTTCGGAAATTGCCGAGTTCGTGACCCTATCGCACCACTTGCTGGCCCCGAAAGGCGTGCTCGCGGCGATGAAAGGGGTCTTGCCCTTCGAAGAGATCGAGCGCCTGCCGCCGGGATTCCGCGTGAGGCAGCTGCACCCACTGGCCGTTCCCGGTCTGGAGGCCAGCCGGCACCTGGTGCTGATCGAACGCGCATGACCCGAATCCTCGCGATTACCAACCAGAAGGGCGGAGTCGGGAAGACCACCACCAGCGTCAATCTCGCGGCCGGCCTCGCGCAGGCCGGCAAGCGCGTGCTGCTGGTGGATCTCGATCCGCAGGGCAACGCCACGATGGGAAGCGGGGTCGACAAGCGCACCCTCAGGAACTCCGTGTACCAGGTCCTTCTCGGCCTGGCGACTGCCGATTCGGTGCGGCACAAATCCGTGTCCGGGGGCTACGATCTCGTTCCCGCGAATCGCGATCTCGCCGGCGCCGAAGTGGAGCTGGTCAATCTCGAACACCGGGAATCGCGCTTGAAGGGCGCCCTCGCGTCGATCGCTGCGGATTACGACTTCATCCTGCTGGATTGTCCGCCTGCGCTCAACATGCTCACGGTCAACGGGCTGGTCGCGGCCCACGCCGTGATGATTCCGATGCAATGCGAGTACTACGCGCTCGAAGGCCTTTCGGATCTCGTCAACACGATCAAGAGACTCCGCCAGCACCTCAACCCGAAGCTCGATATCGAGGGATTGCTGCGCACGATGTACGACCCGCGCAACACGCTTGCGCAGCAGGTGTCGGCTCAATTGAAGGAACATTTCGGCGAAAAGGTCTACGCGACGGTGATTCCGCGCAACGTCCGGCTCGCCGAAGCGCCCAGTTTCGGCGTTCCCGCGGTGATGCTCGACAGGGAATGCAGGGGCTCGCAGGCCTACGTCGAGCTCGCCGGCGAAATTCTGTCGCGCGAGAGCGCCGCGGCCGCTGCATGAACGGGGCATGCAAATGAAACTGAAAGGGCTGGGGAGGGGGCTGGATGCTCTGCTCGACCGGGATGCCGAGACCAGGGCAATCCCCGAGCAGCAAGCGACCTTGCGCCTCGAGCAGTTACAGCGGGGCCGTTACCAGCCGCGTACCAGGATGGACGAAGGCTCGCTGAACGAGCTGGCCGCCTCGATCAGGAAGCAGGGGCTGATGCAGCCGATCCTGGTTCGGCCGGCGGCAGGCGAGCGCTACGAGATCATCGCGGGCGAACGCCGCTGGCGCGCGGCGAAGATCGCCGGACTCGAGGCGGTTCCGGTCATCGTGCGCGAGGTCCCGGATTCCGCCGCGCTGGCGATGGCGCTGATCGAGAACATCCAGCGTGAGGACCTGAACCCGCTGGAGGAGGCGGCGGGCGTCCAGCGGCTGGTGGCGGAATTCAAGCTGACGCACCAGGAGGCGGCCGAGGCCATCGGGCGCTCGCGCGCGGCGACGACCAATCTGCTTCGCCTGCTGAACCTGCAAAAGGCAGTGCAACAGCTGGTGTTCGACCGCAAGCTGGAAATGGGTCACGCCCGCGCCCTGCTCGCGCTGGACGGCCGGCAGCAGGAAAGCGTCGCGAAAAGGGTCGCCGACCAGGGCCTATCGGTGCGCCAGGCCGAGCAGCTGGTGAACTCCCTGCTGCACCCCAAGGCGAAGGCGAGGCGTGCGCTCAAGACCGACCGGGACATCGCACGCGTCGAGGAATCGCTCTCCGAAACGCTGGGAACGACGGTCCAGATCAGGCCGGGGAAAAAAGGCGCGGGCAAGCTCGTGATCAGCTATTCGAGTCTCGAGCACCTGGACGACCTTCTTTCGAAGTTCAGCCGCAAGCGGAACCTGTCCTAGGTTCCGGTGCGTCTTCGCGTGTTGGCGACCCATCAGACAAAATTGATCTATCAAGATATACGCAGATAGCGCCGGTATCGCGCTGCGAACGTTCGTGCTTTTTATGATAACGTACCTTCCTGGCTGGGTGCTGGCGCAACAAGCGCGCCGCCGCAGGCGAGCACGCTAGAATTCGGGGAGCCCGCGTTTTTCGATGGCTCTTCCCGCATTGAACCCCCTGACGATCGATCACCGCCGACCATGGACATGAGCCAGACCTGGATGAAAGTAGCCGCTGCCGCGGATGTGCCGGAAGACGGGACGCTGCTCGTCCATGTGGGCGCCGAACCGGTGTGCCTCTACAACATCGGCGGAAAAATCTACGCGACGCACGACACCTGCACCCACGGTCAGGCCAGTCTCGCCGACGGATTCATCGAAGGCGAGGACATCGAGTGTCCCCTGCATCAGGGGAAATTCCACGTTCCCACCGGGAAGGCCGTCGCCGCGCCGTGCACCGAAGAGGTCCGGTGCTACGCGGTGAAGATCGAGGACGGCGCGGTTCTGCTCAAGGGATAGCGCTCGTGGAGAAGCTTGCCATCACGCTCGCCATCGGCGACTACGACCACACCCGCGATGTCGCCACCGGTGAGGTTCCGATTCAGGGCGTCAGCCTCAACGTGCTCTACCTGCGTCCCGAGGAGATGTTCTTTCGCTTCACCTTCTTCAGGGAGTGGGAAGTTTCCGAGATGTCGATGGGAAAGTACGTGTCGCTGCGCTCGCAGAACGACGAGAGCATCGCCGCGATCCCGGTGTTTCCTTCGCGGGCCTTCCGGCACTCGATGCTCTACGTGCGCGAGGGCGGGAAGATCACCCGGCCGGAGCAGCTGAAGGGCGCCCGCATCGGCGTCCCCGAGTGGGCGCAGACCGCGGTCATCTATGCGCGCGGCTACCTTCAGCATCAGGCGCGCGTGCCGCTCGAGTCGGTGGAATGGGTCCAGGCCGGCGTCAACGAAGCCGGTCGCGTCGAGAAGGTCAAGCTCAAGCTCCCCGCGGGCGTGAGCCTGCGCGTCGAGCCCGAGCGGTCGCTGAACGACATGCTGCTCGCCGGGGCCATCGACGCTGCGCTGTCGGCGCGGCCGCCGCGCGCGCTCGGCCGGGGAATCCGGCGCCTGTTTCCGGACTACGAGCCGGTCGAGGCGGCGTATTTCAAGGAAACCGGAATCTTTCCCATCATGCACGTGATCGCCATCAAGGCCGACCTTCTGCAGCGGCACCCGTGGCTCGCCATGAACCTCTACAAGGCTTTCGACGAAGCCAAGCGCCGCTCCCTGGCGCGGTTCTCGGATATCACCGCCGCGCACGCGCCGCTCGCCTGGCTGCCCTCCCATGCGGAGCGCATGAAGAGCCTCTTCGGCGAGGATTTCTGGCCCTACGGGCTGGAACCGAATCGCACCACGCTGCAGGCCTTCGTCGATTTCGCCCACGAGCAGGGCGTGTGCCACCGGCGCCTCGAGCTCGAGGAGCTTTTCCCGGCGCAGGTGCTGGCTTCGTTCAAGGTTTGACGATGAGCGCCGAAGCGATCTGGATCACGGAATCGGAAGTCGTCCGGCTCATCGACCTGGGGGAGGCGATCGCGGCGCTCGAGGCGGCACTGCGCGAGGAGGCGCGCGGGGCGGCGCAAAACATGACCAAGACCCTGCTCCAGTACGGCAGGAACAACCTGCATGCGATCGGCGGCAGGCTCGGGAATATCGTGGGCACCAAGTCCTGGACGCACACGCAGGGGGGGACGTGCCCGCTGCTGCTGCTCTGGAGCGCGGAGGACGGGTCTCTGGTCGCCGTCATTGAAGCTTTTGCGCTGGGGAGCCTGCGCACCGGCGGCATCTCCGGTGTTGCCGCGAACTGGATGGCGCAGGAAAATTCCAGCGTGATGGCGATCGCCGGGACCGGCAAGCAGGCGCTTGCCCAGATCGGCGCGATGCTCGCCGTGCGCCCGATCGAGCGCGTGCGGATCTACAGCCCGCGCGAGGAATCGCGCCGCGCCTTCGCCGCGAAGGTGGTCGGAGAGTACGGCATCCAGGCCGAGGCGTGCGCTTCGATGGAAGTAGCGTGCCGGGGAGCGCACGTCATAACGCTGGTCACTCGGGCCGCGCAACCGTTTCTCGCTGCGGCCATGCTCGACCCGGGCGCGCATCTCAACGCGGTCGGGGCGATCGCGCCGGACCGGGAAGAGTTCGCGCAGGACCTCTTCGGCCGTGCCACCCTGGTGGCGGTCGACAATCTGGCGGGCGTGCAGCAGCTTTCGCGAGAATTCATGACTCGATACGGTTCCGGCGGCTGGGATCGGGTGACGCCGCTCTCGGCGCTCATCGCCTCGGGCCGCCGGCGCTCCGATGCCGACGACCTGTCGATCTTCAAGGCGATGGGCATGGGCATTTCGGACCTCGCGCTCGGCGTGGAACTCGTGCGCCGGGCGCGCGCGCGCGGCGCCGGGCGCCTCGTTGCGCAACCGAAGAAGCAGGAACCGCGGCTTTCCGGCTCACGCGCCAGGAGCCCCGCATAGAGAGTAGGATGATTTCCTCGACCGAGGAGGTGACATGAACGAATACAGGAAGGATTTTCAGCAGATGCACGCGCGTTTCGTCGACTCCAGCGGCCGCCCGGCCCGCGACGCGAACAGTTACTGGGCCCCGATCGTGGTGACGAAGAAGGAGATCGACGCCCAAGCCGAGCGCCTCGCCAGCCTGCCGCCGCCGGCGAACGGGAGGCGCGAATCGCTCATCGTTCACCCGCTCGCCGAAGCCAACGCCCCGGGCTTCGCGCCCGGAATCCAGGTCAAGCTCTCGGTGCTCAAACCGGGCGAGAAGGCCGCGGCGTTCCGGCACAACGCCACCGAGGTGAACTTCTGCATCGGCGGCTCCGGGCACACGCTGATCGCGGGCAGGCGCATCGCCTTTGCGCAATACGACGTCTGGAATCATCCGTCGCACGCGGCCTACCGTCACGTCAACGACGGCAAAGACCTCCAGGTCCGGCTCACCTATTCGAACGTGCCCCTGCTGCAGCACATGCAGGTCTATCTTCCCGAGGACGAGCCGTCCGCCGAGCTGCGCCCGGTGGAAGACGCCGAGGAGCAGGCGGCGAAGAACGATCCCCGGCGCAAGAGCCCCTTCGGCATGATCCCGTTCGGCGGCGACGGCGGCATGCTGATGCCCTACGAGATCCTGATCAATCCCAGGACGGTCGTGTCGAATCCGCTGCATTTCCCGTGGAAGGACGTGAAGCGCGAGCTCGACAAGCTGGTGGCGCTCGGCAAGGATTACGTCGGACGGCGGCTGTACATGATGTACAACCCGATGACCGGCCGCACCAACGGCATCACGCCGAATTTCTTTGCGACCATCACGATCCGCCCGCCGAAGATCGTCGATCGTCCGCACCGCCACGTTTCGGCGGCGATCAACTACTATTTCCAGGGCTCCGGGTATTCGACCGTCGCGGGCAATCGCTACGAGTGGAAAGCGGGAGACCTGATGCTCTCGGCGCCGGGATGGGCGGTGCACAACCACGCTTCCTACGACGAGCAGGTCTACGAACTCACCGTCCAGGACCAGCCGCTGAATATCTACATGGAGT
>JBATEB010000308.1:0-34225 GCA_049663805.1 Burkholderiales bacterium | reverse complement strand
TCGTGCTCGCACCGCTCTGGATCTGGCGGCGGCCCGGAATATCCGGGCCGCCGCTGCTGGGCATCGGGGCGCTGGCCCTGCTGCCCGCTTTTTCCGCCGCGGTCGATCTGCGCGCCGTGCACCCCGGCTTGCTGCTTGCTTTGCTGGTCACCGTCTGGATCTCGGATACCGCGGCATACTTCACCGGACGGCGCTTCGGCAGACGCAGGCTCGCTCCTTCGATCAGCCCGGGAAAAACCTGGGAAGGCGTCGGCGGGGCCCTCGCCGCCGTCGCGCTCTACGCGCTCGTCTGGACCAACCTCACCGGTCCGGTGGGTACGCCGCACTGGCCGGGCGGGACGCCCATGGCCCGCCCCTGGATCGTTCCGCTTCTGCTGGGGCTGTCGGTGGTCGGAATGATTGGCGATCTCATCGAATCTCTGATAAAACGCCAAGCAGGCGTCAAGGACAGCGGGACGCTCTTGCCCGGTCATGGCGGCATCCTCGATCGGATCGATGCCCCCGTGGCGATGCTGCCCCTCGCCATGCTTGCGTTCATGAGGTGACACGATTCAGAACGTCGCAATACTAGGAGCAACCGGTTCGATCGGGGCGAGCACCCTGGATGTGATCGCGCGGCATCCGTCGCGCTTCCGCGTCGTGGCGCTGACCGCCCATCGTCAAGTGGACGAGCTGGCCGGGCTGTGCGCGCGGTACCGGCCCGACTATGCCTGCGTCGCCGACGCATCGCGCGCCCCCCAATTGCGCGAGCGGCTGGCCGCCGCCGGAGTTGCCTGCAAGATCCTCGCCGGAGAAGCGGGGCTGGTCGAAGCGGCCTCATTGCCGGAGGTCGATTGCGTCGTGGCGGCGATCGTGGGGGCCGCCGGACTGCGCTCGACGCTGGCCGCGGCCAACGCGGGACGCAAGCTGCTCCTCGCGAACAAGGAGGCGCTCGTCATTGCCGGTCCCGTATTCATGGAAAACGTCCGCGCCAGCGGCGCCACGCTGCTTCCGATCGACAGCGAGCACAACGCCATTTTCCAGTGCCTGCCGCCGTTCGCCTCGGGCGATCTCGCCGAAAAGGGCATCCGCAGGATCCTGCTCACCGGATCGGGCGGGCCGTTCAGGGCGCGTCCTCGAGCCGACCTGCACCGCGTAACGCCCGACGAGGCCTGCGCTCACCCGAACTGGGTCATGGGACGGAAGATATCGGTCGATTCGGCGACCATGATGAACAAGGGACTGGAAATCATAGAGGCTCACTGGCTGTTCGGCGCCGACCCCGGGCAGATCCAGGTCGTGATCCACCCGCAGAGCGTGGTGCACTCGATGGTCGAGTATGTCGACGGCTCGGTGATCGCTCAGCTCGGACACCCCGACATGCGCACGCCCATCGCGCAGGCCCTGGCCTACCCCGAGCGGATCGACGCCGGCGTCTCGTCGCTCGATTTTTTCGGCGCCGGCGCGCTCAGCTTCGAGCAACCCGATTTCGAGCGATTCCCGGCGCTGAATCTCGCCTACGCCGCGCTCGAGGCAGGCGGTGCCGCGCCCGCCGCGCTCAACGCCGCCAATGAAGTCGCCGTAGCGGCCTTTCTCGAAGGCCGCCTTCCGTTCCTGCGCATCACCTCGGTGATCGAAGAGACCCTGGCCGGCGCCCCGACGAACCCGCTTGCCACGCTCGATGACGTGCTGGCCGCCGATGCCGCCGCGCGCATGCGCGCGAGCCATATCGTGGCCCGCTTCACCTCTGACGCCGCGTGAATCTCCTCAACACCCTCCTCGCCTTTGTCGTCGCGCTCGGCGTGCTGATCGTGGTCCACGAGTTCGGCCACTATCTTGTCGCACGCCTGTGCGGGGTCAAGGTGCTTCGTTTCTCGATCGGCTTCGGAAAGGCCCTGTGGCGCGGGCGGTACGGCCGGGACCGGACCGAGTGGGTGATCGCCGCCTTGCCGCTCGGGGGCTTCGTGAAAATGCTCGACGAGCACGAAGGACCCGTGAGTCCCGAGGAACGGCACCGTGCTTTCAATCGCCAGCGCGTGTGGCGCCGCATCGCGATCGTCGCCGCGGGACCCGCCGCCAATTTCCTGCTGGCGGTCGTGTTCTACTGGGGGCTGTTCGTCAGCGGAGTGCAGGAGGCCAGGCCGATCGTCGCCACGCCGGTGCCGGGAACGATTGCCGAGGCGAGCGGGTTTGCCCGGGGCGAAACCATCCTCGCGATCAACGGCGAGCCGATGGCGAGCTGGCAACAGGTGCGGTGGCGGTTGCTGCAGCTCGCGGTGGAGAAGCAATCCGCCCGGTTCGAGGTCGTCGATCCGAAGCAACGGCTCGCGTGGCGAACGCTGGACCTGTCGCGCTTCGACCTGGAGGGCTTCGACAGCGATCCGCTCGCCCGCCTGGGACTGCGCCTGGACCGGCCCGATGTGGCGCCGGTCATCGGAAAACTCGTTCCGGGAAGCGTCGCCGAGGCGGGGGGTCTGCAGGCGGGAGATCGCGTCGTGTCGATCGACGGCCGCGCGGTGCGCGTCTGGGACGATCTCGTGGCGGCGGTGCGGGCGCACCCGGAGGAAACCGTGCAGTTGCGCGTGTCGCGCGGCGCAGGCGAGATTCTGATCGGCCTTCGGCCGGAGGCCGTCCAGCAGGGCGGCGAGCGTTTCGGGCGGATCGGGGCGGCGCCGCTCATCGATCCCGAGGCGATGAAGTCATTCCTGACCACGGTACGCTACCCCCCCGGCAGGGCGATGGGAATGGCGCTGGCGAAAACCTGGGAGACCTCCGTCTTCAGTCTGCAGATGCTCGGCAAGATGGTCACGGGCGAGGTGTCCTGGAAGAACCTGAGCGGGCCGGTGACGATCGCCGACTATGCGGGGCAGTCCGCGCAACTCGGCCTCGCCGCCTACGTGGCGTTTCTCGCCCTGATCAGCATCAGTCTGGGGGTGCTGAACCTGCTGCCGATTCCCTTATTGGACGGGGGGCATCTGCTGTACTATCTCGTCGAGATCTTCAAGGGAAGCCCGGTTTCCGAGCGAACGATGGAGTTGGGTCAACGTCTCGGGCTGACGCTGCTCCTGGGCCTCATGGCCTTCGCTTTCTACAACGACCTCAACCGCCTGCTGGCGGGATAATAATTCGTTCAGTGAGACACGCGCTACGAGCCGCGATCTTCCTGCTCGCGCTCGCCGGCCCGGCGTGGGCGTTCGATCCCTTCGTGGTGAAGGATATCCGCGTCGAGGGCCTTCAGCGGATCGAGGTCGGAACGGTCTTCAGTTACCTCCCGATCAAGGTCGGTGATACGGTGACCGACGCCAAGGCCGCGGCCGCCATCCGCAGCCTGTTCGCGACGGGCTTCTTCCGGGACGTGAGGCTGGAAGTCCAGGGCAATGTGCTGGTCGCAACGCTGGAGGAGCGCCCGGCGATCGCGTCGATCGAATTCTCGGGGATGAAGGAATTCGAGAAAGACAAAGTCAAGCAGGGCCTGCGGGACGTGGGTTTCCAGGAAGGGCGCATCTTCGACCGCGCGCTGCTTGATCAGGCCGAGCAGGAACTCAAGCGCCAGTACCTGAGCCGCGGGCTCTACGGAGTGCGGATCACGACGACCGCGACGCCGCTCGAGCGCAACCGGGTGGCGATCAATTTCAGCATCGAGGAGGGGGAAGTCGCGAAGATCAGGCGGATCAACATCGTCGGCAATCGGGCGTTTTCCGAGGACAACCTGCTCGGCGTGTTCCAGTTGCGCTCCCCGGGCTGGTTCACCTGGCTGTCCAAGAACGACCAGTATTCCCGGCAGAAGCTCCAGGCGGACCTGGAGTCCGTGCGCTCGTATTACCTGAACGGCGGGTACCTGGAGTTCGCGATCGAATCGACCCAGGTTTCGATCACGCCTGACCGGCGCGACGTCTACATCACGACCAACATCGCCGAAGGTGAGAAATACGAGGTTGCCGAGGTGAAACTGGGGGGCGATCTGCGCGTTCCGGAGGAGGAGCTCCGGTCCCTGATTACGATAAGACCCGGCGACACTTTTTCGAGAGAGAGGCTCACCGAGTCGACCAAGGCCATTACCGACCGGCTGGGGCGCGACGGCTACGCTTTCGCGAACGTCAACTCGAATCCCGACATTGACAAGGAGAAGCGAAAGGTCAGCTTCACGTTCCTGATCGATCCGGGACGGCGCGTCTATGTCAGAAGAATCAACGTCGTCGGCAACACGCGCACGCGGGATGAAGTCATACGCCGCGAGCTCCGTCAGCTGGAAGGCAGTTTTTTCGACAGCCAGAAGCTGCAGCTCTCCAAGCAGAGGATCGACAAGACCGGTTTCTTCAGCGAAGTCGAGGTCGAGACTCCTGCCGTCCCCGGCACGACCGACCAGGTCGACGTGACGGTGCGGGTCAAGGAGAAGCCGACCGGGGCGATACTGCTCGGGGTCGGATTTTCGAACGTCGACAGGCTCATCGTCCAGGCCTCGGTGCAGCAGAGCAACTTCTTCGGCACCGGCAACGTCGTGGGCGTTCAGGTCGCCTCCGGCAGCGTGAACAAGACGTACTCCTTTTCGTTTACCGATCCCTACTATACGGTCGACGGGGTCAGCCGCGGCTTCGATGTCTACAGAAGGGATGTCAACGCCACCACGCTGGGAATCGGGAACTACAAGACGAAGACTTTCGGCGGCGCCGTGCGCTACGGCGTTCCGTTTACCGAATACGACACCCTGTTCTTCGGCTTGGGCGCCGAGTATGTCCAGCTCGAGCTCGCCAACGACAGCCCGGTGCGCTACCTCGCTTTTGCAAATCAGTTCGGAAGCGCCTATAGCACGCTGGTCGCGACCGGAGGTTGGGTGCGCGACACGCGGGACAGCGCGATCTGGCCGACGAAAGGCCACCTCGAGCGCGCGACGCTGGAACTCGGCACTCCCGTCGGCGACCTCGAATACTGGAAGTACTCCTACACCCATCAGTACTTCTATCCCTTTACCCGCAATCTCGCGCTGGTGCTGAGCGGAGAGCTCGACGCGGGCGACGGGTACGGCGGGGATTCGCTGCCATTCTTCAAGAACTACTACTCCGGCGGGATCGGCAGCGTGCGGGGATACCGCACCGCCTCGCTGGGTCCGCGCGATCCCGAAGGCGCCTTCCTCGGAGGCAATCGCAAGGTCAACGGGTCCACCGAGCTTCTGTTTCCCGTTCCGGGCACGACCAACGACCGGTCGATGCGGCTCGGCGCCTTCATCGAAGCCGGTCAGGTCTACGCGGACAGGGTCGACTTCTCCGAGATGCGCGCCTCGGCCGGGGTCAGTTTCGCCTGGAATTCCCCGGTCGGTCCGCTGAAGATCAGCATCGCCAAGGCGCTCAATGACAAGCCCGGGGACGATCTTCAAAGAGTCCAATTCACCCTGGGCACGCTCTTTTGACGCCCCGGTATAATCCGCAAATCGAATCGAACTTTCAGCAGGAGGGATATTGAAGCCGGAACGCGTCGCCTGCTGGATTCTCGCAGGACTCCTGGGCGCCTGCGGCAGTCCCGCCCTGGCACAGTCGAAGATCGGGTTTGTCAGCCTGGAGCGAATTCTCAAGGAAGCGGCGCCCGCGCAACGAGCGCAGAAGCTGCTCGAGCAGGAATTCGCGAAGCGCGGGCAGGATCTCGCGAAAACGGCGGAGCAGCTGAAGAAACTGCAGGAGAATCTTGAACGCAATTCCGTGACGATGGGGGACTCGGAGCGGCAGAAGCGCGAAAGGGAGTTCGGCGAGTTGAACCGCGATTTTCAGCGCAAGCAGCGGGAATTCAACGAGGATCTGGCCCAGAGACGCAACCAGGAACTCTCGGAGGTCATCAAGCGCGCAAATCTTGCGGTGAGGCGGATTGCCGAGGCCGAGAAACTCGACGTGGTGCTTCAGAACGAGCAAGTCGTGTGGGCGAGCCCGCGCATCGACATCACCGACAAGGTCATCAAGGCCATCGACGACACCCGCGCGGGGAAATGACTCCGCGCGGACACTCGTTCGAAACAGGGAGGCTCCGGATCGTGACCGCCGGCGCGCCCGGAGCGGCGATCGCCCCGTGACGCACTCCGATCTCCGCACCCACCGGCTCGCTGAAATTCTCATGAAGCTCGGCGGAGAGCTGGTGGGCGACCCGGATATCGAGATCCGCCGGATGGCCACCCTCGAGAGCGCGGGCCCGGGCGATCTTTCATTCCTGTCGGACAAGCGTTACCGGGCGAAGCTCCTTACCACCCGGGCATCGGCGGTCATCCTCGCGCGAGCGGAGCGGGACGCGACCGACTTGCCCCGCATCCTGTGCGAAGATCCCTACGCCTACTACGCGCGGGCGGCCCGATTGCTCAGTTCCGAGGCCCGTCCGGCTCCGGGCGTGCATCCGCAAGCGGTCGTCGAGGACGGCGCGCGCATTCCGGCGTCGGCGACCGTCGGTCCGGGCTGTCACATCGGACGCGGCGCGCAGCTCGCCGAACGCGTGGTCGTCGGCGCCAATTGCTCGGTCGGGGAGGAGGTGCGGATCGGGGAGGACAGCCGCCTCTATCCCTCGGTCACCGTCTACCCCGGCTGCGTCATCGGCAGGCGCGCGGTGATCCACGCGGGGGTCGTCATCGGGGCCGACGGTTTCGGCATGGCGGCCGAGGCCGGCCGCTGGATCAAGATTCCGCAGACGGGCGGGGTCACCATCGGCGATGACGTCGAAATCGGCGCCAACACCACCATCGACCGCGGCGCGCTGGACGACACGGTCATCGAAGACGGCGTCAAGCTCGACAATCAAATCCAGATCGGCCACAACGTCCGCGTCGGCGCGCACACGGCGATGGCGGGCTGCGTCGCCGTCGCAGGGAGCACGAAGATCGGCAGCCATTGCGCCATCGGCGGCGCGGCGCGCATCATCGGCCATTTGACGATCGCCGACCACGTGACGATCTTCGCCGCGGCCGTGGTGACCAAGTCGATCGCGCGGGCCGGAACCTACGCGGGGGCGCTGCCCTCGGCGCCGAGCCGGGATTGGGCCAAGACGGTGGCGCACCTGCGAAGCCTCGATCGGGTCGTCGAGCGCATTCGCGGGCTGGAAACGAGGCTCCTCAAACAGGGAAAGAAAAAGAGGTAATTCGAATGGACATACGCGAGATCCTCGAGCATCTGCCGCACCGCTACCCCATGTTGCTCGTGGACCGGGTGCTCGAATGCGAACCCGGCAAGCGCATTCTGGCGCTCAAGAACGTGACCATCAACGAGCATTTCTTTGCCGGCCATTTCCCCCACCACCCGGTGATGCCGGGCGTCCTGGTCATCGAGGCGCTCGCCCAGGCTGCCGCGATATTGTCGTTCCGCACCCTCGGCACCAGGCCCGACGACCGGTCCGTCTATTATTTCGTCGGAATCGACGCGGCGCGCTTCAAGCGTCCGGTGATTCCCGGCGACCAGTTGCTGCTCGAGGTCTCCGCCGAGAGGAACATCCGCGGTCTGTGGAAGTTCTCCGCCCAGGCGCGGGTCGGAGAGGCGCTCGCGGCCGAAGCCAAGATCCTGTGCACCTTGCGGCCGATATGATCCACCCGACCGCGATCGTCCACCCCGGGGCGAAGCTCGCCCCCGGCGTGTCCGTCGGCCCGTACTCGATCATCGGCGAACACGTCGAAATCGGCGGGGGAAGCGCCGTCGGTCCGCACGTGCTGATCGAAGGACGGACGCGGATCGGCGCGCAAAACCGCATCTTCGGGTTCAGCGCGCTCGGTGGCATCCCCCAGGACAAGAAGTACGGCGGGGAGGCGACCGCGCTCGAAATAGGCGATCGCAACATGATCCGGGAATACTGCACCTTCAATTGCGGCACCGCCCAGGATACGGGCACTACGCGCATCGGCAACGACAACTGGATCATGGCCTACGTGCATATCGCGCACGACTGCCAGGTGGGCAGCCACACGACCTTTGCCAATGCGGCGACGCTGGCCGGCCACGTCAAGGTCGGGGACTACGCCGTTCTCGGCGGGTTCACCGGAGCGCACCAGTTTGTCTCGATCGGCGCGCATTCGATCACCGGGGTCGCAACCGTTCTGCTCCAGGACCTGCCCCCGTACGTGATGGCTGCCGGGAATACGGCCAAGCCCTTCGGTATCAACAGCGAGGGTCTGAAGCGGCGCGGCTTCAGCGCGGAGCAGATCGGAGCGATCAAGCGCGGGTACAAGACGCTTTACCGCACGGGACTCTCACTGGAGGAAGCGCGGGAACGGATTTCCGCCGAGGCGGCGAAATGGCCCGAGCTCCAGTTGTTTCTCGATTTTCTGGACCACTCGCGCCGGGGCATCGTTCGCTAAGGCGATGGATCGCGGCCCGACGGTCGTGGGAATCGTGGCCGGGGAGGCCTCGGGAGACTTCCTGGGGGCTCACCTGATCGCGGCGCTGCGCGAGCGCAATCCGCACCTGCAATTCGTCGGCATCGGCGGCCCGAAGATGACGGCCCAGGGACTCGAGCCCTGGTTTCCGATGGAGAAACTCGCGGTGCGGGGCTACGTCGAAGTCCTGCGGCATTTCCCGGAGCTTTTCCGGATCCGGCGAAATCTCGCGCGACGCTTTCTCGAAGAACGGCCCCGGCTCTTCATCGGCGTCGACGCCCCCGATTTCAACTTGCCGCTGGAGCGTCGTCTGAAGCAGGCCGGCATTCCGGCCGTCCATTACGTGAGCCCCTCGCTGTGGGCCTGGCGCGGCGGGCGCCTGTCCGCGATCGCCCGCTCGGTCGACAAGATGCTGGTGCTGTTCCCGTTCGAAGAGCCCCTGTATCGCGAGGCGGGCGTGCCGGTCGAATACGTCGGGCATCCGCTCGCCGATGCGAGCCCGGAGGAGGACGGAACCGCAGCCGCGAGGGAGCAGCTGCGCCTGCCGTCCTCGCGCAGGATCATCGCCCTGCTGCCGGGCAGCCGGCAATCGGAGGTCCGTTACATGGCCTCGACCTTCGTGCAAACCGCGAAGACGATTTCGGAGCGCCAGGCCGCCGTGCATTTCCTGGTGCCGCTGGTGAGCCGCGAGACGCGCGCGATCTTCGAGGAGGCCGTCTACGCGGCCGACGCCGCGCAGGTCCCGATGAGCGTGCTCTTCGGCCATGCGCAGGACGCTCTCGCCGCGTGCGACATCGCGCTGGTGGCCAGCGGAACCGCGAGCCTGGAGGCCGCGCTCGCCCGCAAACCGATGGTGATCACCTACAAGATGTCCGATCTTACCCATCGTCTGATGTCGAGGATGGCGTACCTGCCCTGGGTCGGGTTGCCCAACATCATCGCGGGAGAATTCCTGGTTCCGGAGATTCTCCAGCACGAGGCGACGCCGGAAAACCTGGCCCAGGCACTGCTCAATTCCCTCAACGATCCCGTCGTCAACAGCCGGCTTCCGCAGCGACTCGATCGCATACGTCAGAGCTTGCGCAGGAACACGGCAGCGCGGGTGAGCGATGCGCTCTCGCCATGGCTCAAGCGCGCCTGATCTGCGGCGTGGACGAAGCCGGGCGCGGCCCGCTTGCCGGGCCGGTGTATGCCGCGGCGGTCGTGTTCCACCCGGGGCGCAGGGGGCCGACGGGAATAGCCGACTCCAAGGTGCTCGGCGTGCGCGAACGCGAGCGCCTCGCCACCGCGATCCGGAGAACGGCGCTCGCCTGGTCGGTCGCCTGGGCGAGCGTCGAGGAGATCGACCGGCTGAACATCCTCCAGGCGAGCCTGCTCGCGATGCGCCGCGCCGTGGAATCCCTTCCGGTCCCGCCTCACGAGGTGCTGCTCGACGGCCGGCATTGCCCTGCGCTCGGCGTTCCCGCGCGCGCGATCGTCGACGGCGATGCGAAGGTGAGGGTGATCGCCGCGGCTTCGATTCTCGCCAAGACCGAGCGCGACGCGGAGATGTGCCGGCTGCATCGGCGCTTCCCCCAGTACGGGTTCGACGAGCACAAGGGTTATCCGACGCCGGGGCATCTCGCCGCGCTGCGACGCCACGGCGTGTGCGAGGTCTATCGCCGCAGCTTCGGCCCGGTGCGCGAGCTGCTCGGGCACGGAAACGGCCGATGAGCGGGCGTGTCAAGTCGATACGCTCGCGCGACAATCCCCTGGTCAAGGCCCTGATCAGGCTGGCCGGCTCCTCGCGCGAGCGCCGCAGGACGGGCAGCACGCTGCTCGAGGGCGATCACCTGGTGCGCGCCTACCGGGACAGCGGAGGAACGGCGGAAACGATCATCGCCAGCGAGAGCGCTTTCGCGAACTCCGAAATCCGGGAGCTGGTCGAGCGCGCCCCGGCCCGGGCGCGCTACGTCCTGGCCGACCGGCTGCTCGAACCGATCTCCCAGCTGGTCAGCGCGAGCGGCGTCGCCGCGGTGATCCGCACGCCGGCGCGGCGCCCGCTTCCCCCGGGGCTGCCGGGGTGCGTGGTGCTCGAGAACATACAGGATCCCGGGAATCTCGGTTCGATCCTGAGGAGCGCCGTCGCGGCGGCGGTCACGCACGTATTCCTGTCGCCGGGTTCGGTGTTCGCCTGGGCGCCCAAGGTGATCCGGGCGGGGATGGGGGCGCATTTCTTCCTCTCGATCCACGAGGATGTCGAACCGGGCGAAATCCAGCGCGCTTTCAAGGGGACGGTCGTCGCGCTCGAGCCGCGCGCCGAGGAATCGCTGCATGCACTCGATCTGACCGGACCGGTGGCCTGGCTGCTCGGCAACGAGGGCGCCGGCTTGTCGGAGGGCGCCCTTCGCCTCGCCGCGCGCCGCGTGCGCATTCCGATGCCCGGACCGGCGGAATCGCTGAACGTCGCCGCGGCGGCGGCAATCTGCCTGTTCGAGCAAGTGCGGCAGCGAAGCTCGGCCAAGCCGTAAAGGAGGCCGGCGGTCGCCACCCCAAGGCGGGAAACCCGCGCGCAAGCGGAGGGCGCGCTCTTGCGCAGGCCGTCGAGGCTTTTCGGGCGGCCGCTCCTCAGTACACCCGCCGTTCGAGCCTGAATTCCTGCAGGATGGTGGTGGCGATTTCCTCGATCGACTTGAGCGTGGAATTCGCCCACTGGATGCCTTCGCGATGCATCAGCCGTTCCGCCTGTTGCACCTCGTAGCGGCAATTTTCGAGATCCGCGTACTTGCTGTTGGGGCGGCGCTCGTTGCGGATCTCCCTGAGGCGCTCCGGCGCGATCGACAGGCCGTAGAGCTTGCTGCGGAAGCCGTCCAGCACCCTCGGCAGGCTGTTGCGGTCGAAGTCCTCGGGAATCAGGGGATAGTTCGCCGCGCGGATCCCGAACTGGAGCGACAGATAGAGGCTGGTGGGCGTCTTCCCGCTGCGCGAGACGCCCACCAGGATCACGTCGGCCTTTTCGAGGTCGCGCGAAGACGCGCCGTCGTCGTGGGCGAGCGCGAAGTTGACCGCCTCGATGCGGTTCGAGTACATCTTGATGTCGCGCGCGCTGTGGGAGCGGCCGATGGTGTGGGTAGACTCCTCGTCCAACTCGCCTTCGAGCGGACCGAGGAAGGTCTCGAAGAAGTCGAGCAGCAGGGCGTCGGCCCGGCGCAGGACGTCGCGCACCTCGTTGTTGACCAGGGTCGTGAATACCAGGGGCCGGTGGGTGCCGGCCTTGGCGGCCTGGTTGATGCGCACCACGCAGGCCTCCGCCTTGGCGGTCGAATCGACGAAGGGCAGGGTCACCTCGTTGAACTCGATCCCCTCGAACTGCGTGAGCAGGCTGTGACCCAGCATTTCGGCGGTGATCCCGGTGCCGTCTGAGACGAAAAACGCGGTTCGGCGGCGGGAGAGGGAGAGCATGAAAGAGGTCGGACGGCGGGCTGGGCGGGTGCGTACGTCGGGCGCTGCCGCTAAAATAGCCGTTTCGGGAGGATCATTCAATTGCGGCGAAGGACGAGTTCCATGAAGAATCCCAAATACCTGGTGCCGTTCGATGATCTCCGGATGAGCGATGTCGAACGAGTCGGCGGGAAGAACGCCTCCCTCGGCGAAATGATCAGCCAGCTTTCGCGCGCAGGCATTCGCGTTCCCGGCGGCTTTGCGACGACTGCCGAGGCGTATCGCGAGTTTCTCGCACAGGGCGGGCTCGATGACCGGATCGAGGCCCGGCTGAAGCAGCTCGATCCCGTCGACGTCGAGGCCCTGGCGCGCTGCGGCACCGAGATCCGGAGCTGGATCGAGGCGACGCCGCTGCCCAAGCAGCTCGAGGCCGGCATCGCCGAAGCGTACCGGGAACTGATCGGCGGAGAGGACGCTTCGGTGGCGGTCCGCTCCAGCGCCACGGCGGAGGATCTGCCCGACGCCTCCTTCGCCGGACAGCAGGAGACTTTTCTCAACGTGCGCGGCCGGGACGAAATGATGGTCGCGCTCAGGCGCGTATTCGCCTCGCTCTACAACGACCGGGCCATCTCCTATCGCGTCCACCAGGGATTCGAGCACGCCTCCGTGGCGCTTTCCGCCGGCGTGCAGCGGATGGTGCGAAGCGACCTGGGCGCAAGCGGCGTGATGTTCACGCTCGACACCGAATCCGGTTTCCAGGGCGTGGTGTTCATCACCGCCTCCTGGGGTCTGGGAGAAATGGTGGTGCAAGGGGCGGTGAACCCCGACGAATTCTACGTGCACAAGCCCTCTCTGCGCAGCGGGAAGTTTCCGGTAATCCGCCGCGGCCTCGGCTCGAAGCTGCAGAAAATGGTGTTCGCCGACGGGGGGCCGGCGAGGGAAGCGGTGAAGACCGTCGACGTATCCGAAGCCGACAGAAATCGCTTCTGCCTTTCCGACGAAGACGTCGTGGAGCTCGCCCGTATCGCGCTCCGGATCGAGGAACACTACCAGCGTCCGATGGACATCGAATGGGCGAAGGACGGCGAGGACGGAAAACTCTATATCCTGCAGGCCAGGCCCGAGACGGTGAAGTCGCGGAAGTCGCAGGAAGGCCAGGAACGTTTCCGGCTGAAGCAAACATCCGAAGTGCTCGCCTCGGGCCGCGCGATCGGGCACAAGGTCGGGGCCGGCAGAGTACGGGTCATCAAGGACGCCACCGAGATGGGGCGCGTCAGGGCCGGGGACATCATCGTCACCGACATGACCGACCCTAACTGGGAGCCGGTCATGAAACGGGCGGCGGCCATCGTCACCAACCGCGGCGGGCGAACCTGCCACGCGGCGATCATCGCCCGCGAGCTGGGCATTCCGGCGGTGGTCGGCTGCGGCGACGCCACCGACAAGCTCAAGGACGGCGATGCCTGCACGGTATCCTGCGCCGAAGGGGACACCGGAAACGTCTATCGGGGCATTCTCGAGGTCGAGGTCACCTCCCGCGACCACGGCGAGATGCCCAAGTGCCCGGTCAAGATCGCCATGAACATCGGCAACCCCGAGCTCGCTTTCGATTTTCAGGCGCTGCCGAACTGGGGCGTGGGGCTGGCGCGACTGGAATTCGTGATCAACAACATGATCGGGGTGCATCCCAAGGCCGTCCTCGAGTACCCGAACCTGCCCGAGCCCCTGAAGCGCGAAGTCGAGCACGTCGCGCGCGGCTACCGCGACCCCCGGGCTTTTTTCGTCGAAAAGCTCACCGAGGGCGTCGCGACCATCGCCGCCGCCTTCTGGCCGAAACCGGTGATCGTACGGCTGTCCGATTTCAAGTCGAACGAGTACAAGAAGCTGATCGGCGGCGCGCGGTACGAGCCCGACGAGGAGAACCCGATGCTCGGCTTCCGGGGCGCCTCGCGTTACATCGCCGAATCGTTCCGCGACTGCTTCGAGCTGGAGTGCGAAGCGATGCGCCGCGTGAGGGACGTTCTCGGATTGAGCAACGTCGAGATCATGGTGCCCTTCGTCCGGACGCTGAGGGAGTCGCGGCAGGTCGTCGGGCTGCTCGCAGCGAGCGGCCTGAAGCGCGGGGTCGGCGGCCTGCGGCTGATCATGATGTGCGAGGTCCCCTCCAACGCGATCCTGGCCGAGGAATTTCTTGAGCTCTACGACGGCTTCTCGATCGGCTCGAACGACCTGACCCAGCTGGTCCTGGGACTGGACCGCGACTCGGGCCTCGTCGCCGAGGGTTTCGACGAGCGCGATCCCGCCGTCAAGGCGATGCTGCACCGGGCGATCCAGGCCTGCCGCAAGGCCGGCAAGTACGTCGGTATCTGCGGGCAGGGACCTTCGGACCATCTGGATTTCGCACGGTGGCTGGTGCAGGAGGGCATCGAGAGCCTGTCGCTCAATCCCGATACCGTCGTCGATACCTGGCTGCAGCTATCGCGCGAGGCCGATTCGGCAGCCAAGGCCAGGGTCAGCGCAAGTTAGCCCGGGAGCGCGTCCCCGCAGGACGCGAATCCCGCCTCAGCGGCTCTTGAGAAGGCGTTGCTGCTCGCGCTTCCACTCCTTTTCCTTTTCGGAGGCACGCTTGTCGTGCTGCTTCTTGCCCTTCGCGAGGCCGAGGGCGAGCTTGACGCGCCCGCGCACGTAATGCAGGTCGAGCGGCACCAGGGTGTATCCGGCGCGATCGACCTTGCCGATGAGGCGGCCGATTTCCTCGGCGTGGAGCAGGAGCTTGCGCGTGCGCACCGGATCGGGCTGGACGTGCGTCGATGCCGCGGGGAGGGCGCTGATATGCGCGCCGATCAGAAAGAGTTCCTCGTTGCGCACGATCACGTAGGCTTCCTTCAACTGGGCGCGCCCCGCCCGGATCGCCTTCACCTCCCAGCCCTCGAGCGCGATGCCCGCCTCGTAGCGATCCTCGATGAAATAGTCGTACTGCGCCTTGCGGTTCTCGACGATCGTCATGGCGAGGCGAATCCGGTAGAATTTTCAATTTTACATCCATGCCCGCGGTCGACCGTTCGGCGCTGGTAGAGCACAGCGCGCGCGACATGTTCGCGCTGGTCGAAGACGTCGAGTCCTATCCCCGCTTCCTCCCCTGGTGCGCGCGCGCCACGGTGACGGTGCGAGAGCCGAACCGCACCGTCGCGACCCTGTACCTCGACTTTCACGGACTGAAGGAGCACTTCACCACCGAGAACGCCCTCCGACCCGGCGAACTCATACACATGAAGCTGGTGTCAGGACCGTTTCGAAGCCTCGAGGGGAGCTGGCGCTTCACCGCGCTTGCGGAGAATGCCTGCAAGGTCGAATTCAGTCTGCGCTACGAATTCTCGAACCCGATACTCGAAAAGGTGCTGGGACCGGTCTTTCACCGGATCGCCGACAGTTTCGTCGACGCGTTCGTGCGCCGCGCCTCGGAGATCCTGGGCGGGTCATGAGCGCGACAGGGATCGGGATCGAAGTCGTCTACGCGCTTCCCGGACGGCAGGTGGTGCGGCGGGTCGAGCTTCCCGAGGGGAGCACGGTCGGCGATGCGATAGAAGCGAGCGGTCTCGGGCGGGAATTTCCGGAAATCGATCCCGGGCTCGTCGGGATTTTCGGGAAACGGGTCCAGGTCCACGCAAGACTGCGCGACGGGGAGCGGGTCGAACTCTACCGGCCGCTGCAGGCCGATCCGAAGGAAACCAGGCGCAGGCGCGCCGCGCAGAAATCCGGGAAGCGTTGAAGCTCAGTTGCAGGCCTGGGCGATGTCGGCGCGCGCGCGTGCCTTGTGCTCCTCGATCTGGCTGTCGTCGAGATAGTAGCGCTCGCCTTTTGCGTCGACCCGCGACAGGCGCCCGCCGACTTCATACTGCGCCAGGCGCTCTTTCGCGCTGCGGCAGTTGGTCTCCCTGGCTGCCGCCTGGGCCGCCTTCTGCTCCGCTTCCTTCTGCGCTTTCGCCTGGTCCTGCCGCCGCTTGCGGAAGGCCTGTTCCTGCTCGGCGGGCGTCCTGGGAGGTGCATTCCTTGCGGCAGGGGCCTTGGCGGCTTCACCCTTTTCCGCGGATTCCGCGGCGGGGGGCGAGTAGGTCGGGGCGTCGATGCGGCGCGAGATCGAGCCCGATCTCGTGTCGGCCGGACAAGGGGCCTGCGAATAGGTGACTTTTCCGCGGGAATCCACGCATTTGTGGACCTGAGCGTGCGCGCCCGCGGCGCACAGCAATGAAAGGGCCAACAACGCGGTTCGAAGCATGGGCGTTTTTCCTCGAAGCTCGAGCTGCACCATAAACAGATTCGCCCCACCCGTCAATTCGACGATACGCTGAAAACCGCATTATTTACCGGGAGTTGCGACCGGCGTATAATCCGCCCTTTTGGGTGTGGCAATGCGTCTAGTCCAGAAGGCTTTCACCTTTGACGACGTCCTCCTCGTCCCCGCCCACTCCCGAGTTCTCCCCCGCGATGTCAGCCTCAAGACCCGGCTGACGCGAAACATCCCGCTCGATATTCCCCTCGCCTCGGCGGCAATGGATACGGTCACCGAGGCACGCCTGGCGATCGCCATCGCCCAGGAAGGCGGCGTCGGCATCATCCACAAGAACCTGCCGCCGAAGAAACAGGCCGCCGAAGTCGCCAAAGTGAAGCGCTACGAGTCGGGCGTGCTGCGCGATCCGGTGACCGTTTCGCCCGACATCAGCGTGCGCGAGTTGCTCGCGCTCACGCAGCAATACAGGGTTTCCGGGTTCCCGGTGGTCGAAAAGGGAAAGGTCGTCGGCATGGTCACCAACCGCGACTACCGTTTCGAGACCAATCTCGATCAGCCGGTGCGCGCCATCATGACCCCGCGCGAGCGGCTGATCTACGTGAAAGAGGGCGCGAGCCCCGAGGAGGCGCGCGCGCTCCTGCACAAGCATCGCCTGGAGCGCGTGCTGGTGGTGCAGAACGGATTCGAGCTGCGCGGGCTGATCACGGTAAAAGACATACTCAAGTCGAGCGAGCACCCGAACGCCTCCAAGGACCAGCACGGCAAGCTGCGCGCCGGCGCGGCGGTCGGCATCGGGGAGGGCACCGAGGAGCGCGTCGCCGCGCTGGTCGAAGCGGGCGTGGACGTGATCGTCGTCGACACCGCGCACGGACATTCCCAGAACGTGCTCGACCGGATCCGGTGGATCAAGCGCAACGCCAGCGCCATCGAGGTGATCGGCGGCAACATCGCCACCGCGGACGGCGCCAGGGCGCTGGTCGATCACGGCGCCGACGGGGTCAAGGTCGGCATCGGTCCGGGCTCGATCTGCACCACGCGCGTGGTCGCCGGCGTGGGCATTCCCCAGATCACCGCGATCCAGAACGTCGCTCTGGCGCTCGAGAAAAGCGGCGTGCCGCTCATCGCCGACGGCGGGGTGCGCTTCTCCGGCGACATCGCCAAGGCGATCGCCGCGGGCGCCCACTCGGTGATGCTCGGCAGCCTCTTCGCCGGCACCGAGGAATCGCCCGGCGAGATCGAGCTCTACCAGGGCCGCTCGTACAAATCCTACCGCGGCATGGGGTCGCTCTCCGCGATGCAGCAGGGCGCCGCCGACCGCTACTTCCAGGACGCGTCGGTCCACTCGGACAAGCTCGTCCCCGAGGGGGTCGAGGGCCGGGTGCCGTACAAGGGCCCGGTGGTGCGGGTGATCGAGCAGCTGATGGGAGGCCTGCGCGCGAGCATGGGCTACTGCGGCTGCGAGGGCATAGAGGCCATGCGCACCCGCTCCCAGTTCGTCGAGATCACCGGGGCGGGCCTGCGCGAGTCGCACGTGCACGACGTGCAGATCGTCAAGGAAGCGCCCAACTACCAGGTCGAGTAGTGCGCGACAGGATCCTCATCCTCGACTTCGGGGCGCAGTATTCGCAGCTGATCGCGCGCCGCGTCCGGGAAGCGAAGGTCTATTGCGAGCTGCACCCCTTCGACGTCGGCGATGACTTCATCCGCGAATTCGCCCCGCGCGGGGTCATCCTCTCGGGGGGGCCGGCGTCGGTCTACGAGGAGGCCACGCCCAAGGCGCCTGGGAGCGTGTTCAAGCTGGGCGTTCCCGTGCTCGGCATCTGCTACGGCATGCAGACCATGGCGGCCCAGTTGGGCGGCGAGGTCTTCGGCTCCAGGGTGCGCGAATTCGGTCATGCCGAAATTCGCGCGCGCGGGCACTCGAAGCTCCTGGAAGGCATTCAGGACCGCATCAACGGCGAGAAGCACGGGCTGCTCGACGTGTGGATGAGCCACGGCGACAAAGTCACGGCGCTTCCCCCGGGGTTCAAGGTCATCGCCAGCAACGACGCGACGCCGATCGCCGGCATGGCCGACGAATCGCGCGGCTTCTACGGCGTGCAGTTCCACCCGGAGGTGACGCACACTCGCCAGGGCGGCGCAATCCTCGGCCGTTTCGTGCACGAGATCTGCGGATGCGGCAGCGGCTGGAGCATGCCCGACCACGTCGGCGAGGCGGTGGAGAAGATCCACCGTGACGTCGGCGAGGAGGAAGTGCTGCTCGGGCTCTCGGGGGGCGTTGACTCGGCCGTGGCTGCGGCGCTGATTCACCGCGCCATCGGGGATCAGCTCACCTGCGTGTTCGTCGACACCGGCTTGCTCCGCCTGAAGGAAGCACAGGAAGTCATGCAAGCTTTCTCCGAGAATCTCGGCGTCAAAGTCGATCTCGTCGATGCTTCCGAGCGGTTCCTCAGCGCCCTCGCCGGGGTCGCCGACCCGGAGGAAAAGCGCAAGATCATCGGGCGCGAGTTCGTCGAGGTGTTCCAGCAGGAGGCGAGAAAATTTCCAAAAGTGAAATGGCTCGCCCAGGGAACCATCTACCCCGACGTCATCGAGTCCGCCGGCGCCAGGACCAGGAAGGCGCACACCATCAAGTCGCATCACAACGTCGGCGGACTCCCCGAGACGCTGCACCTGAAGCTGCTGGAGCCCCTGAGGGATCTCTTCAAGGACGAAGTGCGGGACCTGGGCCTCGCGCTCGGGCTGCCGCGGGGGATGGTGTTCCGGCATCCTTTCCCCGGGCCGGGCCTGGGCGTACGCATCCTCGGCGAAGTGAAGCGCGAATACGCCGATCTGCTGCGGCGCGCCGACGCCATTTTCATCGACGAGTTGCGGGCCGCGGGCTGGTACGACCGGACCGCGCAGGCGTTTGCGGTGTTCCTGCCGGTGCGCTCGGTCGGCGTGATGGGCGACGGGCGCACCTACGAATACGTCGTCGCGCTGCGCGCGGTGCAGACTTCCGACTTCATGACCGCCGGCTGGGCGCCGCTGCCGCACGAGCTGCTCGCGATAGTCTCCAACCGCATCATCAACGAAGTGCGCGGCATCAACCGCGTGGTGTACGACATCTCGGGCAAGCCGCCGGCGACGATCGAGTGGGAGTAGCGGGCAGCGCCGGACTCCGCGGCGTTCGAGGGTTTTTCCTCTCCCCCGAACAAGCACCGCGAAACCGGTACACTGGAGGCTATCACTGCAATGGAACGCGCACTACGGTGCCGCGTCGGTTTGTCGATGGGAAAGTTGCGTTTCTGGCTGGCTTTCGCCGCCCTGGCCGCGGTCGTTTCGGGCGGCGTCTATTACTTCGCGCATATCTCGGCCGGGAGCGGCGCCTCGGGCACGGCGTCGGCGCGCCCGGCGGACCTCGCGAAGACGCCCTCCCGGGCCATTGCGGTCGAGGCGGCGCGCGTGACGCTCGACACGGTGGTCGAGGAGCTTCAGGCGGTGGGCACGCTGCGCCCCAACGAGGCGGTGACCGTGGCGCCGGAGATCGCCGGGCGAATCGAGCGCATCGCCTTCCGCGAGGGCCAGACGGTCGGGGCGGGCGACGTACTGGTGGAGCTCGACGCCTCGATCCTGCGGGCGGAACTCGCCAAGGCGCGCTCGGATCTCGTCCTCGCCCGGGCCAACCGCGAGCGCACGACGACCCTCGCGGGCCAGGGCATGGGGACGATGCGCGCGCGCGACGAGGCGCTGGCCGCGTTCCAGGCGGCAGAGGCCAATCTCGCCCTGGCCGAGGCGCGGCTGCAGAAGGCCACCCTGCGGGCGCCGCTGTCCGGGATCGTGGGGCTGCGCGCGGTCAGCGTCGGCGCCTATGTCGCGCCCGGCGAGCGCATCGTCGAGCTGACCGGCATCCATCCGATCAAGCTGGATTTCCGGGTTCCCGAGCTCGCCCTGTCGAGCGTGCGCCGCGGCCAGCGAGTACGCATCACGCTCGACGCCCTGCCCGGCAGGGTCTTCGAGGGCGAGATCTACGCGATCGATCCGGTGGTCGACATCGCGGGCCGGGCGATTCGCCTGCGCGCGCGCATCCCGAATCCGAAGGGCGAGCTCTCCCCCGGCCTCTTCGCGCGCGTGCGGCTGGTCGTCGAGCGGCGCGATAACGCGCTGCTGGTGCCTGAAGCCGCGATATTCGCCAGGGAGGACAAGCAGCTCGTCTACCGCGTCGTCGACGGCCGCGCCGTCCAGACCGAGGTGGTGCTGGGCAAGCGCCGCCCCGGACAGGTCGAGATCCGCAGCGGCCTCGCGCGCGACGCCCTGGTGGTGACCGCCGGGCACCAGCAGATACGCGAAGGGGCGCGCCTGGACGTTGCCCTGCCCGCAGCGCAGCCGGGCAGGGGAGGCTGAAATGGGGCTGTTCGAGTTCTTCATCCGCCGGCGGGTCTTTTCGACGGTGATGAGCCTGCTGATCGTGCTGCTCGGGCTCGTTTCCTACTCGAGGCTCTCCGTGCGCGAGTACCCGAACATCGACGAGCCGATCGTCTCGGTGAGAACCGACTATCTGGGCGCCAGCGCCGAGATCATCGAAAGCCAGGTGACCCAGGTCCTCGAGGGCTCGATTGCCGGAATCGAGGGCATCGAGACGCTGACCTCGAGCAGCCAGCCCGAGGAGAGCCGCATCACGGTGCGCTTTCGCCTCGGCACCAATCCCGACGTCGCGGCGAGCGACGTGCGCGACCGCGTCGGGCGCGTGCGCGGCCGGCTGCCCGTGGAAATCGAGGAGCCGGTGATCGCCAAGGTCGAGGCCGACGCCCAGGCGATCATCTTCATCGCGTTCACCAGCAACCGGCACCGGCCGCCGGAGATCTCCGACTACGCCGACCGCTACGTGCGCGACCGGCTGCAGAACCTGCCGGGCGTCGCCGAGGTGCGGATCTTCGGCGAGCGGCGCTACGCGATGCGTATCTGGCTCGACCGCGCCCGCCTCGCCGCCTACGACCTGACGGTGCAGGAAGTCGAGAACGCGCTGCGTCAGCAGAACGTCGAAGTGCCCTCGGGACGGATCGAAAGCCTCGAGCGCGAGTTCACGGTGCTGTCGCGCACCGGGCTCACCACGCCCGAGCAGTTCCGGCAGATCGTGGTGAAGGACGCGAGCGGCTTCCCGGTGCGCCTGGGGAGCCTCGCCAGGATCGAGATCGGCCCGCAGGACGAGCGCCGCGTCACCCGGTTCAACGGCGACAGCGCAGTGATCCTCGGCATCATCAAGCAGGCGACCGCCAACCCGCTCGACGTCTCGAAGGAAATGCGCGAGGTCATGCCGGAGCTGGTGCACGACCTGCCGGTCGGGATGAGCGCGAAGATCGCCTACGACAAGTCGATCTTCATCGATCGCTCGGTCGAGGCGGTCTATACGACGATCGCCGAGGCGGTCGCGCTGGTCGTGGTGGTGATCTTCCTGTTCCTGCGAACCGCGCGCGCCACGATCATCCCGCTGGTCACGATCCCGGTGTCGCTCATCGGCGCCTTTGCGCTGATGGACCTGCTCGGCTTCTCGATCAACACGCTGACGCTGCTCTCGATGGTGCTGGCGATCGGGCTGGTGGTCGACGACGCCATCGTCGTGCTCGAGAACATCCACCGGCACATCGAGGAAGGCATGGCGCCGATGCAGGCGGCGATCCGCGGCATGGAGGAGATCTCCAGCGCCGTCATCGCCATGACGCTCACCCTGGCGGCGGTGTATGCGCCGGTCGCCTTCGCCCCGGGGCGCACCGGGACGCTGTTCGCCGAGTTCGCGCTGACGCTGGCGGGCGCGGTGCTCGTCTCCGGGTCCGTCGCGCTGAGCCTGACCCCGATGATGTGCTCGCGCCTGTTTCGTGCTCACGAAGCGCACGGGGGCTTCTACAACTTTCTCGAACGCGGGCTGCTCGCCCTCAACAACGGCTACCGCCGCGCGCTCGGGGCGACGCTGCGCGCCCGTTTGCCGGTCGTGCTGGTGGCGCTCGCCGTCGCCGGCTCGAGCGCCTTTCTCCTCAGGGGCCTGAAATCCGAGCTGGCTCCGATCGAAGACCGGGGCGTGCTCTTCACCGCCGGCAATGCGCCCGAGGGCTCGACCGTGGAGTTCACCAGCCGCTACGCCGAGGAATTCGAGGCCCTGCTCGGCCGGGTGCCCGAGGTCGCGCACTATTTCGTCATCGTCGGCTCGCGCGCGGTGACCGAGCTCATCTCTTTCTCGCAGCTCACGCCCTGGGAAGAGCGCGGCCGCACCCAGATGGACATCGTGCGGGACATCCAGCCCCAGCTCGACCGCATCGCCGGCGTGCGCGCCTTCGCCAACAACCCGGGCTCCTTCGGGCAGAGCGCGCGCAGCAAATCGGTCGAATTCGTCATCCAGACCTCGGAGAGCTACCGTCGGCTCGACGAATATGTCGATAAGCTGCTCGCCGAGGCGGAAAAGTACCCGGGCCTGATCAACCTCGACAGCGATCTGCGCCTCGACAAGCCGCAGCTCGAGGTCGCGGTGGATCGCGAGCGCGTCGCCGATACCGGCGCCGGCGTGCTCACGGTCGGGCGCACCCTCGAAACCCTGCTCGGCGGCCGCCAGGTGACGCGCTTCACGCAGAACGGCGAGCAGTACGACGTGATCGTCCAGGTCGCGCCGGCGGACCGGAGGACGCCGGGAGACCTGGACGCGATCTACGTGCGCGGCCCCGGCGGCGCGATGCTCCCGCTCTCGAACCTAGTCCAGGTGAAGGAGACCGTCGCGCCCAAGGAGTTGAACCGGTTCAACCAGTTTCGCGCGGCGACGATCACCGGCAACATCGCGCCGGGCTACTCGCTCGGCGAAGGGCTCGAGTTCCTCGAGCAGGCGGCCGAACGCGTGCTGCCGCGGTCCGTGCGCCACGACTACGGCGGCCAGTCGCGGGAGTTCAAGGACGCGGAATCGAGCCTCCTCTTCATCTTCGTGCTCGCGCTCGGCTTCATCTTCCTGGTGCTCGCCGCACAGTTCGAAAGCTTCGTCGATCCGCTGATCATCATGCTGACGGTGCCGCTGTCGATGACCGGCGCGCTGCTCGCGCTGCATCTCACCGGCGGCACGCTGAACATCTACAGCCAGATCGGCCTGGTCACGCTGATCGGCCTCATCAGCAAGCACGGCATATTGATCGTGCAGTTCGCCAACCGCCTGCAGGACGAGGGCCGGCCGCTGCGCGAAGCGGTGCTCGAGGCGGCGGCGCTGCGGTTGCGTCCCATCCTGATGACCACCGGCGCGATGGTGGCCGGCGCCATCCCCCTCGCCATCGCCGCCGGCGCGGGCGCCGAGAGCCGGCACGCGATCGGCTGGGTGATCGTCGGCGGCATGACCTTCGGCACGCTGCTCACCCTGTTCGTCGTGCCGACGGCGTATACGCTACTCGCCCGCGACCGGGCGCGCTCGCTCGAAGCGCGCCTGAAGGGCGCCTGAGGTGCGGCGGCGCCGGGCGCGGATAGAGCGGGAGCAGGGGACACCCTCTGTTACACTTGGGGAGTCGAGCTTCAACCAGGGTTCGCGCTTCGTTTCCAGCCTGAGGTTCTTCCGAGTGCGTTATCGCGTTCTGGCCTGTGCGTCGCTGATTGCGCTCGCAGGCTGCCATTTCCAGGCCGACGCGCCCGGCGAAGCCCCAGCCGGGGTGACGGCCGTCGCCGGAGACGGCCGTGCGGTCGTCAGCTTCGACCCGCAGCCGGACCTGACGTACTGGATTTTCTATCAGCCCGGAAGCTCGGTCGCCTCGGTTTCGCCGGGCGTGCCCATCCTCCGCGGCGCCGTATCGCCCCAGGTCGTCGCAAACCTCGCGAACGGAACGCAATACGCGTTCGTGATGAACGCTACCAGGGACGACAGCAGCGCCGGACCGAGTTCCGCCATCGTAACGGCGATTCCCAGGCTGGCGGGAGCGAGCTGGGTCTCGGGCGCAGCGCTCGGCGCCTTGCCGCAGAACTTGAACGGGCTTGCGTTCAACGGCACCCGCCTGGTCGCGGTCGGTAACTCGGCCGCGGTGTTCGCGGGCGATTACCACTATGCGAGCACCACCCCCCCGGGGGTGACCGCGTGGCTGCCGCCGACGGCGTTTCCCGCCGGATTCGCCTCGAACCTGAGTTCGGTCATCTATTCCGGCCAGTTCATTTCGCTGGGTGCGAACGGCTCAATTCTGACCAGCGCCGACGGACTGAGCTGGACCCTGACCGCCAATCTGATTCCCAGCACCGGCATGAACAGTATCGTTTTCGCCGCCCCTTTCTACGTCGCGGTGGGCAACGGCGGAAAGATTTTCACCAGCACCGATCTCGCGGCCTGGGCGCAGCCCGCCTCCAACACGATCGAGGATCTCTACAGCATTGCTTTCCTGAACGGCCGCCTCATCGCGACCGGGGCGAACGGCACGCTGCTCACGAGCGCGGATGCCGCTGCCTGGAGCGCCCAGGTTTCCAATGCGCCCAATGCGCTCCGCGGCGCGGCTTTCGCTGCCTTGACGAGCGGCCCTCAATACGTTGTCGTGGGCGACGCCGGAACGATCGTGACCAGCAGCGACGCCGTGACCTGGAGTCCGATCGCGCCGCCGCTCGCCGCCAACCTGAGCACCGTCGTTTTCGGCTCCCGGTTCGTGGCGGTCGGGCAGGGCGGGGCGGCGGCCTACAGCGACGACGGACTGAGCTGGACCCAGACCACGGCGGGATCGACCGATCTGGCGAGCGTCCTCTTCACACCCGGGATGTACATCGCGGTGGGCGCCGCCGGGGCGAACGTCGTTTCGAAGTGAATGAGCTCGATCTCTCCCTGATGCGCGAGGCCTTGCGGCTCGCCGCCGAAGGCGCGGGGCAGGGGGAGGTGCCGGTGGGCGCGGTGGTGGTGAAGGACGGGACGATCGTCGGGCGCGGCTACAACGCGCCGATCTCGGAGAAGGATCCTTCCGCGCACGCCGAGATCCGCGCGCTGCGGGAAGCTTCGCAGAATCTCCGCAACTATCGGTTGGAAGGCTGCTCGCTCTACGTGACCCTCGAACCGTGCGCCATGTGCGCGGGCGCGATCATGCACGCACGCATCGCAAGGCTCGTATATGGGGCCTCCGACCCCAAAACCGGCGCCTGCGGCAGCATCGTCGATCTCTTTTCCGAAGCCAGGCTCAACCATCACGCCCGGGTGGAGGGCGGCGTGCTCGCGGCCGAGGCGGGACGGCTGTTGACGGAGTTCTTTTCGGCGCGCCGCCATGCCGAGGATTGAAATCTCGCTCCCCGGGCAAAGCCTCGTCCTTGTGAGCGACGAGGGCAAGGAGCTGAAACGCTATTCCGTATCCACCTCGCGCAACGGCGCCGGCGAAGTTCGCGGGAGCTTGTGCACCCCGCGGGGCGAGCACATCGTGCGTGCGAAAATCGGCGCAGGCCGGCCCGTGAATACCGTCTTCGTAAGGCGCCGCCCGACGGGGGAGGTCTGGACACCGGAGCTCGGCGAGCGCTTTCCCGGCCGCGACTGGATCCTCACGCGCATATTGTGGCTGTCGGGGTGCGAGGTCGGGAAAAACCGGCTGGGAGAGGTGGATACCATGCGGAGGCACATCTACATCCATGGAAGTCCGGATACGGCGGAGATGGGGAAGCCAGGGTCGATCGGGTGCATACGGATGAGAAACCGGGATGTGGTGGAGCTGTTCGAATGGGTGCCCGCGGGCGCCGCCGTGCAAATCGCGGCGTAGCCCGCTGCATCGCCCGGCCCATCCGGAGGAACAGAACCATGGATGCATTGAAGGGTGCGAGTCTTTTGTACGAGGTCGAGCACAGGCAGTACCATGCCCGGCCAGGACCGCTCTGCGCGCGGCGCTGAGGCGCGTGTCCTGCGAGGGCCGAAACAGGTGAAGCTTCCGCTGTACCAGGTCGACGCCTTTACCAACCGCGTCTTCGGCGGGAATCCCGCCGCGGTGGTGCTGCTGGAGGACTGGCTGCCCGACCGCGTGCTCGCGGCGATCGCGGCGGAGAACAATCTCGCCGAGACCGCCTTCGTCGTGACACGCGGGGAGGCGATGCCGCTGCGCTGGTTCACGCCAACGGTGGAGGTCGATCTTTGCGGCCACGCGACACTCGCCGCCGCGCACGTGCTCTTCCGCCATCGCCTGCCTGCCGCCGAGCGGGTCGCCTTCAGCACCCGGAGCGGCGAGCTCGCGGTCAGCCGCGAGGGCGGGCTGCTCAGCATGGACTTTCCGGCGCTGCCCGGGAAATCCACGCCGGTCACGCAGGCGATCGTCGCGGTGCTGGGCGTTCGCCCGCGCGAGGCGTATCTCGCGCGCGACCTGCTGGTCATCCTCGAGTCCGAATCGCAGGTCCGGAGCTTCCGTCCGGATTTCCATCGCCTGGCGGCGTTCGACGCGTTCGGCGTCGCGATTTCCGCGCCGGGCGAGTCGGCGGACTACGTGTACCGGTTCTTCGCGCCCCGCCAGGGCATCCCCGAGGATCCGGCCACGGGCTCGGCGAGCTGCACGCTGGTCCCGTATTGGGCCGCGCGCCTGGGCAAGACCGAGCTCATCGCGAAGCAGCTCTCGGCCCGCGGCGGGGAGCTGCACTGCGCGCTGCGCGGCGAGCGCGTCCTGATCGCGGGCCACGCGGTCGAATACCTGCGCGGGGAGATCGAGGTCGACGCGTAGCGCCGACCGACCCGGCACCGCCCGGCGCGGATCGCCTCAGCGCGCCTCGAGCACCTCGATGCGCGTACGGCCCACCCAGTCGACCAGCGGCACGAGTTCGACCGGGCTCTCGCCGCGCGCGAGGGCGATATGCGTCGCATCCGCGCGGGCCTGGTTGAAGGTCGGGTCGATCGCGATCCAGGAGCCGTCGACCAGGGTCTCGGCCCAGGTGTGGTACAGGAACCCTCCGTAGTCCTGCGCGTATACCAGGCCGTTCACGACGCGCGTCGGCACGCCCAGGGAGCGCATCAGCGCGGTGTAGAGATAGGCGTGACCCTGGCATTCGGCGCGCCGCGCATCGAGCACGTCGAGCGCCGAGAAGGCGTCTATCGGCTCCTTGCGGATGTTTCGCTCCAGCCAGTCGAGGACCGCGGTGATTTTCCGGGGAACCGCGTCCCTGCCCGAGGTGATTTTCAGGGCGAGCGCCCGGATCATGGGATCGCCGGACTGCACCGTCACCGTGGATCTCAGGTCGGCGACCGCGGCGTCACCGGCACTCGACCGGGCCGCATCGATCTCGCACACCACGTCCGCCGCCTCGCGTCGGCACTGCTGGCGCCGATCGCTCGGTGGCATGCGTTCGTTGCGGGGGAGGGCGACGCGCAGATAGCGGGCCCGCCTCGCGTCGGCAAGCGGCAGCGCAACCTTGATCACGCTCCAGTCCAGCAGCACGTCGTCCTTGTTCAGGGCGGCGCTCGCGAGATAGCCCTTCGCCGTCGCTTCGTCCTCGAGTGCGGAAACGATCACCCCGTTCAGCCCCAGCTCGAGCACCGGGCGTCCGTTTGCGTCGATCCAGGTCGTGGTGGAGAGGCCCAGCAGCTCGGTGCTCACCCTGAACGCCGGACCGGCGAAGAGCTCGCTTGTTTCATAGGCTTCGATGCGCTGCGAAGCCCGGGCCAGGCTCTGCGCCTCGCCGTCGAACACCAGCCAGTCGAAGCGGCTTCCCACCCGCAGGCCGCGCAGCACCGGCAGCAGGGCGAGCGCAGCGGAAGGGTAGAGCGGCTCGCGCAGGATCTCCTCCCGCCGCTCGGCCGCCCGCCCGGCGCTCCCGATCTCGTAGCGCAGGACCCCGCCGCGCGCCTCGCCCCTGACGCGCCGTTCGCTGCGGTCGAGCACGTAGCGATGGTCGAACCGCGCGAGCGCTCCTCGCGCGTCAACGACATCGAGCGTGCGCATCTGCACGTTCTTCTCGAACCCGAGAAAGCGCAAGCGGATGACCGCCTCCCCCTCGATTTCGTAGAGTCCCGGGTCGGCCGCGCGGCTTATGCGCGAGCGGGAGAAACCGACCCTGGCGCCGTTGAAAACGATGCCGGTCCAGTGCTCGGGCGAAGGCAGATCGGCAAGCGTGTAGCGCGGCGCGGAAGGAGGCGTTCCCGCATCCCGGAAATACTGGCTCGCGCAGCCCGAGAGAAGGGCGAGCAGCGCGCTGAGAGCGAGACGCCGGCGCATGCGGGAAAAAGCGAGATTCATTCCATTCTTGTCCTGGAACCGGTTACAAGATGAGGGGACACATCCCCTCATACTCCCCTAAGTCAGGTCCGTTTCAAGAAAAATTGAAACGGACTCTTGATTATGCTCGATAAGCGCTCTACCGGGAAAGCAATCCTCGATCGACCCGCGCTCACCTCCGCGACGCCGGCGGCCGGCATGAATGTCCGGCGTCTACAGCCAGTATCCCCATATTCGGGCGAGCGATTCTTTTAAACGGTCGCCGATCGAACGCTGTCCCCACTGCTCGAGCGTGACGAGGCTGGAGGCGGCCAGGTCGGTCTCGAACATGGCCCGCATTTGCGCGCCGAACTCCTGTCCCAGGATGACGGCGTTGACCTCTTCGTTGTGCAGGAAGCTGCGCCAGTCGAGGTTGGTCGATCCCACGGTCGACCACACGCCGTCGATGAGCGCGGTCTTGGAGTGCAGCAGCGCATCGCGCCGCTCGTAGATCTCCACTCCCGCGACCAGCAGCTCGGTGTAGTAGGAGCGCCCCGCGTGGAACACCAGCCAGGAATCCGTGTTGCTCGGCAGGATGAGCTTGACGTCCACGCCGCGCTGCACGGCGTCCTTGAGTGCCGCGAGCAACTGCGGATCGGGGACGAAATAGGCATTCGTCAGGAGCACGGCGGTTTCGGCGCTTCCGATCGCCGAAATCAGCGTCGCGTAGATCAGGCTGTAGGGTTCGTCGGGCGAGCTGCCGATGGCGCGCACCACCTCCTTGCCCCTGTTTTCGAGCTGCGGGAAATATTTCCTCGGCGCGAGCGTTTCGCCCTTCTGCTTCTCCCAGGTCGCGAGAAACAGTTTCTGGAACTCGCCGACCACGGGACCTTCGACCAGCAGGTGGGTATCGCGCCAGGGCGGTCCCCCTTCGGGGCGCTGCTTGGAGCGCTGGCTGAAGGATGCGCCCGAATAGACGCTGCTGATGTTGATCCCGCCGAGGAACGCGGTCCGGCCGTCGACGATCAGCAGCTTGCGGTGATCGCGCAAATTGACGTCCCAGCCCTTCTTGACAGTCAGCGGGTTGATCGGGTTGAACTCCAGGACCTTGATGCCGCCGTCGGTGAGCCGCTTGAAGAATGACTGGGGCGCGTTCATCGCTCCCACGCTGTCGTAGATGAGGCTCACCTGCACGCCCTGCGCCTGCTTCCGGATGAGGGCGTCGGCGAAGCGATTTCCCACCTCATCGTCCTCGATGATGTAGGTTTCCAGGTTGATATGGTCTTTCGCGCCGCGGATCGCGGCAAACATGCGCTGAAAAGTGGTCGGACCGTCCGGCAGCAGGACCACCTTGTTGCCCACCATCAAGGGACTCCCGACGATCGCTTGTTCCAGCGCCATATGCCGGTCGAAGATGCTGGTCTCCTCGCCCCGGCTCCCGAGCCGGTCGAGGATCGCCTTGCTCTGCTGGGGAGTGAGGGGACCGCGCGCGCCCTCGAGCTGAACGGGCGGACGCCTTGCCATGTCGGGAACGATGATCGGCAGCGAGCTGCATCCGGCAAGCGCCGCAACCACCGTTGCCGCCAGGCATCCCGCGATCCTGCACCGATCAACCGACTGGTTCAGTCTCAACGCCGCCGCCTCTCGCGTGTGTGGACGTACCCTGAAAGTGTATGCGCCCTCTCCGGGGAACTATGTGCGGCAGCGAACCTATGGCCGGGGTATTCGAACGATATCCCGGTGGAGTCACGGCGCGTGTGCGGGTACGATACCAACGGACCCGCTCGCGCCGGCGCTTCAGGCAACCGCAGCACTGCCCCGACGGGCGCCGTGCCGAGCCCGCCCCGCCGGCGCCGAACGATGCCTCTCATCCATTCACGAACCGCCCAGGTGCTCACGCACCCGGGCGCGTTCGCGCTGCAGGTGATCAGGGCGTTTCGCGCAAATCAGGGGCTGCTTCTGGCGGGCGCGGTGGCGTACTACACGCTGCTTTCCCTGGTGCCGCTGCTGATCCTGATGGTGATCGCGCTGTCGCATGTGATCGACCAGGCGGTGCTGCTCGAGACCGTGCGCCGCGCGCTGGAGTGGGTGGTGCCGGGCCAATCGAAAGCGGTGGTGCGGGAGCTGGCGGCCTTTCTCCCGCACGCCGACGTGCTCGGCTGGGTGCTGCTGGGGACCATGCTGGTATTCAGCTCGCTCGCCTTCACCGTCCTGGAGAACGCGATCTCCGTGATATTCCTGCATCGCGTGGTGGCGCGCAGGCGGCACTTCATCGTCTCGGCGCTCCTGCCCTTCGGCTACATCGCATTCATCGGGGTGGCGCTATTCGCGGGAACGATCGTGCTCACCGTGCTGCCGGCGGTCCGGGGCGAGAACGTCGTTGTCCTGGGTCACGACTGGCCGTTCGGTCTTTCCTCGCGCCTGGCTCTTTATTTCGTCGGCGTGGCGGCCGAAGTCCTGCTCCTCAGCTCCCTCTATTTTTTCATGCCGGTCGGCCGGATTCCGCTGTCGCACGCCCTGATGGGCGGGGTCACGGCGGGCCTGCTGTGGGAAATCATCCGCCACGGACTGGTATGGTATTTCGGCACGCTGTCGCAGGTGAACATCGTATACGGATCGCTCACGACGGCCATCGTGGTGCTGCTCAGCCTGGAGATCGCGGCCACGCTGCTGTTGCTGGGCGCTCAGGTGATCGCTGAATACGAGCGCATCGGCACGGCCGATGCGAAGGCGCCGGCGGCGCCCATGAGTACCGAGTGAGGCGAGGCCTGCCGGCGCGCGAAACGCCGCGCGCATGCTCAAGCCGGGAACAGGGCGCGGATCTTGAGCCTGTCGGGCCGCGTGATCACGCCCTTTTCGGTGAACAGTCCGCTCACCAGAGCGGCCGGGGTAATGTCGAAGGCAGGGTTGGCGACCGCGACGCCCTCGGGCGCCCACCGCATGCCGCCGTAGCCGGTGACTTCGGAGGGGTCGCGCTCCTCGATGGGGATCGCGCTGCCGTCCGCCGCGGAGGTATCGATAGAGGAGAGCGGCGCCGCGACGTAAAACGGAATGCGGTGGTGCTCTGCGAGCACCGCAAGGGTATAGGTGCCGATCTTGTTGGCCACGTCCCCGTTCGCGGCGATGCGGTCCGCGCCGACGAGAACGAGATCGATTTTTCCGAGGCGCATCAGGTGCCCCGCCATGCTGTCCGTGATCAGCGTGACGGGGATCTTCTCCTGGATCATTTCCCACGCGGTGAGGCGCGCGCCCTGGAGATAGGGGCGGGTCTCGCTCGCGATCACCGAGATGCGCTTGCCCGCGTCGCGCGCGGAACGGACGACCCCGAGCGCCGTACCGTGCCCGGCGGTGGCGAGGGCGCCGGTGTTGCAATGGGTCAGGACCCGGGCGCCGTCCGCGACCAGTGCCGCGCCGGCACGCCCGATGGAACGATTGATTTCGATGTCGGCCTGCATGAGCGCGAGCGCGGCATCGACGAGCCGATCGGCCGCGGTCTTGGGGTCGCTCGCTCCAGCAAGCACCGCGCGCATGCGCTCCAGCGCCCAGAAGAGGTTCACCGCGGTCGGCCGGCTCGCGGCGAGGGTCTCGAACGCGGTTTTCATCGCGGCGTCGAACCCGGCTCGGTTGCGGTGCTGCTGGCGCTGCGCCTCGAGCGCGACCCCGAAGGCGGCGGCGCAACCGATCGCGGGCGCACCGCGCACGACCATCGCGCGGATGGCCTCGGCGACCTCTAGGGCGTTCGAGCAGGTGACGTACTCGAAGCGGGCGGGAAGAACGCGCTGGTCGATCAGCTCCAGGCGAGCGTCCCGCCAGCGCAGCGTCTGGACCGGCGCCTCAGATGACGCGCTCATTGCCGCCGTCCACCGGCACCTGCGCGCCCGTGGTCTTGGCGAACAGCGGCCCGCACATCTCCGCCGCCAGCTCGGCAACGTCGCGGCTGCCGACCTCGGTCTTGAGAACGTTGTTCGTCTTGTACTCGGCGACGCTCATTCCGTACTGCTTCGCCCGCTGCGCGAGCACTTCCTCGGTCCACAAACCGGTGTCGAACACCGCGTTGGGGTGGACGGTATTGACGCGTATTCCGTCCGAACCCCATTCGAGCGCGGCGATCCGGGCGAGCTGGTTGAGCGCCGCCTTGGAGGCGGAGTAGGCCGAAGCGCCTGGGCCCGGAGCGGGAACGTTCTTCGAGCCGATCACCACCACGCGTCCGCCGCGCGGGGCGAGCTTGAGGAACGGGTAGCCGACGCGCATCATGAGCAGATTGGCGTCCAGATTCACCGTCATCGCGCGGCGCCACTCTTCGGCCGGCAGATCGGCGATCCTGCGGCTCGCGGGGAAAACCCCGGCGTTCAGGACCAGCATGTCGATGCCGCCGAAGGCGAGCACCGCCCGCGTGAGCGCGGCGCGCACCCCCGCTTCGTCGGTGACGTCGCAGCGCAGGCCGAGAAAATCCGCGCGCCGGTGCAGCGACTCGATTCTTGCGTCGAGATCCAGGCCGACGACCGCCGCCCCGCGCTCGAGGAAGGCCGCGACCGCCGCCTTGCCGATGCCGGAGGCGGCGCCGGTGACGAGCGCGACCTCGCCCGCGAAAGCAGGCGGCTTGCCGCTTTTCCTGAGCTTGGCCTGCTCGAGGTCCCAGTACTCGACGTCGAAAAGGTCCTTCGCCGGCAAGGCGCGGAAGCCGCCGAGGGCTTCCGCGCGCAGGATGACATCGATCGTATGATCGTAGATCTCGGCGACGATCGCGGCGTCCTTCGCCGTCCGTCCGGCGGCGGCGAGCCCGAAGGCCGGGTCGAGCACCACGCGCGGCGCCGGATCGAGCATCGTCTTCGGCTCCTTCGCCCCGGGCGCGTGCTCGTCGAAATAGCGCCGGTATTCCTTCGCATAGCGATCGACGTCGCCGCCGAGCATGGGCGTGCGCTTGGTGCGGATCACGTGATCGGGGGTGGCCGGGCCCTGCTGCGAGATGCGCGCGAGGTCCGGGTGCACGGCAAAGCCGAGCGTGCGCGAGTCGCTCAGGGTGCGCAGGATCATGGGAGTGCCGGCCAGCTCGGAGATCCGGCGGCGCAGACCGGCCTGCGCCTCCGGATCCGGGTTCGCGGGCGGCGCGGATTTCGGCGCGAAGACCCGGGCGCGATTCGACTCCAGGTGCTCCTCGGCGAGGGTCACCAGCTCGATCATGCGCTCGTAGGCCTCGCGCGCGGTCTCGCCGAAAGAGAAGATCCCGTGGTTGAGCAGCACCATGCCGATCGTTTCGGGTGCCCCCTGGCGCTTGAATTCGCGCGCGCAATACCGCGCCAGATCGAAGCCCGGGATGAGATAGGGGATGACGACACAGCGCTTTCCGTAGATTTCACGGATGCGCCCCTCGCCGTCCGGGGTATTGGTCACCGAGAGCACGGCGTCGGCATGGGTGTGATCGACGAACTTCTGCGGCATGAGGCCGTGCAGGAGGGTCTCGATCGAAGGCGCCGGCGCGGAAGCGCGCAGCATGTGCGTGACCAGCTGGTTGACCATCTCGGGATCGGACAGCGACGGCAATTCCGCAAGGCGCAGCACGTGCGCGAGCCTGACCGGCGAGAACCCCTGCGGCTCGATCGTCTCCAGATCCCAGCCGCTGCCTTTGACGTAGAGGATGATCTCCTCTTCACCGAAGAGGTTCCTCTCGAGGATCTTGACCGAGGTGTTGCCGCCGCCGTGCAGCACCAGCGACTTGTCGCGGCCGAGCAGTCGCGAGGTGTAGACACGCAGGCCGAGGTCACCCTGGAATTGCCCGGCTTCTGAGTCGTTCCAGAGGCTTTTCATCGACGCTGATTATACTGGGGAGTCGTGGCAGCTCCGTTCACAGTCCGCATCCTCTCCTGGTCCGAGGCACTGCCGCTGGCGCGCCCGGTCCGGGAAAAAGTGTTCATCGAGGAGCAGGGCGTGCCGCGCGCGCTGGAATGGGACGAGTGGGACGCGCGCGGCGATCACGCCCTCGCCTGCGACACGGACGGGCTTGCCGTGGGAACGGCGCGGCTCCTGCCCGGGGGCCGGATCGGCAGGATGGCCGTGCTCCGGGCCTGGCGCGGCAAAGGCGTGGGCGCGGCCCTGCTG
>JBATEB010000307.1:0-4409 GCA_049663805.1 Burkholderiales bacterium | reverse complement strand
GTCCTCGTAGACCTCGACGTCGAGCTCCACCCTCTCGATCAGGAAAGCGGGCGGCGCGTAGTCCTTGAGGCGGATGGGAACGGGAGCGGGGTCGCGCAATCTAGCCATCCGGCAGCGGGATGAATTCGGTCTCGCCCGGGACCCGCGCAAAGCGATTGTCGCGCCAGCGAACCTTCGCCTCCTCGATCAGCTCGCGGGAACTGGCGACGAAGTTCCACCAGATGAACCGCTCGCCGTCGATTTTTTCCCCGCCGACCAGCATCAGGCGCGCGCGCGTGAGCGCCTTCACTTCCACCGGGCGGCGCTGCTCGACGACGGCCATGTGCTGCGGCGGCAGGGGCGTCCCGGCCACGGTCACGTCACCTTCCAGCGCGTACACCGCGCGTTCTTCGTGCTCGGCGTCGAGCTCGAAGGCGCGGCCGGCTTCGATTTCGACGCCCACGAACAGCGTCGGCGTGAGGACGGGCGCGGGCGAGCGCTTGCCGAACGCGTTCCCCGCGACGACGCGCAACTGCACTCCCGGCGACGAAACGAGCGGCAGCGTCGCCCTGGGGTGATGGCTGAATCCCGGGTCGGCGAGCTCCTTGCTCCCGGGCAGAGCCACCCAAGTCTGCAACCCCTGCAGGCGCGCGCCGTTGCGGCGCAACTCCGGACCGGTGCGCTCCGAATGCACGATGCCGCGGCCCGCGGTCATCCAGTTGACGTCGCCCGGCGCGATCGCCTGCACCGTGCCCAGGCTGTCGCGGTGGACGATTTCGCCTTCGAACAGGTAGGTCACGGTCGCGAGGCCGATGTGCGGGTGCGGGCGCACGTCGATGCCGGTGCCGGGCGCGAAATCCGCCGGCCCCATGTGATCGAAGAAGATGAAGGGGCCGACCATGCGGTGAGGCACCCCCGGAAGGACGCGCCGGACGGAAAAACCGCCGAGGTCGCGGGTGTGGGGTTTCAGCAGGACGAGGGAGTTTTCTTGCATGTGCGATCGCGATGATACCCCGACCGGCTCGAACATCGCGCTCACGCCAGGCGCCGGTTTTCGCGCAGCATGCTTGCGCACTCCTTGGCCGTCGCGGGGGCCGAAAAATGAAATCCCTGCATCTCGTCGCAGTCGTTCGCCGCGAGCAGCTCGAGCTGCTCGCGCGTCTCAACGCCTTCGGCCACGACCTTGAGCTTGAGGCTGTGCGCCAGCCCGATGATCGCGAGCGCGATCGCGGCGTCTTCCGGGTCGGAGGTGATGTCCCTGACGAAGGACCCATCGATCTTGAGGGCGTCGATCGGAAAACGCTTGAGGTAGGCCAGGCTCGAATAGCCGGTGCCGAAGTCGTCCACCGAGATCTTGAAGCCGGAATCCTTCAGTCCGCGCAGCGTGCGCGCGGCGCCTTCCGGGTCGCTCATCAACAGGGTCTCGGTCAGCTCGAATTGCACCAGGACCGGATCGACGTTCGCTTCCCGAAGGACGTGCCGCACGATGGCTTCGAAGTCCTTCTGCTGGAACTGGCGCGCGGAGAGGTTGACCGTCACCGGCCTGACCTCCAGGGACTCGCCCTGCCACGCCCGGATCTGCGAACATACTTCGCGCAGGACCCACTCGCCCACCTGCACGATCAGGCCCGTGTCCTCCAGGACGGAAACGAATTCTCCCGGCAGGACGAGGCCCTTCTCGGGGTGCTGCCAGCGCAGCAGCGCCTCGAACCCGCAGATGAGGCGGGTGCGGAGGTCGACCTTGGGCTGGTAGCGGAGGAGAAGCTCCCCGCGCTCTATCGCCCGGCGCAACGCCGCTTCCGTCTGCACTCGCGCGATCGCGCGCTCGTTCATTTCGCGGGTGAAGTACTGGTAGATATTGCGCCCCTGCTCCTTGGCGCGATACATGGCGGTGTCGGCGTTCATCACCAGCGCCTCGGGGTTGTCGCCGTCGCTCGGGAACAGCGTGATGCCGATGCTCGCGCTGACATAGGTTTCGTGCGCATCCAGCCGGAACGGCAGCGCCAGGACATCGAGCACCTTCTGCGCCACGGTACCGGCGTCGCCGGGCCTCGAAAGATCCGAAATGATCGCGCCGAATTCGTCGCCTCCGAACCGGCCCACGGTATCGCCGCCGCGCACGCACTGGGTGAGGCGGACCGCGGCTTCCTTCAGCAGCCTGTCGCCGGCGCTGTGGCCCTGGGTGTCGTTCACCAGCTTGAAATGGTCGAGGTCGACGAAAAGGACCGCCATGGGATGCCCGGTGCGCCGCGCGTTCGCCATGGTCTTCAGCAGGCGGTCATGGAACAGGTGCCGGTTGGGAAGGCCGGTGAGCGCGTCGAACTGCGCGAGGTAGGCCAGGCGATCCTCCGCGCTCTTGCGCTCGATGGCCACCGCCAGAATATTGGCGATGCTCTGAAGGAAGCTCACGTGCTCCTCGCTGAAGTGCCTGCTGTCCTTGGCGAACACGTCCAGTGTCCCGAAAGCGCCGGTCGTCCCGAAAATGGGAACCATGATGCCGCTGCGCGCGCCGAGCCCCAGGAGCGGCGAATTGAGGAACCGCGGGTCCTGGCTCAAGTCGGCGACCACCAGGGGCTCGCGGTGCGACAGCACGAACTCGATCGGACCGCCGGGTCGTACCGGCACCGCGCGACTTCCACCGAGCTCGCCCGACCAGCCGGCGGCCGCCTTGTTGACCAGGTGCTTGCCGCCCGGATCGAGCTCGAGGACGCTGCAGTAGTCGGCCGTCAGTATCACCGAGGCGAGTTCCACCGCGCGGGTGAGCACGTCCTCCAGGTCGCTGCTGGCGAAGGCCTGCTGGCCGAATTCGGCGATGAGGCGCTGCTGCAGCGCCTGGCTGTGGATGCGCTCTTCCGCCTCCTTTTGCGGGGTGACGTCGGCCATCGCCGCGATCATGCGCACCGCCCGGCCCGCGCCGTCCCGCATGACCTGCCCGCGGTCCAGTACGTGCGCGAAAGTCCCGTCCCGGCGCCGGAAGCGGTATTCCTCTCTCCAGTTCTCGACGCCCGCATCGATCAGGCGGTGGATGCCCGCGATGATCCGGCCCTGGTCGTCGGGATGGATGCCCTCGTACCAGGACTTGATGCTGCGGTCCTCGCCCTGCTGCGGGTAGCCGAATACCCTGGAGAAATTGTCGTTCCACCACAAAGTGTCGGTAACCAGGTTCCAATCCCGGATCACGTCGTTGGTGGCGCGCACCGCCACGTCGAAGCGTTCGTTGCTCTTTTGCAGGGCTTCTTCCTGGGCGATGCGTTCGCGCACGTCCCGCGCGATGATGACGATGGTCCAGCTGTCTCCGGAGCGCATCGCCCGCCGGACCGATTCGAAGGGAAGCGTCGAGCCGTCCTTGCACAGGTATTGGCTGCGCATGCGCTGCGCGGCTCCGCCGGCGATCATCTCGTCGTAGGCGGTCTCCAGCTCTTTCCGGGTCATCGGAAGGATGTCTTCGGGAGCGAGCGAGAGAAAATCCTCGCGCGAGTAGCCGAGGTTGCGGCAGGCGGTCTCGTTGACGTCGACAAAGGCCATCGTTGCGCGGTCGACCAGCAGGATCATGTCCCCGGACATGTCCATCGAGGCGCGAAAGCGGCGCAACGCTTCCTCGGCGCGCTTGCTCTGGGTGATGTCGCGGCCGATTCCCCGGTAGCCGCGGAACCGGCCCTCGGCGTCGAAAATCGGCTCGCCGCTGATGCTGGCGATATGGAGCTCGCCCTGGCTGTCGATCCGGTGCCATTCGAGATCGCGGAACGGCTGGTGCGCTTCCAGCCGGGCGCGGTGCGCCGCCCAGTCGGCGTCCGTTATATATTGCGAGGGCAGTTCCCAGCGGGTCTTTCCGATCACCGAGTACGGCATCGGGCCGATGCGCCGCTGCAGGCTGTCGGACACTTTTGTAAAACGGAAATTCTCGTCCTGCTCCCAATACCAGTCCGAGGACAGCTCGGTCAGGCTGCGGAAGCGCTCCTCGCTCTCGCGCAACACCTCCTCCGCGCGCTTGCGCCTGAGAAATTCGCCGATCTGCGAACCGATCACCCGGATCGCCTGCAGCAGGTAGTCGTCCGGCTCGCGGATCTCCTGGCTGCTGAAGGACAGGACTCCGAGCGCCTTCTCCTCGGAGATCACGGGGAAAACGAGGGCACCGCGCATGCCCGCCTCCGCCGCGATCGCCCTTTGTGAAGCGCGGGTGTCGCGCGTGATATTCGCGATCCAGATCGGCGTTCCCGATTTCCACACGCTGCCGGCGAGACCGCGCCCGCGGGGGTAGGTGAGCGCGCGCGAATGTTCGATGTAGCGGTCGAACTGCGGCCCGGGCCGGCTCCAGAACTCCGAAAAGCGCAGCACGCCCGCTTCCTCGTCGGCGCGGAAGAAGCGCCCGCAATCCCAGCCCTGCGTCTGGCAGATTGCCCGGATCACCGCTTTCAGCGCCGCTGAAACGC
>JBATEB010000306.1:0-2216 GCA_049663805.1 Burkholderiales bacterium | reverse complement strand
CCCCGCTGATCGTAGGCCACGGTCTTGATCCCCGCCTGGGCAAAGTATCGGGCCGGATCCTCGATGAACCGGCCGTAGTCGTTGAAACCGTGCAAAGCGACCAGCACGGCTTTCGGATGCTCGCCGGCGGAAAAGGTCCTGATCGGCAAACGAACGCCATCGGCGGTGGTGAACGCGTCCGGGGGATTCGCGGCCGGCGCCCGGGAGTCGCCGGGATCTTCGACGGGCGCGACGCACGCGCCGAGGTGCAGCAGGGCGGCCGCGGCAAGGACTCCGAGAAATCGGTCGCTACGATTCAACGTGGATCCCCGAGTCATGGCATGGCGGGGCCATGCCGTTGGTCGCCCTGTGCGCCGGCCTCCTCGCCGCCCCGGCGGCCTTGGCGCAACAGAGCTATCCCGGCGTTCACGCTCCGCGATATCCGGCCTCGCGCTGATGCCGGATTCGCAGTATCCGCACCACGCCGTGCGCGGGATCGAACCGGTACAAGGCGAGATAGCCGCTCGTTCCGCGCAGCATCACCAGCTCCCGCCTTTCCTCATCGGCTCGGCGGCCGATCAGCGGGTGCTCCTCGAGAATCTCGATGGCCCTCCGGATATGCGCGAGGGTCGCCGCTCCAGTCTCCGGCGAGGTTTCGAGAAGGCGATCGATGATGCGGTCGAAATCTTCCAGCGCTTCGCGCGCGTAGATTATCTTCGCCATTTGACCGGCTTGGGCTTCCGCGCGGTCCGGCCGGCCGCTTTCGCTTCGAGGTAGGCGTGGACGTCCTGGGCCGCGTACCCTGCGCCGGTCCGCTGCATCGCTTCGTCGGCGCGCGCCGCGTCGGCGAGAAACCTCGAATGCAGCTCCTCCGCCTGAACCTGCTCCTCGATCGCCCGGATCATGAACGCGTGCGGCGATTCTTTCGAGCGCTTGGTCAGGCGCTCGACGCGCGACTTGAGACGCTGGGGAAGCTTCAGGCTGGTGGCGGCCAAGGTCATGGTTGAGCGCGGGACGAAGTCAGGTAGTCGGATCTTACTACCTGAGGCGGCGTTCGGGCAACCGACCCTCAGGCCGGATCGCGAAATCCCGCGTCCCAGTGCGAGCCGTCGCAGAAGGGCTTGTTCTTCGAGGCGCCGCAGCGGCACAGCGTGTAGTGCTCGCTCGAGGCGCCCTGCCCGAACTTCACGCCCATGAGCTCGACGCCGCCGGTGACCGCGTACGGCCCGTTGTCGGTCACGGTGATCATCGGCGGGCGCTCCGGCGCCTCGGGCTCGATCCCCTCGATCGCATAGCCGAGCGCGCCCGAGGGACACTTTTTGATCGTCGCGATGACCTTCTCCACCTCGGCGCCGTCCGGGGCGATCCACGGCTCGTCGTGCTGGCGGAACACCGACTTCAGCTCGTCGGTGCAGACCCCCGCATGGGAACAAATCGCGCGATTGTCGAGAATCGTGATGCGCTTGCCGGCATAGCTCTTGCGCGAGTCCTTGCCCGGATCCGCGGCATTGCGGTCGCTGAAACGGAGGGTGCTGTGCGAGCCGTCGCAGAAAGGCTTGTTCTTCGAAGCGCCGCAGCGGCACAGCGCGACCCCGCGCACCGTGGCGCAGGCCTCGCCCGAGGACCGGCGCAGATTCGGCACCGGCGTGACTTTCATGTCGTTCAGCAGGTAGTAGGGCCCGTTCGGGCTGCAGGCGAGCTTCGGTTTGGAGTCCATGACGGCCATGTTACGCCGGGTTGCGCTAGCATGGCGCCATGCCGCGACACTTCATTGCCTTGTTCGCCACCCTGCTCTCCGCGCCGGCGGCCTTGGCGCAGCAGAATTATCCGCAGAAGCCGATCCGCTACGTCGTCCCCTTCCCCGCCGGCGGCATCGCCGACGTGTTCGCGCGCATCATCGGCAGCCGATTGAGCCAGGCCTGGGGCCAGCCGGTGGTGGTGGAGAACCGCTCCGGGGCGGGCGGCAACATCGGCGCCGAGATCGTAGCGAAGGCGCCGCCCGACGGCTACACGATATTGATGGGCAGCATCGGCACGCAGGCGCTGAACGCGAGCCTGTACTCCAAGATGCCCTACGACTCGGCCAAGGACTTCACTCCGATTGCGCTTGCGATCGAAGCGGAGAGCCTGCTCGCGCTGCATCCTTCCGTCGCCGCGGGGACGCCTTCCGAACTGATCGCCCTCGCGCGCGCACAAAAAGGGAAACTCACCTGCGCCTCGGCGGGTGTGGGCACGAC
>JBATEB010000305.1:0-2652 GCA_049663805.1 Burkholderiales bacterium | reverse complement strand
GCGCAGCGCGCGGTGCGCTGCGGCCTGTCGCTGCGCGGCCGGCGGCCGGCCTCCGCGATAGCGGCCGGCCCGGCGTGGGTGGTATCGCGCGATCGGACGGAGCCGGTCCTGGGCGGCGACGTATTCGAACAAGCCATGCGTTTCGCCGCCGCCGGCGAGACCGGGGAACTGCGGCTCGCGCGTTCGAGTTACGCGCTGGTGCGCGGCTACGTGGGCGCCGAGCCGGTCGCGCCCGCCGGCGCCGAGCCGAACGCGCCCGAGGTCTATCGCGTGGTCGACGCGGCACCGGCGCGCGGCCGCATGGCGACGTTCGCCGCGGGCGAGCTGACGCCGTTCGTGGCTCGCACGCACGAGCTGGGGCTGTTGCAGGAGGCGTGGGCGCGCTGCCGGGAGAGCGATCACCCGCCCGTGCTGATCGCCGGCGAGGCGGGCATCGGCAAATCGCGGCTGGTGTACGAGTTCAAAGTCCGGGTCGCCGGCGAATCCGGCGCCTGGGTCATGGAATGCCTGTGCAGCCCGCACGAGGGCGCGTCGCCGTTGCGGCCGGTGAGCGGGTTTCTGCGGCAGGCGATATTCGGCGCTCACGGAGAAAGCGCACCCGCGGACGCGCTGGAGCGCCTGACCGCTTTCCTCGCGGAACACGAGTTGCTCGAGCCCGAGCTGCGGCTGGCGATGATCCGGCTGCTCGGCGTGCCCGAGCCGGAATGGAGCCGGCGCATTTCGCTGACGCCGGAGGCGCTGAAGGAAAAGACGCTCGACGCGTTGACCCGGCTGCTGCTGGCACGCGCCGCGCGCGAGCCCTGTCTGCTCGTCTTCGAGGACCTGCATTGGGCCGATCCGACCACGCTCGAATTCCTGGAGCGGCTGCGGCTGGCGAGCGCCGCACGGGGGCCGCTGATCGTGGGCACGCATCGCCCGGAGTTCAGATCGCTCTGGGGGAACGTCGCGGAGGTCACCCGCATCGGCTTGACGCGCCTGCGCAGGACGCAGGCGGCGGAGATGCTGGATGCCGTGCCCGGCGCCCGCGTCCTCGACGCGCGCGAGCGCAGCTACGCGCTGGAGAAGTCCGACGGCAACCCGCTTTTCATCGAGGAGTTGGCCGCCGCCCTGGTCGAAACGGCCGACTCCGGGAACCGCGCCGGGACCGCGAGCCCGCTTCCGTCGAGCGCCGCCGTCGAGGTGCCGTGGACCCTGCGCGACGCCCTGCTCGCGCGCCTCGACCGACTGGGCGATGCCAAGGACCTGGCGCAGACCGCCGCCGTCCTCGGACGCGAGTTCGACCGCGCCCTGTTGGAAGCGAGCCAGGCCTGGCCGGCCGACAAGATCGACGGCGTGCTGCACGCCCTGGCGGCGAGCGGGCTGGTGTTGCGCCAGGGTTATGCGCCCGATGTCACCTACCGCTTCAAGCACGCGCTGATTCGCGACGCCGCCTATGAATCGCTCGATGTCGCCGAGCGACGCGAGCGGCACCGGCGCGTGGTCGCGGCGCTGGTGGAACGCTTCCCCGAGCGCACCGAACGCCAGCCGGAACTGGCCGCGCATCATTACCAGCATGCCGGGGAGATGGCGCCGGCGGCGGATTACTGGTCGCGCGCCGCGTCGCAGGCGCTCGCCCGTTTCGCGATTCTCGAGGCGACGCAGCATGCTCAAGCCGGTCTGGCGGCGGTGCAGGCGCTGCCGCAGAGCGCGGGAAAATTGCAGACCGAGCTGCGCCTGCAGACCACTCTCGGACCGGCGTTGATGGCCGCCAAGGGCTACGCCGACGCGGAAGTGAGCGCGGTGTACTCGCGCGCCCGCGGGCTCTGCGACCTGCTCGGCAATCCGCCGGCGGTGTTTCCGGTGCTGTTCGGTTTATGGACGTTCCACTGCGTCCGGGCGTTGCACCAGGAGGCGCGGCAACTGGCCGAGCAGCTGGTCGCGCTCGCCGCAACGCCGGACAGCGCCGAGCTGCGCACCGAGGCGCACATGGTGCGCGGCATCACGCGCTACTTTCAGGGCGAGTTCCGTTCGGCAGCGGAGGATTTCGCGACCGCGTGGGACGCTTACGCGCCCGAGGATTTTCTCGTGCACATCCTGCGCTACGGCCAGGACCCGGGCATGGTGATCCGCAGCTACCAGAGCTGGAACGCCTGGATGCTCGGCGAGCCGGACGCCGCCGATCGATTCAGCCGCGAAGCGATGGAGCTCGCCCGCCGCACCGACCATCCGTTCAGCATCGCCTACGGGCTCACGTTCGCCGCCTGGCATGCGCTCAACTGCGCTCGCGCGGCGCAGGCGCGGGAAATGCTGGCCGAGGCGATCGCGCTTTGCCGCGAGCAGAAGCTGCAGGTGTTTCTCGCCCTGGCGCTCGCGCTCGAGGCGCTGCGCCGCATCGCCACCGGCGAGCTGAACGACGGCTGCGAAGCGATGGAACGGAGCCTCGCGGCATTCACCGCCACCGGCGCGGAGCTGTTTCTTCCCGCCTGGCACGGCGCCATGGCGCAGGCCGCCTACGCGCGCGCCGATGCGCCGAAAGCGACCGCGCTGCTCGCCGAGGCGGTCGAACGCAGCGAGCGTACCGAAGAACGCTGGTGCCTGGCGGAGCTGTGGCGCACCCAGGCGCTGCTGAGCGCCGCCGCCGGCGATGCCGAGCGGGCGCGGGCGCTGTTGGCG